>CAJMEU010000029.1 GCA_905212515.1 uncultured Oscillospiraceae bacterium | reverse complement strand
CCGCCGGGGACACCTACATGGAGGACCTGGAGCGGGCCGGCGGCGTGTACGCCGTGATGGCGGAGCTGGCGCAGGCCGGGCTGCTGGACACGGGAACGCTCACCTGCACCGGCAGGACCGTGGCCGAAAATCTGGAGGGCGTGGTCAACCGGAATGAGGAGATCATCCGGCCGCTGGACAACCCCTATTCCAGAACCGGCGGCATCGCTGTCCTGAAGGGCAACCTGGCCCCCGACGGCTGCGTGGTCAAGCAGTCCGCCGTGGCCCCGGAGATGATGGTCCACGAGGGACCCGCCCGGGTGTTCGACAGCGAGGACGACGCCATCCGGGCCATCTATGACGGAAAGATCGTGGCTGGAGATGTGGTGGTCATCCGCTATGAGGGCCCCAAGGGCGGTCCTGGGATGCGGGAGATGCTCAACCCCACCTCTGCCATTGCGGGCATGGGGCTGGATAAGGACGTGGCCCTGATCACCGACGGGCGGTTCTCCGGCGCCACCCGGGGCGCGTCCATCGGACACGTCTCCCCGGAGGCGGCCTCCGGCGGGACCATCGGCCTGGTGGAGGAGGGCGACCTCATCGCCATCGACATTCCCGCCCGCACCATCAACCTGAAGGTGGCGGAGGAGGAGCTGGCCACCCGACGGGCCAAGTGGGTGTGTCCCGAGCCCAAGATCAAGACAGGCTACCTGGCCCGCTATGCCAAGCTGGTGTCCTCCGCGGACCGGGGCGCTATCCTGGAGTAAAAGGGGCAGGTACAGAAGGGAGAACAGGCCCCGGAGGCGGCATCCGCCGCCCCCGGGGCTGTGAGCGTTTTATGAGCACAGAGGAGGGATAGGTGTGGACAGAGATCTGTGGACGCTGCTGGCCGGTTATCTGCTGCTGGTCAACCTGGCTGGCTTTCTGCTGATGGGCCTGGACAAGAGAAGGGCCAGACGGGGCGCGTGGCGCATCTCAGAAAAAGCCCTGTTCCTGCCGGCGGTGCTGGGCGGGAGCCTGGGCTCCATTGTGGGGATGCGGACCTTCCGCCACAAGACGAAGCACTGGTATTTCCGATACGGGCTGCCCGCCCTGCTGATCGGTCAGCTGGCGCTGGCTGCCCTTCTGGGCTGGTATTTTGCGAAATGAATGGCCTATTTTGTAATATTATAAAATGATATAACAAAATGTACTGCCCCCGCCGGAGAAAAAGGACATACCGGCGGGGGCAGTGTCATATAGATGGGGGGAACAAACGAGTCAGGAGTGTGATACAGCATGAAGCAGACCGGGACGGATGTCAATCGGATGGTCCTCCATGGCCGGGTCGCCCAGCCCCCCGCCCTCTCCCACTGCAACCATGAGGTGGAGTTTTTTACCTTCCCCCTGGCGGTCAGCCGCCTGTCCGGGGTGGCCGATCAGGTGAACGTGGTGGCCTCACGGGCGCTGCTGGAGGGCTGCGGCTGGCTGGAGCGGGGGGAGGAGGTCACGGTCCATGGGGAGGTCCGCACCTTCAACAACCGTTCCGGCGTGGGCAGCAGGCTGATCATCAGCGTGTTTGCCAAGGAGCTGCTTCTGGAGCAGAGGGAGGACGAGAACCGCCTGCTCCTGTCCGGGACACTGTGCAAGCCGCCCAGCCTCCGGTCCACCCCCCTGGGCCGGACGATCTGTGACATGATCCTGGCGGTGAACCGGCGCTATGGCCGGGCGGATTATCTCCCCTGCATCACCTGGGGCAGTCTGGCCCACCAGTGCGGCGGGATGGAGGTGGGGAGCACCCTGTACTTCGAAGGCCGTCTCCAGAGCCGTACTTATACCAAGAACCTGGGGGACCGGACGGAGGAGCGGGTAGCCGTTGAGGTGTGGGTGATGGACCTGGCCGCGCGGGAAGCGCTGGAGCCGGCCGCCTTGTTACGCGGGGACCTGACTGACGGAGGAGCACAAAATCAGCCCCTGGAAGCCTTTGCTTCCAGGGGCTTGTACGTTCGTTGATCCGATCAGCTCAGATGAAGGCCATAGAAGCCAACCAAAGACAGGGCCATCAGCCCGGCGGTGATCAGGTTGATGGGCAGCCCCTGGAAGCACCGGGGGCAGCTAGTCAAGCTGACCTCCCGCCGCAGACCGGCGAAGCACATCATCGCCACTGTGGCTCCAGCTCCGCCAAAAAGGGCGTATAGGAACGCTCCGCCCGGGCCGTAGCCACGCTGGGCAATGAGCAGCGCCGTGCCCATAGCCGCGCAGTTGGAGGTGACAGAGGACAGGTTTTCATCCATCCGCCGGGACAGCTCCGGGATGCAGGTCCGCAGAAAATACCGCAGGCCGGCCACCACCAGGGGACCCGTCAGGGCGAAGGCCAGCGTTTGGAAATAGCTCAGGGCAAAGTGCCTCAACAGCTGGTTCACCACCCAGGCGGCCAGTGCAGTTATCACCATCACTGACGTCAGGCTGTATCCAGTGCGCCAGGCGTCCAGGGGATCCCGGAACGCCTGGGTCCGGGACCCAATTCCCAGACAGCTGACTAAAATAAAGTTTTCTGACAGCAGGGCCGCCAAAGCGATCCCTGCCAGCTGAACTGCCGTCATATCCGGCTGCCTCCTTTCTGTTGATCCAGGTCAGACCTCGCCATCCACATAGTCCACTTTTCCCTCCGTATCCAGGCTGGCCACAATGGCCAGGGCCTGGTTCACACAGGATGTGACCGCCTCTGATGTGGCGGTTGCCCCGGACACCGCCTCCACTGCGTTGCTGCCGGAGGTGCGGATGGTGCCGGAGCGCCCGGTATACTGACTGAGGTAGCCGCTCTTCAGAGCCTGTGTCCCCACACCCACCGTCTCCCGGTGGTCGGTGACTGCCACGCCGGTGACCTCACCGTTGGTGTTGACGCCCACCACAGCGGTGAGCACGCCTCCGAAGCCGTTGGCCTGGACCTCCACACAGTAGCCCACCAGCCCGCTATCGTTGTAGCCGGCCGTGATGCTCAGTGCGCCAGGCGCGCGGTACGGGGTCTCAGAGCGTACAGTGGCCTGGGGCATGACCTGGGCCAGCAGGGTCTGCTGGGCCGCGGTCTCCGCACGGACGGCGGCGTAGTCCGTTGCCCGATGGACCCCGAACACCATGCCGCAGGTCACGGCAAACACCGCGGCCAGAGCCGCCAGCTGCCGAACAGTGCCCCGCAGCTCGTCCAGATAGCCCTCGCCGGGCATGGTGCCGTCCCCGGCCCGGGCCAGGAATTTCACCTTGGGAGGCACGAAATGGATGGCGGCAGCGCTGGCACGCAGGTGCTCTGCCCAGCCCCGAACCGCTTCAAAGCGGCCCACGCCAAAGCGCCGGGGCAGGGCGGCGCGGTCCAGCAGCCAAACGCAGCAGTTCATGGTGAGAATGGCCCAGCCCACCCCGTCAGGATAGGAGCCGAAGTAGCGCAGCAGCACAGTCAGCACGCCGCAGCCCATCCCGAACAGGGTCTGACCCACCGGTGTGACCGGTGTGGTAGTGTAATCGGAGGCCATGAACACCGCCCCCAGCACCAGACCGCCGCTGCACAGCTGGGCAGTCATCCAGGCCAGCGCCCCCCCATTTCCCCGGGGGAAGAGCAGGGTCAGCAGGGCGACGGTCCCCAGATAGGACAGGGGGATGCGGGGGGAGATCACGCGCCGCCCCACCAGGTACACCCCGCCCAGCAGAAGCATGAACACCGGCGCTCCGCCCATTGCGCCTCCGTGCTGCCCCAGCATCAGCTGGCTCAGGGTCAGGTCGGGCAGCGCTCCGGCGTGGAGCAGGGCCATCGGGGTAGGGGAGGAGACCGCGTCCACCGCTCCAAACAGCGGAGTTTTCTGGAACGCGTCCACCCAGGTGGTCATCAGGCCGGGAAAGGTACACAGCAGCGCGCGCCCCGCCAGGGCGGGGTTCATAAAGTTCCGCCCCAGTCCGCCGTAAAACTGCTTGACCACCACAATGGAAAAGACGCCGCCCAGCACCGGGGCCCAGTAGGGCGCGGTCACCGGAAGGCTCATGGCCAGCAGCAGGCCGGTGACGCAGGCGGACAGGTCGCCCACTGTATTGCTCAGCCCCATCAGCCGGCGGTAGCCGTACTCCGCCCCCACGCAGGCTGCCACGGACACCAGGGTCAGGGCCAGCACCCGGGGGCCGAACAGATAGACCGCCATGCCCAGGGCGGGCAGCAGGGCCACGATCACATCCAGCATCGTGGAGGAGATGCTGGACACCTGGGCGATCTGCGGGGATGACCGGCGGATCACAGGTCCGTTCTGACTCATTCCTGCTCGCCTCCTTCCCTTGGAAACTGTCTGGCCTGACGGACCAGATCCGCCAGGGGGATATGTGAGGGACAGATATAGGAGCAGCAGCCGCACTCCATGCAGTCCTCCAGATGGAGCTCCGGGAGCCGCTCCCGCTCGCCCATCCGCATGGCCCGATAGACCGACACCGGGTTCAGGTTCATGGGACAGCTGGAGACACAGTGGCCGCAGCGGACGCACACCGTCTCCGTCTGGCTGGCGGAGTTGTGCTCCTGGTCCGTGAGGCACAGCAGGGCGTTGGTGTTCTTCACCACCGGGGCCTCCAGGTCCCCCTGGACCGTCCCGGTCATGGGGCCGCCGGTGAGGATGACTGCGGGCTCCTCCCGCAGGCCTCCGGCAGACTCCAGCAGGCAGCGCAGAGGGGTCCCGATGGGAACCCAGAGGTTCCGGGGCCGGGCCACCGCGCCGCCGCTCACCGTCACTGCCCGGTGGGTCAGGGGACTCCCCTTCATCAGGGCGGAGTGCACCATATACACCGTGGCCACGTTGAACACAGAACATTTCACATCCAGCGCCGACTGACCTGGCGGCACCTCACGCCCGGTCACGGTGCGGATCAGCTGCTTTTCCATGCCCAGGGGATAGCGGGTCTGGATGGTGAGCAGCTCCACCGCCCGCTTCTTCCGGCGCAGGCGGCGCTCCAAAAACTCCACCGCGTTGAGTTTGTCCCCGGCTACCACCAGCACGGCCCGCTCCACCCGGAGCAGCCGGGCCATCATCTGCACGCCCTGGAGGACCTGGTCCCCCTTCTCCAGCAGCAGCCGGTGGTCGGCGGTCAGATAGGGCTCGCACTCGGCGGCGTTGACGATCAGGGTGTCCACCCGGCCCACCGCCTGGCGCAGGCGCAGGTGGGTGGGACTGGCGCCGCCCCCCATGCTGGTGATCCCAGCCCGGCAGATCCGGTCCAGGGCCTCGTCCCGGTCCATCCGGGACCAGTCCATGGGCTCCGGCAGCTCGGGGCAGGGGGTGTCCTTCCCGTCGTTGTCGATGACGATGGCGTCCCAGCTGCCGCCCCAGGGATGGGGCCTGGGCTCGATGGCGCGCACCCGGCCGGAGACGCTGGCGTGGACATAGACGCCGTTGTCCTCCGGCTCGGCGATGACCTGTCCCACAGTCACCAGATCCCCGGGCCGGACCACCGGGACCGCTCCGCCGCCGCTGCACATGGTCAGGGGAATGATCACCTGATCGGGTTCCGTCTCCAGGGGGACAATGGGTTTGCGCCTGGTGCTCTCTTTATAGGAAACGGGGTGGACCCCGCCCAAATAGCTTCGCCGCATGGCTACCTCCCAGGCCGTTCCGCCGGACGCCTCACGCCCGGCCGGCCTTCTGTTTCGGTCAAATTTCGATCCGTGTATATCATACTCAACTGAGGCCCTTCTGTCCAGTCGTCCGGAGAAAAATTCACATTTTCCTAAATTTTATCCGGCTTTTCTGGGGATTTTGTGTCCATTTTCCTGTTCCGGCATAGGATGTGTCAGGAGGTGACGCGATGGAGCGCCGCACTGGACCTGACCCGGGGCTGGACGCTGAGGGGACTGCGGCCTGGGACACACTGAGCACCGTGGCGGTCAGCCTGGTGCTGCTGCTCTTTGCCCTGCTGCTGTCCCTGCAGGCTGTCCGGCTCCAGCGGGACAGCCTGGACGCCCGTTCCGGAGAAGCCGCTTCGGCTCCGGAAATCACCGGACTGCGCCGCGCCGCAGGAGCCCTGGTCCTGCCGCCGCTGGCCTTCTTTTTCAGGCTGGCGCTGGAGACCTGGAGGAGCGCTCCGGATCCTGAAGGCTCCGCCAGGATCAATGCCTGGGCCTCGCTCCTGGTCCTGGCGGCCGCGCTGCTGCGGTACTACTACCTGACGGGCACCCAGCCCGGGCGGGGCTGGGGTTTAATGCGGGAGCGCGCGGGGGCGCTCTCCCGATTTTCATGTATTTGGGGGAAACCAGCGGGACAGGATCTGAGCTACCCCGTCCTCCTCATTGGAGGGGGCGGTCAGGTCGGCCGCAGCCAGCGTCTCGGGGGCGCCGTTGGCCATGGCTACCCCGCTCCCGGCCTCTTGCAGAAGACTCAGGTCGTTGGTCCCATCGCCGAATGCCGCGGCCTCCCGGGGATCGATCCCCAGACAGCGGCACAGGGTGCGCAGGCCGTTTCCTTTGGTGGCGTCCGGGGCGTTGAACTCCAGGTTGGCGGGCATGGAGATGGCCTGGACCAGATCCGGGAACACCAGTTTGCACTGCTCCATCACTTTGGGCCGCAGCTCCAGATCGGGGAAATAGGCCTGGAGCTTCTGAACGGAGCCCCCTCCGGCCAGCACCGCCTCCTTCAGGTCATCCACCGGCTCACGGGTGCGCTTGACCAGGGCGAAGGAGGGCGGGTGAGTAACATACTGCTCCAGGCGGTCATAGTATTTCCGGGCCATCAGGCCCCGGTCGTTCTGAAAGCAGTCCACCGAGCAGTGCAGAGGTTCCAGAAAATCGATGACTGCCTCCACTGTCTCCCAGGGGATCTCCGCCCGGCCAAGCGTCTTGTCCATCCGGCGGTCATACACCTTGGCCCCGTTCATCAGGATGAAATAGCGCAGAAAGGGCAGGTCCCGCAGCTCCTGAGGAATCCCGCCGTAAAAGCGGCCGGTAGCCACCACTACCTCCGCTCCCTGGGCGGCGGCCTGCTCCAGGGCGGCGCGGTTGATAGGGGAGAGGGTCTTGTCCTCCCGCAGGAGGGTCCCGTCCAGATCCGTCAGGATCAGCTTTGGTCTCATGTTCCCGTCCCCTTTTTAAAATTTCGCGCCGCCGAACTCGGCCAGCTTCAGACCCTTGTTCCGGTCGCTGACCCACTGGATGGACCACTGGGAGGCGAACAGCAGCAGCTGGTTCCCCTTATAGTCCTCCACCAGCTTGGCGTCGTTGGGCAGCAACAGGTCCTCCTCCTTCAGCGGGGGGGCGTCCTCCTCCCGTACGATCCAGCGCAGGTATTCGTAGGGAAGGCCTTCTTTATACAGCTCTACATTGTACTCGCTGCGCAGGCGGTACTCCAGCACGTCGAACTGCAGCGTGCCCACCACGCCCACGATGACCTCCTCCATGCCGGAGTAGGGGGTCTTGAAGATCTGGATGGCGCCCTCCTGGGCGATCTGCTCCATGCCCTTGACGAACTGCTTGCGCTTCATGGTGTCCACCTGGCTGATGCGGGCAAAATGCTCGGGCGCGAAGGTGGGGATGCCCTCGTACTGGAAGGCGTCTTTGGCCGCGGTGATGGTGTCGCCGATGGCGAAGATGCCCGGGTCAAACAGGCCGATGATATCCCCGGCAAAGGCCTCGTCCACGGTCTCCCGCTCAGAGGCCATCATCTGGGTGGACTGGGCCAGCTTGATCTTTTTGCCGCCCTGCACGTGGGTGACGTCCATGCCGCGCTCGAACCGGCCGGAGCAGATGCGGGCGAAGGCGATGCGGTCCCGGTGGGCCTTGTTCATGTTGGCCTGGATCTTGAAGATGAAGGCCGAAAAATCCTCGCCGGTGGGCTCGACGAGGCCCTTGTCGCTCATGCGCGGCAGCGGCGGCAGGGACAGGCGCAGGAAATCGGCCAGGAAGGGTTCCACACCAAAGTTGGTCAGGGCGGAACCGAAGAACACCGGCGTCAGTTTGCCCGCGTCCACCTTGGCCTTGTCAAATTCATAGGCCGCGCCGTCCAGCAGCTCGATGTCGTCCACCAGGGTGCCGTGCAGCTCGGGCCCCAGCAGGCCGTCCAGCCCCGCGTCGCCCAGGCGCGCCTCGATTTTTTCCGCCTGCTTCGTGCCCACTTTGCCCACGCTTTCAAAGGCCAGGATCTCTTTGGCGTTCCGGTCGTACACGCCTTTGAAAGCCTTGCCGCAGCCGATGGGCCAGTTCATGGGATAGGTCTCGATGCCCAGCACCTGCTCGATCTCCTCCAGCAGGTCGAAGGGGTTGCGGGCCTCCCGGTCCATCTTGTTGATGAAGGTAAAGATGGGGATGCCCCGCATGGTGCACACCTTGAACAGCTTTTTCGTCTGCGCCTCCACGCCCTTGGCGGCGTCGATGACCATGACGGCGCTGTCCGCGGCCATCAACGTGCGGTAGGTGTCCTCGGAGAAATCCTGGTGGCCCGGGGTGTCCAGGATATTGATGCAGAAACCGCCGTAATTGAATTGCAGCACCGAACTGGTGACGGAGATGCCGCGCTGCTTTTCGATCTCCATCCAGTCGGACACGGCGGCGCGGGCGCCTTTTTTGCCCTTGACGATGCCCGCCTGCTGGATGGCGCCGCCGTACAAAAGCAGCTTCTCGGTAAGGGTGGTTTTGCCGGCGTCCGGGTGGGAAATGATGGCGAACGTGCGGCGTTTGTTGATTTCTTCGATCAATTCGTTCATATTGTCTCCTGCTCACTGGGGCGAATACCCATTTTTCACGTCTAACTGGATTATTATAAGCTATTTTTGTATGCCTGGCAAGATGATTTGCGCTGCTTTGCAAACCATTGTATAATAGAAAGGCAAAACGACAGCGAAAAGAGGATGAACATGGACCTTTCCATCACAAAAGCCGTGCTGCATATCCTGGACACCAATGTGGACGCCCCGGTGGTGAGCGAATATCTGCTGGAAAGCGAGGACGCCCTTGCTTATCTTTCCGGCATTGCCGCCCGGGCCTTTAACGGTGAGGAGACAAAGCTGTGCACCCTGCCCGCCGAGGCGCCCCTGGCCGCGAAGCTTTCCGAGGTGGAAGAGGACTTCCTGCCCGCCACGGTGCGCCTGGCCGAACAGTGGTTCCAGATCCTGACCGAAAACCCCTCCATCCCCGCCGGCGACGCGGCCTTCGCGCTGCTGTCCATTGACGGGAAGGATTATTTTGCCGCCTTTAAGCTGAATTACAAAATCGGGGTGGCCCACTATTTTGAACTGCGCGGCAGCGCCGCGGCCAACGACATCGTGCGCCAGGCCACCATGCTGCCCGGCGCATCGGGCAAGGCCGACGAGGCCTTCTTTATCGAGCTTTCCCTGAAAGCGCCCTATCATGTGCGTCTGCTGGAAAAAAAGTACGACATGGACGGCCATAAACAGCCCTACCTGGGCCGCCGGCTGCTGGAAGTGCGGCCGGGCCTGTCGCCCAAAGAAAAGCTGGAGACCATCCGCAGTGTGGCCGTGGAGGTGAACCAGCAGTTTTACGGCGCCACCGGCGTGGACGAACCCGAGGTGGCGGCCGCGGTGTGCGCCGAGTACAAGGCGGCAAAGGTGGCGGCCAGCCGCCCGGACGTGCCCTGGGAGCCGGCGCCCATCGAGGACCTGTGCGACACGCTGTACGGCGACCTGCCCCACGCCCGCGAGGCCTTTACCAAGGCCCTGGCGGAGCGGGACATTGCCCTGGACGAGCCCCTGCCCATGCCGGCGGCGGCCGTGCGGCGGCTGGAAAAGCAGTCCCTGCGCAGCGCCGGCGGCGTGGAGGTAAAGGTGCCCGTGGAGGTGTACCGGGACGAGAGCGCCCTGGAATTCATCAAGAATCCCGACGGAACCACCAGCCTGCTGATCAAAAACATTCTGGTGTGACGTCCCGCGCCATTCTGAACAAAAGAGGCGCCCCGGAACTTCCGGGGCGCCTGTTTGCTTTCTTTTTGTTTTACCGGATGCCGTAGTTTGTTTTGATACGGGCAAACTCCACGGAATCGGCAAAGCCGTGGAACACTTCTTCGCGGCTGTGACCGCCGTTCAGGTAATTGGTCCAGAAGGCCACGCCCGCGGCTTCGCCCTCCCGGTCCATGAACAGCCGGTACAGCGTCTTGACAAAGTCCTCGTCCGAGAGGTTCTTGTTGTTCATCTCTTTGCTGAACACAAAGCCGTAAGTGCAGGACGTCGCATCCACCGTGCCGTCCTGCAGCCAGCGCACCCAGTCGGCATGGCCGGCCTTGTCCGGGTCGCGGGAGAGGGCCACGCGGTAGCACCGCGTCACGAACCCTTCCAGCCCCTCCGTGGGCCAGGGGTCAACGGGCTGCGGCGGCGTGGGCTCGTCGGGGGTTTTGACGGTCACTGCGCAAGCGGCCTCATGGCCGTACCAGCTTTTGGCCGTGACGGTTGCCGTGCCGTCGGCCACGGCCGTCACCAGGCCGCTGTCGCTGACCGTAGCGACTGCTTCATCCGAGGATTCCCAGAAGATGTACTTGTAGGTGGCGTCGGCGGGTGTCAGGGTGGCTTTCAGTTTCGCCGTATCGCCCGGTTTCAGGGACAGGGTTGCTTTGTCCAGGGTGACGGCTATGTCCGGGGTAACTGGTGCAGGGCCCACATAAGGCGCCGTGGCAAAATTGCCGAAGCTGTCTATAGCGCCACTGGTAAAGTATTGGGTGGAATCACTGTCGGGGAAAAAGGCCCGATTGCCACTGGGAAGGTCTTGTAAGAACGTCTTGTCCTTCCACTCATCAATATTTCCGCCCAGGGTCACGCCCAGTGCCGCGCCGGTGTCCAGGGCGCCTGTTACCTCAATCACCGCCCCCTTCTGGGTGTTGCTGTTCAAGCGCAAGTATATATTATTTGTCACGTCACCAGCCACGTTATCTGTCACCGATGGACTGCCCTGAACCTGGAAGGTGGCAATCGGTTCCACATACACGCCGCCGCCTTCCGTGGCAGTGCAGTTGTTGATGGCTCCGCCTTCCAATTTGAAAACACCTTTCCACGCAAGCGCGCCGCCGCCGCTGTTGGCGGAGCATCCGCGGATGGCGCCGCTTTTCAGGGTGAGCATGCCTCCCCCCAGCGCCACCCCACCGCCGCCAGTGTCACTGCCGGTACCGGAGACGCAGCAATTTTCTATGGTTCCACCTTGCAGAGTGGACACGCCGCCATCCACACATACACCGCCGCCGGCACGTCCGGCGCTGCAGTTGCTGATGGTGCTGTTTGTCATGTTAAATGTTCCACCGCCCATATAGATGCCGCCGCCGGTATTCGCAGTACAGCCGCTGACGACGCCGTCTTGCAGCTTGACCTCGCCGCCGATTATATCCAGATACACGCCACCGCCAGAAGTGGCGGCTGTACAGTTACTGATCGTACCGCTTGTCATGATGAACGCGCCGCCTTTTACCGCCACGCCACCGCCATCGGAGATCCTGCCGCCAGAGGCAGTGCAGCTGTCGATCGTTCCGCCCGCCATGGTAAAGGTACCGCCGTTCACGTATACGCCGGCGCCGGAGGTATCGTTTTTACAGTTGACAATGGCGCCGCTGTTCATCGTAAATACACCGTTCGCTGTGTCCTGTTTTTTCTTCACTTCCACGCCACCGCTATGCCCGCCGCCATCCAGGCGGCCACCGCCGGCGCTGTCCGTCAATATCAGCGTGCCATTGACGATCAAATGGCGCTGGCCCTGTGCCGCCGTTAGGGCACAACCATTTAGGTCCAGCTCCAACGTGTTGGTATCGGCAACGCTTAAGGCAGTGTCCAAGGTGAAATTGCCCGTCAGCTTGATTTTGTAAACGGTGTTGCTTTCGGTGCTAATCCCATTGAGCTGTGTATGCCAATCTCCAATGGCCCCCACTTCGGTCCAATCCTTTGCCCCTTTTTGATCGTCGGCCGCCGTGACAACGGTGGGGGACCACGTGGGCAGCGGCAATTCGGCTGTCGTGAGCAGCGCTTCGGACAACGCCGCATCCGCGAGGGCAGGGGCCGACAGGCTGAGGGCCATGCACAGCGCCAGAAACCCGGATACCAATTTCTTCATGTGGTTTTCCTCCTTTTTTGATCATCCTGAAAATTCATGGCAACACAAAAAAACCCAAACCCCACCCACATTGGGCACACTTTGGCTTTGTTTATTATAGCCCGCAGCTAAATTAGAAGCCCCCCCCCCCGTTCCATATTTTTCCATATATCATCATCGCCGGAGGCCTCCCTTCCTGATCTTTTTTCATTCTATCAAATCCAGCCCATTCTTGCAAGAGAGGATTTTGCCTTCGGCACCGGGGACATCTAAAAAGCCCCTCATCCGGAAAGATGAGGGGCTTTTGTTTGTGCGGTTTACCAGCGGCCCTGGAAGGGATTCCAGGAGCCGTCCTGCCGGGACTGCTCCTCCTGCTGGGCAGGAGTGCTGTCCGCGGGCTGCGCCGTGGCGGTGGGGGCAGATTCCTGCAGCGTGACGCTGAAGCTCAGCACCTGGCGGTCGCGCTGCACCTGCACCTCCAGCGTATCACCCACGCTGTGCTGGTCCAAAATACTGGTGACGTCCGCCGTGGCGGACACCGCGGCGCCGTCGATGGACACCAGCAGGTCGCCGGACTGCAGGCCGGCCTTCTCGGCCGCGCCGCCCTCGGTGACTTGGGCGATGTACACGCCCAGCTGGGACACGCCGTACTGCATGGCGGTGCTCACGTCGTCAATGGCGATCACCGTCACGCCCAGCACGGGGCGGCCGGCCACATAGCCGTTGGCGATCAGGCTTTCTGCCACTTCCATGGCCGTGTTGATGGGGATCGCGAAGCCCAGGCCCTCCACGTCGCTGCCGCCGGACTTGGCGTTGACGATGCCGATCAGCTCGCCCTTGGCGTTGAACAGGCCGCCGCCGGAGTTTCCGGGGCTGACAGCCGCGTTGGTCTGCAGCAGGGTCATGGTCTGGTTATTGACGGTGATGTCGCGGTCCAGGGCGGAGATAATGCCGTCGGTGACGGTGCCGCCCAAGGTGCCCAAAGGATTGCCCACGGCCAGGGCGAATTCGCCCACGGCCAGCTTGTCGGAGTCGCCGATGGCGGCGGCGGTCAGGCCCGTGGCGTCGATCTTCAGCACGGCCACGTCCGTCTTTTCATCCCTGCCGATCAGCGTGGCCTCATAGCTCTGTTTATCCTGGGTGGTCACTTTGATCTGGCTGGCGCCGGACACCACATGGTTGTTGGTGACGATGTAGCCGTCCTGGCTGATGATGACGCCGCTGCCAGCGCCGGACTGGACATACTGCCCGAAGTAGGGGTTCATGGTGGCGGTCTCGGTGGTGACTTCCACCACACTGGGGCCCACCTTGCTGGCGATCTGCGACACGGTCAGGCTGCCGCTGTCTGTCACGGGGGCCGGCGTGACCGCGTTGGCGTTGTCCTGCACAGCCGCCTGGGAGGCACTGGAGGAAGGCGCCGCCAGGGCCGCGTTGCTTTGCGCCGCCAAAGTGCCCAGGTAGCCGCCGCCAAAGCCGGCGCCCACGCAGAACACCAGGGCCAGGGCCGCCGCGCCCACGCGCCTTGCCCATTTGTGATCCCGCTTGGGCGGTTTGGGCGGCTGGGGGGCGCCGTAGTTGTAGCTGCCGGCGTTGTACCCGCCGTAGCCGCCGCCCGTATAGCCGCCGGCCTGGTAGCTGCCGGACGTATACGTGCCGCCGTCCGCCCCCGGCTGGGGGTTCGTGTTCACGGCCGGGTCGGGCTGTGCCGCCTGGCCCTGCTGGCCGCCCGCGGGCTGTGCGTTGTTCGCGCTTGCCCCGTTGTACAAATTGGTGTAATCATATTCCCAGTTATTCATAAATCGGTCTCTCCTTTTTCGCCGGGATTTATCTCAGTGTGCAAAGGGAAACTGCGCTTTGCGCAGGCCACTTGCCGGCCCGCTTTCCCTTTGTCCTGCCCTTAGTATACGGCCCAATTGTGAAAAAAGGATAGGGCAACGGTGAAAAACCGGTGAAATACGTTTTTTTCTCCTGTTTCGCTGTTTTCCTCACCCCAAACGGCGCAGGCACAGGGCCACCGGCGGGTGGCCGGCGCGGTCTTCAAACCGCTCCTGCCGCACCGCGAAGCAGGCCGTGTCCACACCGTCCGCCCAGGCCAGCACGGCGTCCCGCTCGGCGGTGCCCTGTGCGCCGCCGGAATAGGCGCACACCGTTAAAATACCGCCCGGCCGCAGCAGTCCCAGCGCCGTGTCCAGGGCGGGCACGCTCACCTGGGGCACGGTGAACAGGCTGTGGCTGGCCCCGGGCAGATAGCCCAAATTGAACACCACCGCGTCGGCCGCGCCCGGGGCCGCCCAGCGGGCCAGGTTCGCGTGGCTGTCCAGCACCGCCCGGCCGATCCGGGCCAGGCCCGCGGCGGCCAGGCGGGCGTTGGTGGCGTCCACGGCACGCCGCTGGATATCCAGCGCCAGCACGCGGCCCGCCGGACCCACCAGGCGGCACAGCAAAGCCGTATCGTGGCCGTTGCCGGCCGTGGCGTCGATGGCAAAGCCCCCGGCCGGCAGATGGGCGCGCCAGAAGGCGTGCACCACCGTCAGCGCGTTTTCCTGCGGCGACGGCGCGCGGCGCCACTGCCCGTCCGCCGGGGAAAAGCCCAGTTTGCTTAGGAACGCACGGCCGGCCGGGCCCGCGGGCGGGGCGGCCGTGAGGGGAAGGGCCGGCGGCACGCCTTCCGTCTTCAAAACCTGCCTGAAAAACCAGGTGCCGTAACCGCGGCGGCGCCAGGCCTCCTCCACGAAAAACTCCAAAAAACGGCCGTCGCGGTAACACGCACGGCCGATGGGAAGCGTCTCTTTGTACAGGGCGTAGACGCCTTCGCCCAGCGATCGCAGTTCCACGGCCGGCTCAGAACGCCACCGTGTGGCCGGTAAAACCGTAGATGGCCAGGGCCAGGATGCCGATGTACAGCAGCGCCACCGGCAGGCCGCGGAAAATGCCGGGCACCTTTTCGCTGTCCAGCTTGCGCTGGCCCTCCAGCACCACCTGCACGGCCAGCACATAGCCCACGCCGCTGCCCAGGGCAAAGCCCATGGTTTGGCCGAAGGTGAAGCTTTGGGTGGCCGAGGCCAGCATGGTGCCCAGCACGCAGGTGTTGAACGTGGCCATGGGCAGCGCGCCCACCAGGGCGCGGGCGCCCTCCATGCGGCGCACCAGCACGATGGCGCCCAGCACCACAAAGAACGCCACCGCCGCGCAGGCCAGCATCAGGATGGGCCGCAGATAGGCGCGGTAGGGCGAGGTTTTGATCTGCTCGTTCACCAGATAGCCCAGCGGCGCGCTGATGAGCTGGATACAGCACAGCAGCAGGCTGAAGGACCAGGGATCGGTGTCGTCCCCCACCACCTTGACCAGGCGGGACACGCCCAGCGCACGGGTGAACACGGCGTTTTGGGCAAACACGGCCAGCACCGCATAAAGGAAGAACTGCGCCAGGCTTCTTACCAGTTCCGTCATCCCTTTGCACCCCCGCTCATCTGCAGTTTCACCGCGCCTGCCAAACCGCGCCAGGCGGCGATGATCAGCGCCACCAGGATAAAGCCGCCGCTGGGCAGCTGCGCCAGGGGCAGCAGGCTGAAGGGCAGGATCACATGGCCGTACAGCATACCGGCGCCCTAAAATTCGCGCACGGCGGCCGTCAGGATCTGGGCCAGGATGTAGCCCAGCGAGGTGATAACGCCCTTTTTGAAGGCCGTTTTGATGCGCTCGCGCTGGGGCCGTTCATACCGTTTCAGCACGATGGGGTCGGCCGCAAGCAGGGGCAGGTACAGGCCCAGCAGGGCCAGATCCGCCGAGGGGAAGATCAGGTTGAGAATATACCAGTCCGCCATCCACACCAGCGCGGCGCTGAAAGCGTATGTCAGGCCGCGGAAGCGGAACAGGGAAAAGCGGGACAAAAACGCCGCCAGCATGCGGGTGGGCGTCAGCAGCAAAAACAGCGCCACGGCCAGGATAGCGGCGTTTTTCACGGTGGTGGCGGCCACCACCAAAGGCGCCAGGCCCAGGCCCTGCATCACCACGGGATTGTTTAAAAACAGCCGGTCGCGCTTGACGCGCTTGGCTACGTCGTCCGGCATGGCGGACAAAATATGATCCTGGTTTTCCATCGCCTCAGGCCTCCTTCCGGTTCACGTTCACTTTGTGCGCGCGGGGCGCGAAAGCCCGGTCCAGATAACCTGAGATCGCGTTTACGCTGAGCACGGCGAAACATACGCCCACGTCATAGCTGCCGAAATAGCGGAACATCATGGTCATAACGCCCATCAGCACGCCGTAGGCAAAGTGGGCCCGGCTGTTTTTGGGCCTGGTGCACGGCTCGTTGATAAGGAACACGGCCGCGAACAGCACGCCGCCGGTCAGCAGTTCATACTTGAGGGACTGGTAGCGCAGATACAGCTGCTCGGCCATGGGCATGGAGAAGCTGACCTCGCCGATGCGCGGCAGGCACACGGCGATAAAGGCGCAGGTGAGCAAAAAGCCCGCCGGGATGGCCACGTTGATATCCCGGCGCATCCACAGATACATGGCAATGGCCACCAGCACGATGGCGCTGGTGGCGCCCATGGCGCCGGCGTAGTTGCCCAAGATCAGGTTCAGCATGCGGATGTTGGGCATGCCGCCCGCCCGCAGCGAGTGGGCGGCGCCGTCCATCATGGTGGCGGCGGAGGTGTCCCACAGGCCGATGGCGGTATAAGGCGCCGGGTAGCGAAATACTTTTTCCGGCCAGCTGACGGCGGCGGCGCAGTAGCCCAGCGCCGCCGGGTTGAAGGGGTACACGCCCCAGCCGCCGAAGGCCGCCTTGCCCACCAGCACGATGATGATGGTGGCCACCACAACGATGTAATAATCCACCGTGGCAGGCATCAGCATGGTCATCAGCAGAGCGGCGGGCACGCTGGAATTTTCCGTCCGATCCTTTTGTGTGCCCCGCAGCCAGGCCACCAGGTAATCGCTGCAAATGGCCGTCAGGGCCGCCGCCGCGCACAGGGCGGCCGGCCGGGCGCCATACAGGTAGCAGGCCATCACCAGCAGCGGGAACATCATGAATACGATATCGCGGTTCGCCTCCTGGGCGGACGGCGTTTTGAGGTACAGCTTTCCTTCGTTCATCGTTACCCTCTTTTCCGCGCCGCTTTCAGCGCCGCGTTCCTGTTTCGCAGGCCGCGCGCAGGGCGCTGACCGCGGCGGCAGGCGCCTTTGCGCCGAACACCGCGCTGCCCGCCACCAGCACGTCCACCCCGGCCCGCGCGCAGACGGGGGCCGTTTCCAGGTTGATGCCGCCGTCCACTTCCAGCAGCAGCGCCGGCTTGCCGATGCGCACGGCCTCGGCACGCAGGGCGCGCAGCTTGTCCGCCGCCTCGGGCATAAACTTTTGTCCGCCGAAGCCCGGCTCCACGCTCATCACCAACACCATGTCCAGCAAAGGCAGATAGGGGAACACATCCTCGGGGCGGGTGGCCGGCTTGATGGCCAGGGCCGCACCGCACCCGGCCGCCCGGATGGCGGCCACCGTCTGTTCCACCGGGTCCTCGGCCTCCAAATGGAAACTGATCAGGTCGGCCCCGGCCCGGGCACTGGCCTCCGCGTAGCGCAGCGGGTGGGAGATCATCAGGTGCACCACGTAAATGGCCGGCACGGCCTTCGCCAGCCCCGCCAGCACAGGCATGCCCAAAGTGATGTTGGGCACGAAATGGCCGTCCATCACGTCGATGTGCAGCCAATCGGCCCCTGCCTCCAGCACGCCGGCACAGTCCGCGCCCAGGCGCGAAAAATCAGCCGAGAGGATCGACGGTGCGAGTTTCACCATGAAAGGCGCTCCCTTCCAAAATAACAATAAGTAGATATATTATACTATAATCCCGTAAAAAAGGCAAACGCGCGCCCATTGACACGCGGTGAAAAAAAGCGGATGATGCCTGTAAGATCAGCGCGCAAAACCGTACTGACAGGGTGAAGGGAGGGATTGCGATGACGGATGAGGCCATCGTGGAATTATATTGGCAGCGGGACGAAGCCGCCCTGACCCACAGCCAGCAGGCTTACGGCGGCCTGTGCGCAGGCATTGCCCGCCGGATGCTGCGCTGCGCGCCGGACGCCGAAGAGGCGCTGAACGACACCTGGCTGGCCGCCTGGCACGCCATGCCCGACGCGCGGCCCGCGAAACTGGGCCCCTTTTTGGGGCGCATCACCCGCAATTTGTGCCTCAAGCAGCTGGAGCGCGCGGGCGCGGCCAAGCGCGCCGCCGGGTTCGGCCCGGTGCTGGACGAGCTGGCCGAGTGCATCCCCGGCGGCGAAAGCGCCGAGGACGAGGCCGCCGCCCGGGAGCTGGCCCGCCGGATCGAGGCGTTCCTGCGCAGGCAGAAACCCTTTGCCCGGGACGTGTTTTTGCGCCGCTACTGGGCCGCCCAGCCCGTGGGCGAGATCGCGGCCGCCTATGGCGTCAGCAAAAACAAAGTGTCGGTGACGCTGCTGCGCACCCGGCGCCGGCTTTTGCAACAACTGGAACAGGAGGGAATGCTATGACCAAGGAAAATCTGTTCGCCGCTTTGGGCGGGATGGACGAGGCCCTGGTGACCGCGGCCCTGGCGCCGGCCCTGGCGCCGCCCCCGTCCCGCCTGCGCGCCCGGCGCCGCTGGGCTTTGGGATTGGCCGCCGCCCTGGCGCTGGCCCTGGCCGCCTGCGGCGCGGCCGCCGCCGCGGGGTGGTTCCGCTTCACCCGGGAAGCCCCGCAAAACCCCGATGGGCAGGGCCTGATATTCAGCGACCCCTTTTACGATTTTATCACCCCCGGCCGAGACCCCGCCGAGACGGCGCTGATCGCCAAGGACCAATACGGCCTGGCCTATTGCTTTGACGCCCAGGGCAAAGCCGTGGCCCTTTCGCCGCTCAGCCTGGACTTCGGCACGTTCCTGACGCACATGTTCTCCTGCGGGGCCGCTTTGGACCTATCCGTACTGGGCGAGTACTTCTTCCTGACCGCTTCCGGCTTCCCCTGCTGGCGCGGGGAGGACATTGAACTGATCGGCGGCAGCGAGCCCCGCATCGCCTTGACCACGGACCGGGAAGCCCCGCCCGCCCAGTTCCAGGCCGTGTTCCAGCAGCCCGAGCTCGGACGCTGGCTGAACCTCGACTTTGTGATCTATGAGGCCAGCGAGGAACTGCCCGTGGTGATCCCCCAGGATGCGGCCATCGAGCAATGGGAGGCCGAGGGCTGGCAGGACGTGCGCTTTTTCAGCCTGGACACGCCCATGGGCAAGGGCTACACGCTGCTGGCCTACCGCCCCCTGCCCCAGCCGCTGGAAAACCGGTATTTTATCTGGGACCTGGGCCGGGCAGTGGACGGCGGCCTGCCCAAGGCCCGCACGCTGGAGCGCTGCGTGCTCTGCGTTACCTTGTCCCGCGCAGACGAGGCCGAGGCCCGCGCGCTGCTGCACAGCCTGCTGGAACCGCACAGGGCCTGAAACGGAAAAGGGCGTGTCTGACGACACGCCCTTCTTGTTTATTGCTGCGCAATAAAAACCTCGATCCCTATGGCCGTGGCCAGAGGACTGGCCACGTGGCCGAAAAAATAGCCTGCGGCTATTTTTTATTGCTCCGCAATAAAAAAACTGATCTCTATGGCCGTGGCCAGAGGACTGGCCACGTGGCCGAAAAAATAGCCTGCGGCTATTTTTTATTGCTCCGCAATAAAAAAACTGATCTCTATGGCCGTGGCCAGAGGACCGGCCACATGGCCAAAAAATAGCCTGCGGCTATTTTTTATTGTCACAGGCCCAAAAACTTTTGGAAGGTGCGGGCTACCTGTTCGGCCTCGTCCAGATCCGCCATTTCGCAGAAAATGCGCAGCAGGGGTTCCGTGCCGGAAAAGCGGGCGATGACCCAGCCGCCGTTTTGGAAATACACCTTGCAGCCGTCCATATAGCTCACTTTTTCCACCGGACAGCTGAAGGCAGGCAGCAATTTGTCCTCCATCAGGGTCTTGAAAATCTCGGCCTTTTTTTCGCCGCTGAAGCGATAGTCGTGCTCGGCCATCTCAAAGGAGCCGTATTCCCCCACGATGTCCTGCCACAGCCCGCTGAGCGGCCGGCCCGTTTTGGCGATCATCTCCACCAGCAGGGCCGCGGCGTAAATGCCGTCCTTGCCCTGGATGTGCCCGCGCACCGTCAGGCCGCCGGAGCTTTCGCCGCCGATGATGGCCCCCGTCTCCACCATTTTGCTGGAGATGTATTTGAACCCCACCGGCACCTCGTAACAGGTCTCGCCGAAGGAGGCGGCGATCTTATCCAGCAGGTGGGTGGTGGCGATGTTGCGCACGGCCGCGCCCCGCCAGCCCTTGTACTTCAGCAGATAGTAGTACAGCAGCACCAAAATTTTGTTGGGGTGCAGGAACTCCACTTTGTCGTCGATGACGCCCAGCCGGTCGGCGTCGCCGTCCGTGGCCAGGCCGATGTCGCAGTGGTTTTCCTCCACAAAGTTCATCAGGCCTGCCAGGGTCTTGAAATTGGGCGCCGGCAGGCGGCCGCCGAAGAGGGTGTCGTGCCGTTCGTGGATGACGTCCACGTCGCAGCGGGTGGTCAGCAGGATGGTCTGCAGGGCCGTTTTGCTCACGCCGTACATGGGGTCCAGGGCGATGTGCAGCCCCGCTTTGCGGATGGCCTCGGTGTCCACCATGGAAAGGATGCTGTCGATGTAATCGTTCATGGGGTCGATCAGGCGGATGCCGCCCTCCGCGAGGCCCTGCTCATAGGGCACCAGGGGGATGGGCTCGCCCATAAGTTCGCGGATATACCCCTCGAAGGTGCTGGTCAGGCGCTCGTCCGCGTCGCGGCCGCCCTCCATGAACACCTTGATGCCGTTGTAAATGGCCGGGTTGTGGCTGGCGGTGACGGCCATGCCGTAGGGCAGGCCCAGCTTCATCACCGTGTACATGATGAGGGGGGTGGGGCTTTCGCGATGGATGATGGCGCAGGGGATGCCGCAGCCGGCCATTACCTCGGCGGCCCAGCAGGCGGCCTCTTTGCTTAAAAAGCGGCGGTCGTACCCGATGACGAAGCCGGCCTCGGCCTTGCCTTCGTCCTGCATTTTGCGCGCCAGGGCATGGGTGAGCAGCTGTACGTTGGCTTTGGTGAATTCGTCTCCGATGACGGCGCGCCAGCCGCCGGTGCCAAATTGGATCATATGTCAATCCTTCCTTTCGATGCGCAGGTGGCGGGGCGCCTCACGCCAGCGTGACGGTGACGGCCACCTCCTGCCCGGCTTCGGCCAGGGGCAGCTTGGCGGGGTGCGTGCCCTTGCAGATGTGGGCGGGGTTTTTCACGGTGATGTGATAGGTGGCGCCCCGGAACTTGCGGGTGACGGAAAACCCGTCCCATCCGGCGGGGATGCAGGGGTCCACCAACAGGCCATCGAAATCCGGCCTGATGCCCAGCATCCAGCGGGTGGCGGCCACATAGCTCCAGCCGCCGGTGCCCGTCATGAAGGGATGGTGGGCCTCGCCGAATTTGGCGTGATCCCGCCCGGTGACGAACTGGCAGTAGGAATAGGGCTCGGCTTTGCGGGTCTCGATCTTGTCGTTCTGCCAATAGGGGCACAAGGCGTCGTACAGTTCCATGGCGCGGTCGCCCCGGCCCAGCACGCACTCGGCCGCCCAGGCCCAGGGGTTGGGATGGCTGAAGATGGCGCCGTTCTCCTTCAGGCCCTTGTACACGCGGGTGACAAAGCCGATCTCATCGTCCGGTTTCGAGTAGGCCGGCGCGTTGAGCATCAGGCCCCAGGGCGTTGACAGGTATTCGTACACGCTGTCCATGGCCGCCAGGCCCCGCTCGCGGCTGGCGCAGCCGGACAGCACGGCCCAGGTGTTGCTTTCCAGGTGCACCTTGCCCTCTTCGTCCGCGTCCGTGCCGATGGGGCGGCCGCTTTTGGTAAAGCCCCGCAGGTACCATTTGCCGTCCCACAGCGTATGCTCGCAGATGTTCCGCACCCGGTCCCGCATGGCGGTGTAGCGTGCGGCGTCCTCGTCCCGGCCCAGGTATTCGGCCAGGCTGATGAAGTTGTTCAGCGCCCACACGTGCAGGAAGCTGACCATGGCGCTTTCGCCGCCGCCCAGGTTGAGGCAGTCGTTCCAGTCCGCCCGCAGGCCCTGGCAGATGCCGTGGCTGCCCACCATGCGGCCGGAGAAGTTCAAAATGGTTTTCATATGGTCGTAGACGGTGTCCTCGCCGTTGTCGGCGTAGGGCACGCGCCGGTCCAGGAAATCCGTGTCGCCCGTTTCCTTCACATAGTCCACGATGGTGGACACCAGCCACAGCGCGTCGTCGCTGCAGGCGTCCTTGAGGCCGTGGATCATGCTGCCCTTGTCCGGCGCGGGCACCACGGTGGGGCTTTTGAAGCTTTGCTGCTTCTGCGGCTCGAACCAGGCTGGGTCGAACAGGTGCAGGCCGTACCCCTCGCTGACCAGGCCGTTCAGCAGCTGCAACATGCGCATGCGGCAGGTCTCGGCGTCGGCGTGCAGCACCGTCATGGCGTCCTGGGCCGTGTCGCGGTAGCCCAGGCCCGTGCGGCCGCCCACCTCGATGAAGCTGGCAAAGCGGCTGAAATGTACGTTTACCTCACTTTGGTACAGCGTCCAGATGTTGATAAGCGTGTTCATGCCCGGGTTGGGCGTGTCGATCTGCAGGCAGGCACAGCGCGCGTCCCAGAAGGCGCGCAGCGCGTCCAGGGCCGCGTCCCGGCTGGCGGGCGCGGCAAATTTTTCCCGCACGCGGGCGCCTTCGGCCCGGCGTCCTTCGCCCAGGAAAAAGGCCTCGCGCCGCATTTCGCCCGGGGCCAGCGTCATGCGCTTATGCAGGCCGCAGCACTGGTTGCCGCCCAGCTCGGTACTGCCGGACAGCACTCCCTTTTCCACACCCAGGGGGTTCGATTCCGTGCGGTAAGGGCCGATGAAGGCGTCGCGGCAGGCGTCGAAGGTGTCCGGGGCGAAGGTGGCGGCAAAATACTGGTAGCCCTCCTCCTCGTAGAACAGGTCCTGCTCGATGATGCCGTCCCCGTAGCTGGAGCCGGCGGCATACAAGCTCATCTGGAAATTGCGGTTGTCCATGTCGATATGGTGGTAGGACAACTCGGCATAACTGAACACGCTGATGTTGCGCGGCCGGTTCTCCGTGTTTTCCAGGGACAGGTCCCACACCTCCACCGCCTCGCCCCGGGGGATGAATAAGGTCTGCACAGCCTTGATGCCGTTGTACTCGCATTCGTACTTCGTGTAGGAAAGGCCGTGACGGCAGATATATTGGGCCTTGTCCAGGGGTTTGCCCACGGGCTGCCAGGACACGGACCAATATTCGCCGGTGTCGTCGTCCCGCAGGTAGATATAGTGGCCGGGCCGGTCCATGGGCACGGCGTTGGCGCGAAAACGCGTGATGCGGTGAT
>CAJMEU010000028.1 GCA_905212515.1 uncultured Oscillospiraceae bacterium | reverse complement strand
GCCGCGAACGCCTCTTTGTTTGCCGCACGAAGGGTGCAGGGGAACATGCGGAACGGAGGCGTTAAGAAAATCGGGGCTTCTTATTTCGAATGGCCCGATTTTTAGCCGCAGTGGAAGTTCCCCTGCGCCTTTTGGTTCTTTTCGGCACGAAAAGAACGACCCCGCCGTTAAAACCAAAGAGAAAGTATGGCCAAATAATGGCCATATTTTTTTTGCCGAACTGTTTATATAATGTAACTTGAGGATTATAAAGGGCCGGGTCGCTGCTCAAAATATGAGGCAATCGCTCAATAGTGGGGGCAGTAAACAAAACTGAGAACTTTTATAATGAAATAAATACTGGTAGGAGGGATACACGGGCCATGAGCAAAGAGGTACAATTTTGCAATAGAGACCGGTTTATCGCTCTCGGCCTGACCATTGCAGCGTTCCGCAAAATGCAAGGGATGTCACAAGAAATGCTGGCAGAAAAGGCGAAAATCAGCCGTTCTCATTTGAGCTCCATAGAAGCGCCGAACATCGTGCGCCCGTTTTCTGTAGAGGTGCTGTACAATATCGCAGATGCCTTGGGCGTCCGGGCGGGGGACTTGCTGAACGAAGCCACCTTTGATATAAATCCGGAATCATCGCTTACTTACGCGCACTGAAAATAGTAATGTAAAGGAAGGCGAAAGCGCGTGGAAGAAGAATTATCCATCCTGACGGAGAGACAAAGAACAGTGTACATGCTGCACCAGCGGGGACAGACTTTCCAGCAGATCGGCGATGAGCTGGGCATTACCCGAAACGCTGCGTGGGAACATATGCGGCAAGCCCAGCGGCGCATCAAAGAATACGTGCGCTACCAGGGCCAAAGGGCAGACGACACACGGCCTGCCGATTTTCCCCTGACGCGCGGGGAACTAAAGGCCATCATCTCCGCTTTGTCACTGCTGGAGATCGAGCTTGAGCGGAACGACACGCGCCTGCGGCGGCGCGAGGACTGGCGGGGCGACATCCCCTATACCTGCCGGCTGGTGAGCGGCCTGTACAAGCGCGCGCAGACCGCCTGTTACGGCAGGCCTCTGCGCAAAAGCATTTTTGAATAAGGTTTACCGCAAAGCAGAGGCCATCTGGCCCCTGCTTTTTTCACGCGCTTTTTGCACAAAAAAGCTTGCCTCCTTTTGTTCATCAGGCAGAATCAGGCATAAAACAACATAAAATAACAGATATCTTGTTGACTTAAGACCGTAAGATGCTATACTAAGGGCAGATATCCTGGTTTTACTGCAAGCAAAAGGGAGGCTTTTATGAAAACGATCAAAGTGGGCATGGTGGGCTGCGGCAATTTCGGCAATTTCCATTTGACCAACCTGCTGTCCATCCCCGGCGTGGAAGTGGTGGCCTTTGCCACCGGCAACGTGGAAAAACTGCGGGCCATCGGCCAGCGGGTACCGGCGGCGCGCCTGTACCCCAGCCACAAGGAAATGCTGGAACAGGAGCCGGAGCTGGACGCCATTGTGGCCAGCATCACCCCTTACCGCCACGGGGATCTGGAGGTGACGGCGGCACGGCACGGCGTGGCCCTGTACATTGAAAAGCCCGTGGGCGTGTCCCTGGAAGAGGCCTTACGCAACCAGGCGGCCATCGAGGAGGCGGGCATCGTGTGCTCGGTGGGCTACCACGGCCGCTACAACAGCGAGATCGACCGGGTGAAAGCGGCCATCGCCGGCCATAAGCCCGGCCTGGTGGTGGGCAAGTGGATCTACAGCGTGCCCGACCTTGCCTGGTGGCGCACCCGCGCCAGATCCGGCGGCCAGCTGGTGGAGCAGTGCACCCACGTGTTCGACCTGTTCCGCTATTTATTCGGCGAGCCCGCGTCCATCTACAGCGTGGGCCGCAAGGGCCTGAACCCGCCCCTGCCCGAGGCGGACACGGAGGACTGCTCTTCCAGTATCGTCACCTTTAAAAACGGGCAGATGGCCACCATTCTGGCCGGCTGCTACCTGGATACCAGCCGCGCCGTGGGCGACATCGGCTTTGACATCTACCTGGAGGACGCGAAGATCGAGTACGGCTTCTTCACCGGTGCGCGGTACATCGACCAGAACGGCACGCGGGAGGTTCCCTTTGAGCCCGTGTACCACAAGCTGGCCATGGAGGCCTTTGTAGAGGCCGTGCGCCGGCACGACCAGTCCCTGGTGAAGTCCAGCTACGGCGACGCGGTAAAGACCCTGGCTTTCACGCTGGGGGCCAACCGCTCGCTGGAGACGGGCGCACCCGTGCAGCTTTAAAAGGAGGCAGCCCCATGGTGTATGACCTGGTTTTGAAAAATACCACCTATGTGAACCTGTTCACCAAAGAGACTTACCCGGCGGACATCGCCGTGCAGGACGGCCGCATCGCCCATGTCACCCAGCCGGGCCAGCCGGGCTTGTGTGGCCGCAGCGAGTACGACGCGAAGGGAAAATACGCGGTGCCCGGCCTGATCGACACCCATCTGCACATCGAGAGCAGCATGATGAGCCCCCGCCACTTTGCCCGGGCCCTGGCGCCCCACGGCACCACCACCGTGTGTGCGGACCCGCACGAGATCGGCAATGTGATGGGCCTGGAAGGCATCCGGCTGATGCTGGAAGCCACCGAGGGCCTGCCCCTGCGGGTGCTGCTGCTGGCGCCCTCCTGCGTGCCATCGGTGCCCGGCGTGGAGACCAGCCGCACCGCCTTTGGGCCGGAGGAGATCGCCTGGATGCTGGCCCAGCCCCGTGTGGTGGGCCTGGGCGAGGTGATGGACTACCAGGGCGTGGTGAACGGCGCGCCCCGCATGGAGAAGATCTTGCAGACGAGCCGCGACGCCGGCGCCTTTATCCAAGGCCACGCGCCCGACCTGGCGGGCGAGGAGCTGTCCCGCTATTTGGCCGCGGGCTGTGAATCAGACCACGAGACCCACCGCGAGGAGGAGGCCCTGGAAAAGTTGCGGGCCGGCATGGTGCTGGAGGTGCGCCACGCTTCCAACTGCTTTGACCTGGAGCGGCTTCTGCCCCTGCTGTTGCGGTTGGACTGCCTTGAAAACGTCACCTTCTGCACCGACGACACCGAGCCGCGGGACCTGATGGAGCGCGGCCATTTGGACGAGATGATCCGCATTGCCGTGCGCGGGGGCATGAAGCCCATCGAGGCCATCAAGGTGGCCACGGTGAACGCCGCGCGCCTGGCCCGCCTGCGGGACCGGGGCAGCCTGCGCCCAGGCAGCCTGGCGGATATCTTGCTGGTGCCGGACCTGACGGATTTCCGCCCGGACGAGGTGTTCCTGGGCGGCGAATTGATCGCCAAAGAAGGGCGGATGCTGGCTGAAGAGGAACAGCGGGAAAAGGAGACCTACCCCAACACCATGCTGCTGAAAACGCCCATCCGGCCCGAGGATTTCCGCGTGGCCGCCCAGGGCGGGACGGTGAAGCTGCACACCATCGCCTACGACAGCGGGGACAAATTCGTCACCGCATTGGAAACCTGCGAGTTCCCGGTGGAAAACGGTTGGGCCTGCATCGGTGACCAGCCGGACTTCGCCCTGTTTGCCGTGTTCGAGCGGCATGGCCGCAATGGCGGCCGCGCCCTGGCGCCCGTGCACCGGCTGGGTCTTGCCAAAGGGGCGGTGGCCACCACCGTCTCCCACGACTGCCACAACCTGTTCGTGGCCGGCCGCGACCCGGACGAGATGTACCTGGCTGCCAGTACCCTGGCCGCCACGGGCGGCGGCATCGCCTGTGTGGAGGACGGCAGGGTGATCTATCAGCTGGAATTGCCCCTGGCCGGCCTGATGTGCGACGAGCCGCCCCAGATGATGGCGGAGAAGCTGGAGGAGCTGAAGGCCATCCTCACCCGCTTCGGCATCCCCGGCCACACGCCCCACATGCTGCTGTCCTCCTTCGCCCTGGCCGTGATCCCGGCCGTGCGCCTGACGGACCGCGGCCTGGTGGACACCATCCGTCAGGAATTGATCCCGCTGTACGCGGACTGAGAAAGGAGAACAATGATGCCTGTTATCAAAACCGTCCCCGCCGCGCCTTTGTTCCGCCAGCGCGCGGACGCGGCGCCCGTCCATTTGGAAAAAGAGGACTACCTGCTGCGCCTGAAGCTGCTGCGCCGGCGCATGGAGGAAAAGGGCGCTGATTTCGTGGTGATCTACGGCGACCGCGAGCACTTTTCCCACATGGAGTACTTCACCAGCTACGACTGCCGCTTCGAGGAGGCCCTCATGGTGGTGGATGCGGCGGGCAAGGTGTCCATGATCGTGGGCAACGAAGGGTGGAGCTACAGCTACCAGATCCCCTACGAGGTGGACCGCTATATGTACCAGAACTTCAGCCTGCAGGGCCAGCCCCGGGAAAAGCCCGAGGCCCTGCACGAGCTGCTGGCCCGCATCGGCCTGCATGGGAAGGCCCGGGTGGGGCTGGTGGGCGTCAAATACTTCGAGGACGGCCGCGAGGGCGACCCCGCCCATACTTTCGACGTGCCCGCCTATATCCTGTCGGCGGTGTACCGGCTGTGCCCGGCGGACGGGGTGACCAACTTCACCCGCGAGCTGACCGGTTATCCGGACGGCATCCGCCTGCGACTGCACTCGGCCAGGGAGATCGCCTGGGCCGAATACGCGGGCTGCCGGGTGGCCAATGCCATGCAGAATATGCTGGAGGCCCTCAAGCCCGGCCGCAGCGAATGGGAAGTCAGCGCCTGCGCCGGCACGGGGCTGGAGGCCGGCAACGTGCATCCCATGATCAACTTCGGGCCCCGCAGCGTCAGCCTGGGGCTGAAATCCCCCCGGCCGGACGTGCTGCTGGAGCTGGGGCAGGTGTGCGGCGTGTGTTACTCCGTGCGGGGCAACCTGACCTCCAAGATCGCCGTGGCCGCCTACGACCTGGACTCCTACGACGCGGCCCTGCGGCCCTATTACGAGAATTTCTACCAGGCCCACTTCGCGGCCATGGCCGCCTGGTATGAGGCCGCCCGCGTGGGCGCCTGCTGCGCGGACCTGTACAGCGCGGTGTACGCCCATATCAACCACGAGGAGCACGGCATCACCCTGAACCCGGGCCATGGCACGGGCACGGAGGAGTGGCTCAACAGCGCTTTCCACGCCGGTTCCACCCACAAGCTGCTGGACGGCGAATTTTTACAGGTGGACATCATCGCCAGCAAAGCGGACCCGGTGCGCACCTCCATCTGCGAGGACGCGGTGGTCATCGCGTCGGCCGGCCTGCGCGCCCAGCTGGCCGCCCAGTACCCGGCGGTGTGGGCCCGCATCCAGGCCCGGCAGCAGGCCATGCGCGAGACCCTGGGCATCCATATTTCAGACGATGTGCTGCCCATGAGCAACCTGAACGGCGTGTATTATCCCTTTATGCTGGATCTGGGCACTGTGCTGGCCAAAAAGGAAAGTTAAGTTAAAAACAACACAAAAACAAACCAAAGCGTATCTTTGCGCCGCGGCTTTACTCCGCGGCGCACTTTTTTACCATTTTTGCAGTGATTTCTTGTTGTTTTGTGATTGATTTTCACAGATAAACGCAAAAATCTCTGTTTTATCCAAATATATTCTGCAATTTTGGTCAAAAAACCACTTGCCAAACGAAAATTCGCCCTCTATAATAAAGAAAAAACAACAAAATCAAACTTAAATGTCAGGGGGAACCTCGATGAACGAACAACAATGGAAAGCCGAGGCCCAGCAGATAGCCGACCGCATCCGGCTGCGGGTGCTGCAAAACACCGTCAGCCGCAATGGCGGCTACCTCAGCCAGGCCTGTTCCTCGGCGGAGATCTTCGCCGCCCTTTACACCCGCGTTTTGCGGCTGTGCCCGCTGGACGCCCCGCTGCTGCCCGGCGATTTCACCGGCACCCCGGGGCCGGGGCACCCGGCCGTTACCGGCGCGGCCTTCAACGGGGCCGGTCGGGCGGACTGCGATAATTTCATCCTCTCGCCGGCGCAGTACGCGCTGGTGCTGTATGCGGCCCTGGTGGAGACGGGCCGCATGGATGCGCGCGGCATGGACCGGTACGACCAGGACGGCAGCGCGGTGGAGATGATCGGCGCCGAGCACTCGCCCGGCATGGAGGTGACCACCGGGTCCCTGGGGCAGGGCATCAGCCAGGCCGCCGGTATTGCCTTCGCCCGCAGGATGCGGGGGGAAAAGGGCCGCGTGGTGCTGCTGATGTCGGACGGCGAGTGCCAGTCCGGCGAGTTCTGGGAGGCCGTGCAGGCCATGAGCTACCACAAGCTGGGCAATATGCTGATCTACGTGGACGTGAACGGCTACCAGTGCGACGGCAAGATGACTTCCGTGATGAACCTGGAGCCCTTCCACGACCGGCTGACCGCCTTCGGCGCGCGTGTATACCGCATCGACGGGCACGACCTGTCCAAACTGGCCGAACTGGGCCAGCAGCCCGCCTGTGACGTGCCCACCTTCATCCTGTGCGACACCGATACCTGCCGGGGTCTGCCCATCCTGAAGGCCCGCTACCCGAAATTCCACTACGTGCGCTTTGCAAGCGCCGACGAGCGCGCGGCCTACGCGGCCGTGTACGAGCAAATGGCAAAGGAGGTGCACTGAGTATGGAGATCCTGAAAAAAGTGCACGCCAGAAACCTGGTGGACTGGGCAAAGGACAAGCCCGACGTGTACGTGCTGTCCGCGGACCTGACCGGTTCCAGTGAGGCGGACCTGTTCCGCGATACATATCCCGAGCGCTTCCTCTCCATGGGCATTGCCGAGCAGAACATGCTGGCCTTTGCCGGCGGCATGGCCCGCCAGGGCCTGGTGCCCATGGTGCACACCTTCGCGGTGTTCATCTACCGCCGCGCCTATGACCAGATCGCCATGTCCGTGGCCTACCCCAATGTGCCGGTGAAGATGTTCGGTTTTCTGCCGGGGGTGCTCACGCCCGGCGGCGCCACCCACCAGGCCATCGAGGACATTGCCGTGATGCGCGCGCTGCCCAACATGACCATTCTGGAAAGCGGCGACGCCACGGACATCGAATCCGTGCTGGACGTGGCCTACCAGGTAAACGGCCCGGTGTACGTGCGCCAGCTGCGGGGCGAGGTGCCCCGCCTGTTCCCGGCCAATGAACCCATGCGCCTGGGGAAATACCGCAAACTGTCCGAGGGCGGCGATTTTGTGCTGCTGACCAGCGGCATCTGCACCGAGGAGGGCATGCGCGCCACGGCCGCCCTGCGGGACTGCGGCATCGCCGTCAGCCACTATCATATCTCCACCCTGAAACCTTTCGACCACCCCGAGCTGATGGACGAGATCGCCCGCAGCCGCTACGGGGCCATCACGCTGGAGAACCACAGCGTCATCGGCGGCCTGGGCACCATCGTGGCCGAGTGCATGGCCGCGCGCGGCGTGGCCAAGCCCCTGCGCCGCCTGGGCATCCAGGACACCTTCGTACACGGCGCCAGCCGCCGTTACCTGATGCGGGAGTACGGCCTGGACGCCCTGGCCCTCATCAACTCGGTGGAGCAGGCCACAGGCCGGCAGTTGGGCATCCGCGAACAGGACCTGGCCGAAACCTACACCCCGGCCCTGCACAGCGACGCCAAGCCCGAAGCGCTTTGAGCGGGCCAAAAGCAAAAGAGGTGCAATATGCATTTTGTCACATATGACGACCAGCGCCTGCGGGGACAGCTGGGCGGGGGGCGGTTCCTCGTCACCTACCGGCTGGCCGGCGGCTACCAGGCTGCCAAGGCGCTGGCGGGGGCCATCTGCCGGGAACAGACGGTGGAGTTCCCCCTGGAGGCCATCCCGCCGGGCGCCATCCTGGACGGGGTGGTGGGCCGCCTGGAGGACCTGCGCCCCGACGGTCCGGACAGTTGCCTGGCCCGCGTCAGCTACGCGGAGGAGATCGCCGCAGGCGAATTTACCCAGCTGCTCAACGTGCTGTTCGGCAACATCAGCATCATGCCCGGCATCCGCGTGGAGGAGGTGCGCCTCACCCCGGCGCTGTTGGCCATGGTAAAGGGTCCGCGCTTTGGCATCGAGGGGCTGCGCGCGCGCATAGGCGTGCCGCGGCGGCCGCCCATCTTCACCGCCCTCAAGCCCATGGGCCTGTCCGCCAGAGACCTGGCGGACCTGGCCGGCGCTTTCGTGGAGGGCGGTGTGGACATCATTAAGGATGACCACGGCCTCACCGATCAGGTGTTTGCCCCCTTTGACGAGCGGGTGCGCCGCTGCGCCGACGCCGTGGCCGAGGCCAATGCCCGCACGGGGCGCCGGGCCCTCTATGTGCCCAACATCACCGGCCCGGCCGAGCAGCTGCGCGAACGGGCGGCCCGCGCCAAACAGTGGGGCGCCGGCGGCGTGATGATGGCCCCCGGCCTCACCGGCCTGGACGCCATGCGCGCCCTGGCCGAGGACGACGGCCTGGGCCTGCCCGTATTCTCCCACCCGGCCTTCATCGGCAGTTATGCCGTCAATCCCCAGGGTCTGTCCTTCCCGGTGATGTTCGGCCTGCTGATGCGCCTGGCCGGCGCGGACGCGGTCATCTTCCCCAATTACGGGGGACGGTTCTCCCTCTCGCGGGAGGAATGCCTCAGCATCGCCCGGGCGGGCAGACAGCCCTTGGGCGGCCTGCGCACCGTGTTCCCCAGCCCGGCCGGCGGTATGCAGCTGGAAAACGTGGCCGACATTGTGGCCAGCTACGGCCCGGATGTGCTGGTGCTGATCGGCGGGGGCCTGTTCACCTGCGGGGACGACGTGCGCCGCAACTGCGGGCGCTTTGCGGCCGCGGTGGAGGAGGCTTTTGCCGCAGGGGAAAGAAAAAACGCCGCACCCGAAGGCGCGGCGGCAGGGATCTGATTCAAGGCGTGTCGGCGTCGATGTAGGCAAAGCCCTTGTCCTTCATGTACGCCTGCCATTCGGGCGTGAGGGGACGGTCCGTTACCAGGGTGCCGATCTCCTCCAGCGTGGCGATTTTGGAAAACGAGGTGGTGTCGAACTTCGTGTGGTCCGCCAGCAGGAACACCTGGTTGGAGGACCGGATGGCCACCCGGCGCAGCACGCTCTGCTCCTCGTTGGAGTCGGTGATGCCGTGCTTCATATCCAGGGACCGGCAGGAGACGAAGGCCTTGTCCACATAATAGTTTCCCAGCGCGGCGCAGGTGCCCTGCCCCAAAAAGGACATGGAGGTGTGGTGCAGCGTGCCGCCCACCAGGATCAGGCGGATGTCGTTGCAGGGTGCCAGGCAGTCGGCCACTTTCAGCGAGTTGGTGATGACGGTCAGGCTGTACTGCGTCAGCAGCTGGGCCAATTCCAGCACCGTGGTGGAGCAATCCAGGAAAATGGAGTCCCCGTTGGTGATGGACGGCAGGCAGCGGCGGGCGATGGCCCGCTTCTCGTCCACCAAAATGGTCTGGCGCAGCGAGATGTTCACGTCGTTCTGCACGCCGCCGGTGCTGTAAGCGCCGCCGTACACGCGCGTCACCAGGCCCTCGTCCTCCAGCTTCTTCAAATCGCGGCGGATGGTCTCCTCGGTCACATCGAACCGGGGCGCCAGTTCGCTCACCAGCACGCTCTTCTGCTGGCGGATGATCTCCTTGATCGCGTTCAGACGGGTGATCGCTAGCATAAGTAGTCCCTCCCAATCTTCTATGGAATCTTTCTATTTCTTATTTTAGGCGAAAAAGGGAAAAATTTCAAGAAGAATTTCCGATTCTTGTTAGTTTGTGTTGATTTTAAACAAAAAGACACACTTATTATCATCATTTTTAAGGAGGCAAATTATGAAAAAGTTCTTAGCCATCGTTCTCACCCTGGCCCTCACGGCGTCCCTGCTGGGCGCCTGCGGCGGCGGTTCGTCCTCGGCGCCCGCGCCGGCATCCGCGTCCGCGGCCGGTTCCGGCAGCGCGGCCCAGCCCGAGGCCGAAGTGCCCAGCGTGGTGCTGGTCACCGGCAATGCCAGCGACAAATCCTTCTCCGAATCCGCGGCGAACGGCCTCAAGCAGCTCACCGAGCAGTACGGCGCCAAGACGAAAGTCATCGAGTACGGCAACGACGACACCAAGATCCTGCCCACCCTCGAGGACGTGTCCGGCGGCGAGTGGGACATCATCGTGGCCATCGGCTTCCAAAGTGCCGACCCCATGATGGAAGTGGCCGCCAAGTTCCCCGACCAGAAATACATCCTGCTGGACACCCAGGTGGATCACGAGAACGGCGCCAACCCCAACATCTATTCGGCCGACTATAAGGGCAACGAGGGCGCGTTCCTGGCCGGTGCGCTGGCCTCCCTCGTCTCCACGTCCAGCGAGATGCCCCAGGCCGATCCCAGCACCAAAATGGTGGGCTTTGTGTGCGGCATGGACATCACCCTGATCAACGACTTCGTGCTGGGCTTCATCCAGGGCGCACAGTACATCGACCCGGAGATGAAGGTCATCACCTCCTACACCGCCTCCTGGACGGACGCGGCCAAGGGCAAAGAGATCGCCAAAACCATGTTCGACGCGGGCTGCGACGTGGTGTACAACGGCGCCGGCGGCGCGGGCCTGGGCGCCCTGGACGCGGGCAAAGAGGCCGGCAAGTACTCCATCGGCACCGACTCCGACCAGTCCCTGCTGTATGAGGACGACCCTGAGAAAGCCAACCTGATCCTCACCTCCCAGCTCAAAAGCCTGGACAAGAACATCGTGCAGGTGGTGGAGCGTTACATGAACGGCGAGGAAGTGTTCGGCAAAGGCGAGACCCTGGGCGTGGCCGAAGGCATCATCTGCCTGTCCAACAACGACTACTACCAGAAGAATGTGCCGCAGGACATCCGCGACCAGATCACCGAGCTGGAGGGCAAGATCCTCTCCGGTGAGATCACCGTGGACACGGCTTACGGCATGGACGAAGCCCAGGTGAAAGAGATCATCAACGGCGCCCGCCCGTGACCGGCGGTCACGGCTGACCGGGCAGAACAACGCCACCCCGCGCTTTGTGAAAAGCGCGGGGTGATGTAAAATCCATCTGACAACGAGGGCCCAAAAGGAGCGGATCGCGATGCAGGAACGAGCGGAAAAAACAGTGCAGACCCCGACTGGTGGCGTGCTGCTGGAAATGCACGGCATCACAAAAGTATACGACAACGGCGTGCTGGCCAACGAAAACGTGGCCTTCAGCGTGCGCCGCGGCGAGATACACGCCCTGATGGGCGAGAACGGCGCCGGCAAATCCACCCTGATGAAGGTGTTGTTCGGCAACGAGCAGCCGGACCGGGGCACCATCGTCTACGACGGCCAGCCCCGGCAGATCGATTCGCCCCAAAAGGCGGTGGCCCTGGGCATCGGCATGGTGTACCAGCACTTCAACCTGGCTGAGGACCTGTCCGTGGCGGAAAACATCGTGGTGGGCATGGAGCCGGGCGCTGGCATCTTTTTCAACAGCGCCGGCGCCGCGCACACCGTGAACCAGCTGGCGGAAAAGTACGGCTTCAACGTCAAGGCCGAGGAACTGGTGCGCAACATCTCCGTGGGCCAAAAACAGAAGGTGGAGATCCTCAAAAGCCTTTACCGCAACTCCCACCTGATCATCCTGGACGAGCCCACGGCCGTGCTGACCCCCCAGGAGACGCAGGAGCTGTTCAAGCAGCTTTTGCTTTTGAAAGAGGGCGGGTACACCATCATCTTTATCTCCCACAAGATCGACGAGGTGCAGGCCATCTGCGACCGGCTGACCATCATGCGGGCGGGCAAGGTGATGGGCACCTATGAGGTGAAAGAGCTGACGGCCCGCGACATCTCCCGCCTGATGGTGGGCCGCGACGCGGTGCAGTCCATTGAGAAGCCGCCCCTGGAAGAGGGGGAGGCGGTGCTCCGGGTGCGGGGGCTTTCCTGCGTGGACAAGCACGGCATCACCGTGCTGGACCGCGTCAGCCTGGATCTGCGCGCCGGCTGCATCCTGGGTGTGGCCGGCGTGGAGGGCAGCGGCCAAAAGGAGCTGACCGAGATCATCGCCGGCCTGCAGCAGCCCTCTGAAGGCACCTTCCGGCTGCTGGGCCAAAAGGGCAACGGCCTGTCCATCAAAGCCCTGCGGGGCCTGGGCCTGTCCTATATCCATGAGGACCGCATGACCTACGGCGTGGCCCGGGAGGAGACCATCACCGAGAACTATGTCTCCACCCGCTGCGACGATCCGGCCCTGGGCAGCAGGCTGCTGCTCAGCGGTAAAAAGGAGGCCCGGCTGGCCGAGGAGCTGACGCGGCGCTTCACCGTGCGCTGCAAATCGCCCTCCGTGCCGGTGAAGATGCTGTCCGGCGGCAACATCCAGAAGGTGGTGGTGGCCCGCGAGATGTCCTCCGGGCCCAAGGTGCTCATCGCCAGCCAGCCCACCCGCGGCATCGACGTGGGCGCGGCGGAAATGATCCACAAGGCATTGCTGGAGGCGCGGCAGAGCGGCTGCGCCATCCTGCTGGTCAGCTCGGACCTGAACGAGGTGCTGGAGCTGTCCGATCACCTCCTCGTCATGCACGGCGGCCGCGTCACCGGTTATTTCGCGGATGTGAAGAAGCTGACGGAGGAAGAACTGGGCCTTTACATGCTGGGCCTGGCACAGCAGACCGACGAGGAAATGGCCGGCCTGTACACCGACGCGAAAGGAGAGGCCCCCTTATGCTGAAAAAAGTATGGCAAAGCCGCACGTGCTTCAACTTCATCCGCACGCTGCTGGCCGTCGGCATCGCGCTGGGGCTGACCATGGTCATCATCATGGCCGTCAGCGAGACCCCGGGCGAGGCCATCAGCTACTTTATCTTCGGCCCGCTGAAAAAAATGAGCCGTCTGGCCAATGTGGTGGAGGCGGCCCTGCCCCTCATCTTCACAGGCCTGGCCATCTCGCTGATCGCCCGCACGGGCATCATCAACCTGGCCAGCGAGGGCGCCTTCTACTTCAGCGGCGCGTTGGCGGCCCTGGCGGCCGTCAAGCTGGACCTGCCCCCGGTCGTCCTGCCCTTTGTGTGCATTCTGGTGGCAGGCGTGGGCGGTGTGGCCACCATGCTGGTGCCGGTGGTCATCCGGCTGAAATACAACGCCAGCGAGATCGTGGCCTCGCTGATGTTCAACTACGTGCTGTTCTATCTGGGCAGCTTCCTCATCCGCACCTTTGTCAAGGACCCCGCCTCGGGCGCGCTGCAGTCCCTGCCTTTTAGCGACAACGCCCATTTGCCCCGCATCATCCCGGGCACCCGCATCCACGCGGGCCTCATCCTGGCGACGGTGTGCGTGGCGGCCCTGTGGCTGTACCTGTACAAAAGCCGCTGGGGCTATAAGATGCGCATGGTGGGCTCCAACCGCAAATTCGCCGTTTACTCCGGCATCAGCGCCGGCGCGGCCATCCTCATCGGCCAGGGCCTGGCGGGCCTTGCCTGCGGCATCGGCGGCGCCAGCGAGATGCTGGGCATGTACAACGCCTTCATGTGGAAGGACTTGCCCGGCTTCGGCTGGGACGGCATCATCGTGGCCACCCTGGCGCGCAACAACCCGGCCATGGTGCCCCTGGGCGCCTTCTTCCTGGCCTATATGCGCGTGGGCGCGGACATTATGACCCGCATGACCGACGTGCCCAACGAGATCGTGTCCATCATCCAGGGCGTGGTCATCATCCTGCTGGTGGCGGAAAACTTCCTGGCGGGCTGGGAGAAGAAGCGCACCTTCGCCCAGGCCACGGCCAACGTGAAACTGGAAGGGGGAAAGTAAGCCATGGATATCGCCTCGTTGATCTTTTCCCCCACGTTCCTGGCCACCATCATCCGCATGACCACCCCGCTGCTGTTCGCCAGTTTGGCGGGCATCGTGGTGGCCCAGGTGGGCATGATGAACCTGGCCATTGAAAGCACCATGCTCACCGCCGCCCTGATGGGCGTGCTGTTCAGCGCCTGGACGCACAGCGCCTGGCTGGGGCTGCTCATCGCCGTGGTCATCGGCGTGTTCATGTCCTTCGTCATCGCCTACGCCGCCCTGGTGCTCAAGGCCGACATGTTCATGAACGGCGTCGCCTTCAACCTGATGATGGCCGGCGGCACCACGTTCATCCTTTACATCGTCACCGGCAGCAAGGGCATGAGCTCGGGCGTGCTCAGCCTGACGCTGCCCAATGTGAACATCCCCCTCATCCAGGACATCCCCGTGCTGGGCGAGGTGCTTTCCGGCCACAATGTGCTCACGTACATCGCCGTGCTGATGGCGGTGCTGATGCACGTGTTCCTCTTCCGGACCAAGCTGGGCCTGCGCCTGCGCATGGTGGGCCAGAACGACAGCGCCGCCGAATCGGTGGGCATCAACTCGGTGCGCATCAAGATCCTGGCCATGTGCATCGCCGGCGTGATGGCGGCCCTGGGCGGCTGCTTCATGTCCATGGGCTATGTGTCCTGGTTCCAAACCAACATGACGGCCGGCCGCGGCTTCATCGGCATGGCCTCGGCAGCGCTGGGCGGCAACCGGCCCCTGGGCGGGGCGCTGGCCTCGCTGCTGTTCGGCACGGCCGACGCCGTGGCCAACACGGCCAGCACCCTGAACATCCCCAGCGAACTGGTGCAGATGCTGCCCTACCTCGTCACCATGATCGGCCTGGTGGTGGCGGCGAAAAGCGCCCAAAACCAAAAAATGAAAAAGAAGAAGGTGGACAAAGTATGAGCGAATTCCTCCCCGGCCTGATCTGCGCGCCCCAGGGGGCCATTGCCGAGACGGTGCTGCTGCCCGGCGACCCCCTGCGCGCCCGGTACCTGGCCGAACATTACCTCACGGACGCCGTGTGCTATAACACCGCCCGGGGCATGTACGGCTATACCGGCACCTACAAGGGCGTGCGCGTGTCCGTGCAGGGCACGGGCATGGGCACCTCCTCCATCATGGAGTGCGCCTATCAGCTCATTGAAGATTACGGCTGCCGCAACCTGATCCGCATCGGCACCGCGGGCAGCAAGGAGCTGGACGTGCACGTGGGCGATACCATCCTCTCCACGGCCAGCGCCTGCGAGTCCAACAACACCGTGCCCGATTTCGGCGAGTACGATTTTATCCCCACCAGCGATTTCACCCTGCTGAAGGCCGCCTACGACTGCGCCAGGGAAAACGGCATCCCCGTGCACGTGGGCCCCAGCGCCTGCGGCGACGTGCTGTACAAGGAGGCGGGCCAGCCCGAGGGCTACCTGGACCCCTGGAAGGGCTACAAGATGGTGGCCAATGAAATGGAGGGCACGGGCCTGCTGGTGGCGGCCTCCCGCTACCCGGAGGTGCGGGCGCTGCTGCTGATCACCTGCAGCGACCACCAGGTGTACCAAAGCGAGGACACGCCCCTGGCCCAGCCGGAGACGGGCTACAACAACATGATGAAAGTCGCGCTGGAAACACCCTGCAAAGTCGCAAAGGAGGGTGCTTGAATGGGACTGTGCCTGACGGGAAAGCCCGAGGACGTGGCCGACGTGGTGCTGCTGACGCAGGACACCTGCAACGTGCAGCGCATCGCCCGGGACTTTCTGCAAGATGCCCGCTGCTATAACGAGATCCGCAATATGCACGGCTTTACCGGAACCTATCAGGGCAGGGCCGTCACCGTGCAGGGCACGGGCATCGGCCCGGTGTCCGCGGCCATGTACGCCGCCGAGATCGCGGGCGAGTTCGGCGCGAAATGCCTGATCAAGCTGGACGGCTGCACGGCCGTGGACCCGCGCCTCAAACCCGGCGACTGGCTGCTGGCCCAAACGGCCCACACCACCGCCCGCATCAACCGGCTGCGCTTCGGCGGCCGCACCTTCCCCGCGGCCGCGGAGTTTGAGCTGCTGAACAAAGCCTATGAGCGCGCCCGCGCCGCCGGCCAGCCCATCTGGGCAGGGCCCGTCCTCTCGCTGGAGAGCCGGGACGAGCTGCCCCTGGTGCCGCGCTTTGCCGCCCGGGGCACCCTGGGCCTGGACATGGAGCTGAACCAGGTGTACACCGTGGCGGCCCGCTTCGGCCTGCCGGCCCTGGGCCTTCTGTGCGTATTTGAAAACAGCGTCACCGACGAGGCCCTCACCGAGGGCCAGCGGCAGGACGCCTACGACGCCCTGGCCCGCTTCGCGCTGGGCCTGGCCGTCGAATGAAGGAGGAACTTCCCATGAGTGTTGTGGACAATGTGGTCTCCGTGCGCCTGGACGACGCGCGGGACACCCTGATCCTTTTGGACCAGACCCTTTTGCCCGGAGAGACAAAATACCTGGAGCTGACCACCCAGCAGCAGATCTGGGACGCCATCTACCGCCTGCAGGTGCGCGGCGCGCCGGCCATCGGCATCGCCGCCGCCTACGGCGTCTACCTGGCGGCCAAACAGTCTCCGGCCGGGGACTGGGCCGCCCTGCGGGCGGACTTTGCCAAGGCCAAGGAGTTCCTGGCCAGCGCGCGCCCCACGGCCGTGAACCTGTTCTGGGCCCTGGACCGCATGCAGCGCCGTCTGGACGCCTGCCAGGACCTGCCCGTGGCGGACTGCAAGGCCACCCTGCTGGAGGAGGCCCAGGCCATCCGCGCCGAGGACGAACAGGTGTGCAAGGCCATCGGCGAATACGCCCTGGGCCTGCTGAAGCCGGGCATGGGCCTGCTCACCCACTGCAACGCGGGCACCATCGCCACGGCCAAATACGGCACCGCCCTGGCCCCCATCTACCTGGGGCAGGACAGGGGCTATCACTTCAAAGTGTTCGCCGACGAGACACGCCCCCTGCTGCAGGGCGCGCGCCTGACCGCCTGGGAGCTCAGCGAGGCCGGCGTGGACGTGACGCTGGTGTGCGACGACATGTGCTCCATCGTGATGAAGAACGGCTGGGTGGACGCCTGCCTGGTGGGCTGCGACCGTGTGGCCGCCAACGGCGACACCGCCAACAAGATCGGCACCTCCACCTTGTCCATCGTGGCCAAGCACTACGGCGTGCCCTTCTATGTCTGCGCGCCCACCTCCACCATCGACATGGCCTGCGCCACGGGCAAGGAGATCCACATCGAGCTGCGCAGCGAGAGCGAGATCAGCACCCTGTGGTACGAAAAGCCCCAGGCGCCGGAGGGTGTCAAGGCCTACAACCCGGCCTTCGACGTCACGGATCATGAATTCATCACCGCCATCGTCACCGAGAAGGGCATAGTCTACCCGCCCTTCACCGACGGCCTGGCCCGGGTAACCGCTGAATCGGCCGCGCCTACGGTTTAACGCGTGTCTCGCTGGCAAATTTTCCGTGTTTTTTCGTTAAAAATACGCGGAATACACAAAGTATTCCTGTGTTTTTTGCCTCAAAACCCCAAAAATTACCGGCGCGATCCAAGCGTTAGATCGATTCAGCTGCTGCCCAAGCTCATGCGATAACCCCATCACCCGAAGGAGGAATTATGCACGACCAACAGACAGAAGGCGCCCGGCTGCTGTGCCGGGTGGGCCGGCTGGTCTATCAAAAGGGCTACGTGGCCGCCAACGACGGCAATTTGTCCCTGCGTCTGCCCGGGGGCGGCGTGCTCATCACGCCGTCCTGCGTGGGCAAGGGCCGCATGCGGCCCGAACAGATGGTGCGCCTGGCGCCGGACGGTGCCGTGCACGCCCTGCCGGGGTTTGTGCCCTCCAGCGAGGCCCAGATGCACACGGCCCTTTACGCGGCCAGCCCGGACATCGGCGCCGTGGTGCACGTGCACGCGCCCCACGCGGTCTGCTTTGGGGTCCGTGGCCCCGGCGCCCGCTGGCCCGCCCTTTGCGCGGACATCATCGTCCAGGCGGGATATGTGCCCGTGGCGCCCTACGTGGCCCTGGGCACACGGCAGCTGGCCGACACCGTGGCTTCTTACGCGGCCTCGTCCTGCGCGGTGCTGCTGCAGAACCACGGCCTGGTGGCCTGGGGCAGGGACCTGTGGCAGGCTTTTGACCGCGCCGAAGCCGTGGAACATTACTTCCGCATCCTGGCTTTGTACGAACAGACGGGCTGCCAAGGCGCGCTGCTGATGCCGGCGGACGTCGCCGCGCTGGAGGAAACGCGCCGGGCCCTGGGCGAGAGCCGGGGCGCCGGCCCCTGGGTGACGGCCCCCGAGGTGCGGCCATGAGCGCCGGGCACGGCGCGGCCGTGCGCCCGCGGCGCCCGCTGGCTTTGGCCACCGCTTTCACCTGCGTGTTCATGATGGGCTTCGCCCTTTCCAACAGCATGTACGGCACGCTGCTGCCGCGCATCATCGAACAATACGCCCTCAGTCTGAAACAGGCCTCGGCCCTGGCCGTGGCCGCCGACGCCGGCCAGTCCGGCGCCATGGTGGTCACGCTGCTGCTGGCCGACAGGCTGGATAAGCGCCGCCTGCTCACCTGGATGGCCCTGGCCTACGGCGCGGCCCTGCTGGCCACGGGCGTGGCGCCCGCCTACCTGGTGCTGCTGCTGGTGCGGCTGTGCGTGGGCCTGTCCGGCGGATTGGTGGACAACCTCTGCGCCACCTATATCTCCGATTTGTACGGCGCGCAGCGCGCGCGCTACATCTCCATCCTGCACACGCTGTTCGCGGCGGGCAGCATGGCGGCCCCGCTGTTCGCGGCCTCCTGCATCGCCGCCGGCGGCTGGCAGATGGGCTACCTCATCAGCGGCGGCCTGATGGGCGGCGCGGCGGTGCTGTTCATGGTGCTGGCCCGGGTGGCCGGCGCCCCTGTTCCCACGCTGGAGCCCGGCGCCGCCCGCAGCGCCCAGGGCGGCGCCATCCCTTACCGCCAGATCCTGGCCAGCCCTTTCATCCGCTGGCTGTGCCTGGGCAGCGCGCTGCTGTCCGGCGTCACTTACCTCACCATCTGGCTGCCCACCTACCTGGACTGGTACGATAAAAGCGTGTACACCGTGGCCTTCTGCACCATGCTGATGACGGCCAATTACGTGGGCATGATCCTCAGCCGCACGGGCCTGGCCCTGCTGGGGTCCCGGATGCCGGCGGAGGATTACCTGCGCTGGTCCAGCCTGGCCTCGGCCGTGCTGGTGGCGGCCATGATCCTGCTGCACCAGCCCCTTTTCTGGCTGGTGGGCACGCTGCTGTTCGGCGTGCTCAGCGGCGCCAGCTACACGGCCCGCGTGGTGCTGGCCTGCAAGGCCTTCCCCCGCTATTCGGCCACGGCCACGGCCATCACCGGCGTGTGCGGCACCTTGGGCAGCATGGCCATCAGCGCCGTGGTGGGCGCGCTGGCCGACCGCGGCCTCTACACCCTGGCCATGTTCATCCCTGTGGCGGCGCTGGCCCTGGTGTTCTGCGTGTTCACCTTCGGGGTGCGCCGCGCGGATTGATTTGCTTCTCTTCTTTTTCTCCGGAATCGGCGGGGCGCCCTGCAAGCGGGCGTCCCGCCCTTTTCGCGTCCCGGGGCCGGTTAAACGTGCACCCACAGCAGCCCGCAGTAAAGCACGGCGCCGTACCAGACGCACAGGGCCGTGAGGGGGAAGGGGCGGCGCAGGCGCCAAAGGCAAAGGCAGAACACGCCCGCCAGCCACAGAAGGCCCGCGGCCGCGTTGACGCGCTGCAGCGTCCAGCCGTAGGCGGCCACATACAGCCCCAGCTTGGCCCCGGCCGTGGCCAGCAGCACCAGGGTCAGGCAGCACAGGGCGGCGCACAGCGCCTTCACCACGCTTAGGCGCCCCGTGCGCCGTGCGGCCACCCAGGCCAGGATCAGCACGCAGCCGTTGAAGAAGCTGACTTGCAGCAGCTCGAAAAATCCCTGGCGGGCGTATTCTGCGTAGGTGAAGCCCTGGGGCAGCGCGCCCCAGAAGGCGCCGAACAGATACCGCGCCTGGAAGGCGCAGAACAGCGCGTACAGCCCGCACGGCACGGCCAAGGCTGCGGCGATGGTGCGGGTGGGCGCCGCGTGCAGGGAAAGGGTGAACTCGCGCAGCCCTTCCCGCTCAAAAAAGCAGGCGGGCCGGCGATGGGCAGCGCCGTGGGCCAGGCCGAACAGATACAGGGCGGTGGGGATGGCCAGCAGGGATTTGAACCCCCATTGCAGCAGCCGCCCCCCAAGGTTCTGCCACACAGGGCCGTGGAAGATGTCGAACACGCCCCGGAAATTCTGGTCCGCCGCCGTGAGCAGGGGCAGCGCCATAGCCGCCAGGCATAGCCCGGCGGCCAGGCCGGCGAAAAGCGCCCAGAAGCCTTTGCGGCCGCCCTTGCGCCTGGCCAGCGCGGCGCCCGCGCCGGAAAGGAGGCCCGCGCCCAGCCGGCCGAAATTGGCGAAGGGCGTCAGCAGCAGCGCGCACAACCCGTCCACGGCCAGCCAGTGGGAGGTGCGGCCCAGCGTCAGCCCGCCGCAGGCCGTGAAAGCCCACCAGGCCCCCAGGGCCACGGCGGCGAAAATGCTGCCAAATCCCTGGGCCAGCCCCTGGCCGGAAAAGGCCCAGGGCATGGTGAAGCTCCACACCACGGCTTCCAGCACGGCCAGCCAGAACCAACTTTCCCCGGCCGGGCGCCGGCCCTGGGCATACACGTATCCCAGCACCGCCCCGGCGTACAGCAGGCTGAAAACGGCCAGGGGCAGCATCCAGCCGCCCAAGCGGCCCGCCTGCCACCAGCACTCCCAAAAGGCGTAGCCCAGCAGTAAAAACAGGGCGGAAAAGATGCGTTCCACCGTAAAAAAGGGTGCGAAAAACCAGGCCGGGCGGCTTTCGCCCAGCGATGCGTATGAATTTTTCATGGGTCAGTCCTCCGTGTAATCCAGCAGGTCGGCGGGGCGGCAGTCCAGCGCCTTGCACAGCGCCTCCAGGGTGGAGAAGCGGATCGCCTTCGCCTTGTTGTTTTTCAAAATCGACAGATTGGCCGGCGTGATGCCCACCTTTTCGGCCAGCTCACCCGCGCTCATCTTGCGGCGCGCCAGCATCACGTCGATATTCACGATAATGCCCATGGGCGCCTCCTAAATGGTGTAGTCGTTCTCTTCCTTCAGGGCCACGGCCTGGGCGAACACGTTTTTCACCACCCGCAGCATCAGCCCCACGAAGGCCGCCGCCGCGGCCAGCACCCACAGCACCAGGTTGCCCGCCAGGGCCCCGGCCAGGTATACCAGCCCCGCCGCGATGCAGCACCACGACAGCACCCGCAGCCAGCGCACGTTGCCGGCGATGAACACCTTGCCCGCGCTGAGGTTTTGCAGCAGGCGGTGCAGGCCGTACAGCACCACGGCCGCGGGCACGGCGGTGATATAGGTGACGGCCATATACCAGGCCGCCCCCTCCGGCCGGCCCACCAGCCAGGGCCACAGCCAGGGCGCGCCCGCGCACAGCGCCGCCAGCGCCCCGGCGAACAGCCATACGCACACGCGCGACAGCAGCAGGCTTTTGTCTCGGTCCCACTCCATGGGGAACACCCCTCTCTTTTGTTTCTGAGGCCAGTATACCATGAGCTTTATCGAATTTCAAGTAGTTTTTATCGTTTATCAATAAATATACTTGCCGAGACATTCCCGCTGTGGTACAATGGCAGGGAAATGAAACGAAAGGACGTTTTGCTATGAAAGCGCGCATCCCCAAACATCGGGAGTTCATCATCAACATCGCCGACGGCTATGAAAAGGCCGACGAGTGCTGGGAAAAGCTGCAGGCCATTATGGATGAGTATAAAAAGCAGGGCAAAAGCGTGTACACCCCCACCTTTATCGAGGACAATGAGGATAAAGTGAAGGCCCTGCAGGAGACGTACGAGTTCACCTATACCATCGAGGAGCGGTGAAATGATCGACCAAAAGCGCCTGGTGGAAAAGGCCGCGGCCCTGGGGATCGACGCCGCCTCCTGCGCGGCCGCCCTGGACGAATACGCCGCCCTGCTGGTGGCGTACAATGAAAAAGTGAACCTGACGGCCATCACCGAACCCGCCGCCATCGAGGACCGCCACTTTGTGGACAGCCTGTTGCTGGCCGCCCAGCCCGAGGTGGCCGGGCGCCTGGTGGACGTGGGCACGGGCGCGGGCTTTCCCGGCGTGGTGGCCAAGCTGTACAAGCCGGAGCTGGCCCTGACCCTGATGGAGCCCACGGGCAAGCGGGTGGAATTTTTGAAAGCCCTGTGCGCCCGGCTGGGCCTTTCGGGGGTGGAGTTTGCCAAAGAGCGCGCCGAGGAGGCCGCCCGCAAAGCCTGGCGGGAACAGTTTGACGTGGCCACGGCCCGGGGGGTGACGCGCCTGCCGGCCCTGGCGGAATACTGTCTGCCGCTGGTCAGGGTGGGGGGCTGGTTCATCGCCATGAAGGGCCCCTCGGCGGACGAGGAGATAAGCGAGGCCCAGGGCGCGGTGGCCAAGCTGGGCGGGAAATATCGGGACAAACGGGTGTTCACCCTGCCCGACGGCTCCCAGCGGGCCTTGATCTTTTATGAAAAAATATCGCAAACTCCGCCGGTTTACCCCAGGAACGGCGGCAAAATCGCCAAATCCCCTTTAAAATGACAGAGGATTGTCGCTTTTTGTAGATGGAAAATACTGGAAAATAATGGGAAACCGTGCTATGCTGTGGTTGTGGGAAATAATCACGGCAAAGTGCGGTTTTTGTTTTTTGGACAAGCCCGGCCGTCTTTCCCCGATCCCGAGAGAGGAAGGATGACAAAATATGAAGGAAAAATGGGGGGAACAGGCGCGGGTGGTGCTGCTGCCCATCGACGCCATCGACCCGTCGCCCTTTCAGGCGCGCACCAATTTCAAACAGAACGAGATCAAAAAGCTGGCGGTGAGCATTTTGCAGAACGGCCTGCTGCAGCCGGTGAGCGTGCGCCCGGCCGAGGGCGGCCGCTATCAGCTGATCGCCGGCGAGCGTCGGCTGCGGGCCTGCAAGCTGGCGCAGCTGCAAAATATCCCGGCGCTGGTATACCATTTTGAAGATGAAAAGACGGCGGCCCTCAGCCTGCTGGAAAATCTGCAGCGCGAGCAGCTGAACCCCTTCGAGCAGGCCCGCGCTCTGCGGGAGCTGCTGGACCTGTGGGACTGCACCCAGGAGGCTGGTGCCCGGCGCCTGGGCATCGCCCAGCCCACCCTGGCCAACAAACTGCGTCTGCTGACCCTGACGCCCGAGCAGCAGCAGATCTGCATCGAGGCCAATCTGACCGAGCGCCACGCACGCGCGGTGCTGCGTCTGCCCACGTCGGAATTGCGCACCAAAGCCCTGCGCCTGATCGCGGACCGGGGGTATAATGTCCAGCAGACCGACGCCTTTATCAGCAAGGCGCTGCAAAAGAAAAAGCCCAAGCCCAAACACAGCGTCATGGTGCGGGACGTGCGCATTTTCGTCAACACCATCGAGCGGGCCGTCAAAGTGATGACCGGCAGCGGCATCCCGGCCACCACCGAAAAGACGGAGGGGGAAGGGTATATCCAGTACGTCGTGCGCATCCCCACCGAGAAGGCACAGCAAGAGACGGAACAGGCTTGATGTTCCACGTGGAACATTCGATCACCAGGCGGCGCCCAATCGGGCGCCGCCTGGGTTTTTTTAAGAGTAGGGAGGAAGGGCAGAGCCGCGCCCTGGTTTTACGTTTAATTTTTCGATGGGGGTTCTTCTTTCTGAGCG
>CAJMEU010000027.1 GCA_905212515.1 uncultured Oscillospiraceae bacterium | reverse complement strand
GGTGATGCTTGCGGGCTGCCGCCCGTCGTGCAGCAGGACCTTGTCCGAATGGGTGTGGGTGTCCACAAACCCCGGGCACAGCACCCTGCCTTTTGCATCCAGCGTTTCACGCGCCGGCAGGCTGTGCTGCGGCTGGCTCCACACCCCGGTGATGCGCGCGCCGGACACCGCCAGGCTTCCCATAAAGCCGGGGCCGCCGCTGCCGTCGATGATGCGCGCGTTTTGGATCAGCAATTCTTCCACGCCGTTATCCCTCCCTTTATCCCCGCGGCGGCGGCCGCCGCCGCGGGGCGCATTTCATGGATGCCCGCACCCGCTTGTGCGGTGCGCGGGCGCCTGCGTCAGGATGCGTGCAGCTCGTTGAAGCTCTGTTCCATCTGGGCGCAGAAATCTTCCGGTGTGATCTCGCCGGACACCATGGACTGGACGCCCGGGCACAGATACAGCTGGCGGAACTCTTCATATTTGCTGGTGGCCGGACGGTTGTGCCCGTTTTGGGCGTCCGCGATAAAGGGCTTCAGCATGGGATCCTGCGCGTACTCGCTGTCGGCAAAATCCTTGGTAAAGGGGAACACGCCGCTGGTCACGCAGTAATCCTCATAATAGCCTTCCTGATAGAAGAACTCCAGGAATTTGCCCGCTTCTTCCTTGTGTTCGCTTTGGGCGGTGATATGCACCGTGTTGGGATAGCTGAGCACCGCGTTGCCGCCCGGGCCCGCCCAGCCCTGTGCGGTGGCCCACTTGCCCTCCATCTCCGGCATGCCCTGCAGCGTGCCGATGTTCCACATGCCGGCCACCATCATGGCGGTCTCGCCGGCGGTAAAGCTGTTCAGCACGGATTCGAAGTCCATGCCCGTGATCTCGGCGGGCATATAGCCCTTTTCCACCAGTTCACAGTAGAACTTGGCCGCAGCCAGGCTTTCCTCTGTGTTCATGGTACTTACCCAGTTGCCGTTTTCGTCGCGTTCGCAGACATTGCCGCCCGCCTGCCACAGGAAGGGCAGATAGTAGTCGTCCACCTCATAGCCGGAGCAGGACACGGTGAGCAGCGTTTTTCCGATGGCCTTCATCTTCTCGCCCGCCTGCAGCACCTCGTCCCAGGTGGTGGGCACCGCGTCGATCCCGGCTTCCTCGAACAGGTCCGTGCGGTAGATGACGTCCCAGGTGCAGCCGTCCCAGGGCAGGCCGTAGATCTGGCCGTCCGCGCCGGTCATCACATCAAAGCCCGCGGGGATGAAGGTGTCCATCAATTCCGGGGAAACATAGTCGGCTACAGGCGCCAGGGAGCCGTTTTCCATGAATTCCACGCACCAGGTGCCGCCCAGCATGGCGATGTCGGGCGCGGTGCCCGCCATCACGGCGTTCATGAATTGGGAATGGCCGTTGCCCCAGTCGATGTAAATAGGCTCCACCTTGATATTGGGGTTGGCCTCGGTGAACGCGGCAATGGCGTTATTGATGACCGCGTCCTGGGCGGGCACCGTGCCGCCGATGTACTGGAAGGTGAGGGTGACGGGTTCGCCGGCCGCGGCGGATGAGGCCCCCGCAGTGGAGGCGTCGGCGCCGGGTGCGGCGGACGACGAGGTAGCGCCGGAACATCCGGCCAGCAGGCCCAGACTCAGGGCCAGGGTCAGGAACAGGGCTGTGATCTTTTTCATCGTTTTTTCTCTCCTTTTTTATAAAAATTTATTTCCGGATGGAGGCCAGGACGGCCTCCAAAACCTGCATATTGGCGAGCGCCTGATCCACGTCGGCAGGCAGCGGCCGGTCCTGTGCCACGGCCCGCAGGTAGTCCTCGCAGGCAAGGCGCATGGAAACCGCGTAATCCCGGCGCTGAAACACCGAAGTCTCGTACACCTGCTGCGCCTGCGCCCCGTGGGGATAGACCGTCAGGCGGTCGCACTGGTTTTCAATGCGGTAGCGGGCGTTCTGCGTGTGCACGTCCACGCATTGGAAGGGGTGCTGGGTGTCCAGTTTCCCGCCCACATTGCTGTGGCTCATGCAGCCCACGCAGCCGTTTTCAAACAACAGGGCCGCCGCCACGTCCGAGTAAAGCTCGCTGTCCACCTTGCTGCTCACGGCTTTTACCTGCCGCACCGGGCCGCACAGATGGGTCATCAGGTCCAACAGATGGCAGCATGCGTCCGTGAGCATAAAGGTATCGGTGATATGGCCCCCCGTTTTGGTGGGCCAGTGCTGATACATACTGGCGGTGATGAGATGCAGCCTGCCCCCCTCCGCCTCCAGCAGCTCCTTCGCCTTGCGCACCGCCGCGCCATATCGCTGGTTGAATACCACGCCGAAGCGGACGCCCGCCTTTCGCGCGGCCTGGCCCAGCGCCGCGATCTCCGCGCTGCTGCGGCAGACGGGTTTTTCGCACAGCACGTTTTTGCCCGCTGCGATCAGCGCGGCGCACTGGGGCCCATGCAGCGCGGGCAGCGTGGCCACGATGCCTGTGTCGAAGCCTGTGCCCGACGCCAGCAGCGACTCCAAGCTGTCATATACGGGAACACCGTATCGCCGCGCCGCCTCCTGCCGTTTGTTTTCATCGGGATCTACCGCCGCGGCCAGCCGCGCATAAGCGCTGGCCGCCACCGTGTCCAGATGATGCCGCCCGGCCCAGCCGCAGCCAACAACCACACATCGGTTCATCGAAATCCCTCCCTTTCCTGCGGCACCGCCGTTTCGCCCGAGCGGATGCTGCGCCGGGCTGCTTCGATACAGCGCGCCACGTAGTCCATATCCGCCAGGCCGCACCGCTGTACCGCCCGGCCTTGGATACAGGCGAGGAAATGATCCATCTCCCCCGCGCCCATATCGCTGGCACGCAGCGCGCCCAGCGCGGCGCCCGCGCTGGTTTGGGCCAGCGTGGCGTAATTGTCGTACCGGGTGACCAGCGTGCCCTTTTCCCCCACGGCCTCCACCTGCACAAAGGGGTATTCGTGGTGGATGGCGCTGTACAGCTCCAGCGTAAACTGTGTGCCCTTCGTACCTGTGCCCAGCACCTTGACCGTGTCCGGGCACGCGATCTCCGGCGTGCAGTAGTTGCCCGCCAGGGCGTAAAGCCTGCACAGCGGCTGGGCGGTCAGCCAGCGCGCCAAATCGAACAGGTACACCCCGTAGGTGCCCAGCGGCCCACCGCTGCGGGCCTCGTCCCGCTCCCAGGCCTGCTTGGTCATGGCGAGATGGTTGATCATCACCCGCAGGCTGTACACCCTGCCGATCTCGCCGGCCGCCAGCCTCGCCCGCATTTCTTCCATGCCCTGCTCGTACTTCAGGGGATTGCCGCACAGCAGCACGGCCCTTTCGGCCACGCTGCGCAGCAGCGCGGTATCTTGGCTGGAAAAGCTCAGCGGTTTGGATACGAAAACGTGTATCCCCCTCTCCAGCGCAACACGCGCCATGGCCGCATGGTCCGCTGTTTCGCTGCAGATCAGCACGGCGTCCGGCCTTTGTTCCAGCAGGCGGCTGTAATCGTGGATCAGGGGGACGCCCAGCTCGCGGGCGAATGCCCCGGCGGTGACGAACGCACATTCCATCACATAGGCGTCGTTCGCACCGCAGTCGCATACGGCCACCGGACACACCGCTTTCAGGCGCGCCAGATACCGCATGTAGGCCGTGGCGTAATAGCCTTGGGAAAAGCCCGCCAACGCGACCCGGATCATGCCTTCACCCCCTGGGGTCGCCGTCCAGCCAGGCGTCGAACATCTCGTAGAGGATGTCCTGGCGCGTCTTGGGCACGGCGGCCCCCTCTTTGCCGGGCAGGGGCTTTCGCTCGCCCGTCAGGTAACTGCGCAGCACGTCGGCGATGAGCTTGTCGTCGCCCCGGTCCAGGTAGGCCATGTCAAAAATGATCTTGCCGTTATTCACGAAATAGTCGTCGGTCTTAATAACCGGGTCCAGCCGGCCCATATCGTCGTTGATGACCCAGGCGGGGATGCCGGTGACCGCGGCGTCGATGTCTACATGCAGGCGCACGGAGGGCGAATACAGCGATTCCACAATGGCGCAGGTGACGCCCGGGATGTCCTTTACGCCGTTTGCAATGGTGTTTGCCAGTTCCGTTTGGAACGCAGCGACGGCGGCCTGGTCACGGTGGAGCCAATGGTCGATGGAGGCCATGATGCTCACGATGCCCTCCTTGCCGACTTTCATGGGGCGCCCAATGCCCATCTCCTGCATAAAGCAGGCGTGCACCAGGTCCTTCCTGCCCGCGATGATGCCGCTGGTGCAGCCGCCCAGCCACTTTTGCCCGCTGTAGATGGCCAGGTCCACACCCAGCTTGGCCAGCATGGTAAAGTCCGTCAGATAGGCGGCATCGCAGATGACAGGCACCTTTTTCTCGTGGCAGATGGAGACGAATGTTTCCAGCGGAAGGAGATTGGGGGCAAACGTGTCTTCCATCACATAAAACGCGGCGGCCACCGTATCGTCCAGGGCCGCGCGCAGATGGAAGGTGGCGCAGTCCAGCGCCTCGCCGATCTCCACGTACTGCGCGCCCGTCATCTGGATGACCTGCCATACCGGACAGTCGCCCGCACCCGTCACCTGCCCTTTCTGGATGACGATCTTGCTGCGCGGCCAGGTGACGTTCGGCAGCGCTTTGATGCGGGCCGGGTCGCTGCCCGTGAGGGCCGCCGCGGCCGCCACCGCCATACCGGCGGAAGAGCAGTTCACCACACAGCCTGCCTCGGCGCCCGTGAGCTGGGTGATCTTTTCACTGGCGCTGCGCTGCAGTTCCCAGATCTCGGCCGATTCGCCCAAGATCTCGTAGATCTCCCGGCGGATCGGGTCGCACACCCGGGCCGCGCCCAAAATGGTCGCCGGGCCGCGGGTATTCAGCACCTTGCGAAAACCATATTTCTCCTGTATCGTCATGCCTTTTCCTCCATCTTTTCATCGCATGCCCGCGGCACGGGCACCCATTGTGTCTGCGCGGCCGCGGCGCGCGCCGCCTCCACCGCTTCGGCCGTCTGTACGCCTTGTTCCAGCGTGCACAGCTGGCTGGCGCCTGTATCCAGCAGTCTGGCAAACTCCGCCGCCTGGGCGGCATAGCCCCAGCTTACGCACTGGCTTCTGTCGCGGCTGGGCAGCTCTTCAAAAAAGCCTTCCGCCGTTCCCCAGCGCACCTTGCCGTAGGCGTCCATCTCAAACGTCCCCTGCGGGGCATAGGCCGTTATGCCCACCATGCGCCCTTCTTGGCCCGCATGGAAGCTGGCGGTGCCGCGGTCGTGCAGCAGCAGTGTGCCGCAGGCACCGTTTTCCAGCTTCACCAGCAGTACAGCCGCGTTTGGTTCCCGGGCCGCATCCAGCCCCAGATGCTGTGTTGCCGCACATACGCTGACGATCGGGCTGCCCAGGGTGTAACGCAGCAAATCAAACATGTGGGACCCCTGACACACCAGCACGCCGCCGCCCTGCACCGGGTCGGAGGCCCAGCCGCTCATGAAGGGCGGGCCCGTCATGCTGGCCCGGAACGCGCTCACCTGCGCGCCGTGGGTGCGCAGCAGTTCGCAGAACCTGCGGGTGGCCGGCGCGACCCGCATATTATAACCCACCGCAAGGGGGACCGGGGCCGCCTGGTGCGCCGCCAGCAGCCGGCGCGCTTCCCCGGCGGTAAGGGCCACTGGTTTTTCCACAAAAATATTTTTGCCCGCCGCCATGGCGGCCTGGCACAGCGCCACATGGCTGTCATGCCGCGTGCAAAGATACACGGTATCGATCGCCGGATCCTCCAGCAGCGGCTGCGCGCCCGCATAAGTACGGCCGCCCCAAACGGCGCAAAACGACCGGGCGCGTTCCGCATCGACGTCATAGCATCCCGCCAGCCTCCAGCCCAGCGGGGCCACCGCTTTCATATGCAGGTGGGCGATCTCTCCGGCGCCGATCACGCCGATGACATGTTTCATCGTTTTTCCTCCCGCAGTGCCTGCAAAAAAGGCAGGGGCGCCATGCCGTAATTGTAAAAAATCACGCTTTCCGCCCCCTGCGCGCGGTACGCCTCCCAATAGTCCGGCACCTGCTGCGGCTGGACCGTGTGGGGCGCCATCAGGCGCACCCCGCCGGTAAGGGGCATGCCCGCCGGCGCCAGACTGCGTGCCCGCGCCGCGAAATCCGCAACCTGCTGCGGGCTGTCCGGATAAGCCGCTATCATCCCGTCCACCACGGGGGCCAGAAGCGCTGGATCCACGCCCGTCTCGCGCGGATCCGTACCGCCGGCCAGCCATAAGATGGGTTTGATCTCCGGGCTGAGCCCCCGCGCGCGCAGGCGTCGGCGCAGCTCTGTGTAAAATTCGGCAATGCGCTGCGCCCGCAGAGCGGCCCAGGGTTGCCACGGCAGCGTCTCCTCCCCTGCCGGCTCCAGGGCAAACAGTCTTTCCGCCTGCCGCTTTACCTGCCGGCGCAGGGCCGACACGTCGATCCCCGCCTGTTCCGCCCGCTTTACACACGCCGGACAAAAGCACTGCCCCAGCAGCCGGTCCAGCCGCGCCGTGTCTGCATAGGCCTGCATTTCGTGGTGCGCGCCGTGCAGGAAACCGGCATAATCCACTGATTCCAGATACAGCCCGTCCACGCCGGCCGCCGCGATCTCTTCCAGCAGGGTAAGACCGTAGGCAAATACCTCTTCGTTCGACGGACAAAGGCTGTGGGGGGAGGGCTCGTCCCAGGCATTCCATTCCGCACAGTCCGGGTTCCTGCGGGCCCCCCGCCCGGCAGCAAACACCACCCCCCCCCCCCACACCCGAACCCCCACGCTGAAAACGGCGCCAAACCCACTGTTCACAAACGCGGCGGGGGACCCGTCCATCAATTCCCCCTGCCGAGGTTTCAAACGGCCGTATCTTTCGGCGGTAAAGGGGAAATAGCTTCGGCTGCTTCGGTGCAGCAAGACCCGGCGGCGCGGGTCGTGTGGCAGCAGCAGTTTCCCGCTGTGATACACAAGCGCCAGCGCCACGGTTTCCACCCCCAGGGCGGCCAGGCGCTCTGCCAAGGGCTGTGCGCCCTCATCCAGCACGTCCCAGGGATACAGGAACATCTCTCTTTTCATCTTTTTCTCCTTCCGCCGGCGGTTTGAAGGGAAATCTTGGAAAACGTTTTCCAAAATGCGTAAAACTAAACCGATCCTGCCTGGGCCTGCATTTGAAGCTGCAAACGGCAGGTGTCATCCAGCTCAACTTCAAGTTCTTCCAAGGCGCTGAGGATGGCCCCCACCACGGGGGGGCACTGCACTACGCACAGGCTTGCCCTTGGGACATAGCTGCGCAATACTTTCTCCAGTGGGCCGATCATCAGACCATGGGTATCTTTGGCGTATTGACTGCCCGCCAGCACCACCGGGATCTCGGTATCCTCCAACCCCACATGGCGGATCTGCCGCCCCAGCATCGTGCCCAACTGCCCGCCCATTTCCGTCAAAAGGCCTCGGCACACTTCATCCCCTTGCCAGGCCAAGTCAAACACCAACTTAGGGATGTTATAATTTTTATAATACTGATATCCGCTTTGATATACCTGACGTGCCAGTTCTTCCATGTCGGCGCAGCCGCAGTACGCCGGCAGGACTTCGGCCAGACGCGTATCGGGGCCGGTGTGCTCGTCACAGCGGAAGGCGTGATGCAGGGCCATTTCCGCCAAATGGTTGCCGCCGCCGTAGTTGCCCAGTATATAGCGCCGCGCACGCACCGTGTAAACCTTGCCCGCAAGGTCTTTGACGGCTAGGTTTGCCCCCGTGCCGCAGATAGAGACCGCCCCCCATCCCTGCTTTGCCTCGCAGGCAAAGGCCTTCCATTCATCATTGTCCACTTTGAAGGGAATGCCGCCGAAGGCCGAGGCAAATCCCTGGTTCAGCAGTTCGCAGTCTTCCTGCGAATCCGCCCCAGCCATGCCCAGATAGATGTAGGCCAGTTCTTCCCATTGGATCCCCGCCTGGGCACAGGCTTCATTTATGGCGCAGCAAACGTTTTCCAATGTAAGCGCAAAACCACTGATCTGATGATTTGACCCCTCGGCCACAGCATAGGCCAGCAGCGTCCCGCGATCATCGGCGATCATGCAGGCCGTTTTCGTTCCGCCCCCGTCCACACCCGCCACATAACGCCTATGCGCATAAAATGCGTCCATCTTATCCATCCCTTTCCAGATATGCAAACGATTCCTTTTCCGCGATGTGCGTCTGATACTGTTTGGTGATACCGCTTTCCCGCTCGCCGCGCAGGATCTGGCTCAGCAAAATAATACTGTCAAAGCCGATCTCGTACAGCGGCTGCGACACGCTGGTGATCGCCGGGCCCTTGTAGCCGTTGGGAGGGATGGTCTGGTTGTCAAATCCCATGATGGAAATATCCTGCGGTACACGCAGGCCCTGCTCCAGGGCGCAGCGGATGGCATGGCTGGCCACCGCGTCGTCGTAGCAAAGCACGGCGGTGGGACGCACTTTTGCAGGCAGCGCCAGAAATTGCGCCATCAGCGCGCGTCCATCGCTGCTGTCCTCCTCGATATAGCGCACATACTCGGCCGGTACTTCCAGGCAAAGGTCCTGCATGGCCTTGTAGTAGCCGTTCAAACGCTCCACACACACACGCTTTTCCAGCCGGCCGGCAATATAAGCGATGCGGCGGTGACCGTACCGATGCAGATAGCGCACGGCATTGTATACGCCGCCCTCGTTGTCAATGAGGAAATTGTTGGTCTGTACCCCTTCCACGCTGCTCTCGATCAGAAAAAAGGGAAAGCCCGTCGCGTGGAGTTCACGCACCAACGCCTCGTCAAAATCATAAGAACCATACAGGATGATGCCGTCCACCACGCCATTGCTCAAATAGCGGACATAGCGCTGCTTGCGCTGCATCTCGCGGCCCATGGCACTGCAGAACACCACGTTGTAATCCGTCTCGCTGGCGCCGGCCTCAAAGCCGCGGATCAAATCGTGAAAAAAAGGATCGTGCAGATTATTGACCACCACGCCGATGGCGTCCGTGCGGCGCTTTACCAGCGCGCGGGCAGCCGTATTCGGCACATAGCCCAGCTCGCGCGCCACTTCCATCACGCGCTCGCGCAGTTCGGGCTGCACCGGGCGGCTGTTCGTCAATACGCGGGAGACTGTAGCCAGCGAAACGCCGGACTGCTGAGCGATTTCCCTGATCGTGACCATTCTGTCGCTCTCCACCTTTCTCCGTCGTTTTCCATGGGGCCTGCCAGTTTTGCCGGCCCGGATAAGCCGTTCTTCCGCTCGTTTGGAAAACGTTTTCCGTTTGCTGTGATTTTATTATACTGAATTCTCCCCGCCACTGCAATACATAAAATCCACAAAAAACTTCCGTAAATTTCTTCTTTTTGACCAATTATCGCCGCCGGGCCTTCCTTTCCCTTCAGGTGTTTGGGCCGGTACAGCCGCGCAGTGCGGCTTCGGCCCGTTGACTTGCCCGGTGGAAAAAACGGGCTTGCAATCGCGCGCTTGTCCTGTATAATAAAAAAGGTTCTGTGCGCGGGCAGTCGTGTCCCCGGCCCTGCGCAAAGGCGGATCAGTTGTATTGTTCAGGAGGCCCTTTCCATGCCAAAACAGGAGAATGACCTGGGCCGCGACGACATCGGCCGCCTGGTGCTGCGCATCGCCCTGCCCAGTATGCTGGCCCAGTTCGTCAGCGTGCTTTACAGCATTGTGGACCGCATGTATATCGGCAACATCGCCGAAGTGGGCGATATCGCCCTGGCCGGGGTGGGCGTATGCGGCCCGGTGGTGACGATGGTGGGTTCGGTGGCCTTCCTCATCGGCGTGGGCGGTGCCCCGTTGATGAGCATCAAGCTGGGCGAGGGCGACCCGCGCGGCGCCAGGTCCATCATGGCCAATTGTTTTGTGCTGCTGTGCGGCGCGTCCGTGCTGCTGATGGCCCTTGCCCTGCCCCTGGCCCGGCCCATGCTGCTGGCCTTCGGCGCGTCTGCGGCCACGCTGCCCTATGCCCTGTCCTACTTTACCATGTATCTGCTGGGCACGCCCTTTGCCCTGCTGGCCACGGGGCTGAACCAGCTGATTGTCTGCCAGGGCTTTGCCAAGGCGGGCATGAAGTCCATCCTGCTGGGCGCGGCGCTGAATATCGCGCTGGACCCGGTGTTCATCTTCGGTTTCGGCATGGGGGTGCGGGGCGGCGCGCTGGCCACGGTGCTGAGCCAATTGGCCAGCTGCGCCTATGCGCTGTGGTTCCTTTTATCCGGCCGGGCGCCCGTTTCCATCACTTTCGGCGGCTACAGCCTGCGGGTGATGGGCCGCGTGCTGGCGCTGGGCTTTTCGCCCTTTGTCATCATCGCCATGGACAATGTGATGGTCATTGCCATGAACGCCCTGCTGCAGCGCTACGGCGGCGCGGCCGAGGGCGATATGCTGGTGACCTGCGCCACCATTGCCCAAAGCTTCATGCTGACGGTCACCATGCCCCTGGGCGGCATCACCGGCGGCACCCAGAGCATTCTGGGGTACAACTACGGCGCCTGCAACACCGCCCGGGTGAAGCAGGCCATCCGCGCCATCACCAAGCTGTGCGTGGCTTTCACAGCGGTGATGTTCGCGCTGGCCTATACGGCGGGGCCGTTGTTCGTACGGCTGTTTTCCCAAGACCCCGTTGTCATCGCCGAGGCTTCCCGCGCCATCCGCGTGTGCGCCCTGGCCGTGGTGCCGCTGGGCGTGCAATACGAGATGGTGGACAGCTTCACCGGTTTGGGACAGGCGCAGATCGCCCTGCCGCTGTCCTTCTGGCGCAAGGCGACGTATTTTGCCGCCCTGTTTTTGCTGCCCGCCTTCTTCGGCGCGCGGGCCATCTTTTTTGCCGAGCCGGTGTCGGACATCCTGGGCCCATTGGCGTCGGTCGCCGTGCATTTCCTGCTGCTGGACAAGCTGCTGCGCCGCCGCCAGCTGACGGCCGGACAGGTGCACTGGCGGCAGGAAGCGCCCTGATTGTTCCGCAAAGAAGGCCCCGTCCGGGCATTTTGTCCGGACGGGGCCTTTTCTTTTTTGTTTATTCCTCTGCCGGTCCCTCCACCGAGGCATCCGAGGCGTTTTTCTTGACGCTTTCAATGCCGTTCAGGCACGAAGCCTTGGCTTTATATCCCTCCGAGGCCAGGATGCTCTGGCCGTTGCTGGCTTTCAGGCGGAAGCGGAACTCGCCCGCCTTATCCTGATACACCTCGAATTTGGGGCATTTCTCTTGCGCCGGGTTTTCCGCCGTCTGATCTTCCACAGGCGCCGGGGCGTTTTTCTGCACGCTATCGATGCCATTTTCGCAGGCGGAGCGGGTATTATAGACCTCCGAAGTGCCGATCACCTCGCCGTTGGCCGCCTTTAAATGGAACGTGTATCCGGTTTTGGTCTTTAAGATGACAAATTTGCCCATGGGGAACGCCTCCTTTTCCTTGTTACCTTCAGTATAGGCGCGTTTTCGCCAATTTTCAACCTGATCCCTCTGCGTTTTTTGGCACATTTGCGTGTTTTTCAGTAAAAAGGCGGATTTTTCCTGAATAGTTTCCCTGCAAGTGCACACAATAAGGCCAAGGAGGCGATTTCACATGGAAAAACATCATGACAAGCATTCCAAACGGCAGCGCCAGGACGGCGGCGTGTGCCAGGCCGGCAAGCGTTATATCGCCACGGCCAATACCTTCGACGGCCAGGCGGCCACCAATGAATCGGTGTACGACAGCCTGGCGGCCGACGCCTGGTTCCCCGCCATTTACGCGGACGACCTGATCGGCGAGGCGTATGCCGACGACCTGGGGGACGAGGACCTGTAACTTTGGTAAAAACGGCAAATTGCTGTTTTTACACTTATCTTCCTTTTGAAAAAGACAGGATGATAAGGATATACCGCCATAAAGGCGAAAAAAGGCGCTCTGTAAACAGAGCGCCTTTTTTGTTATTCCTCTTTTGGCGCCGCCAGGGTTTCTTTTCCCCGCCAATGCAGCCAGCCGCCCAGCGCCGCAACCAGCAGGGTGGCCGCGATGAAAAAGGGCGCGGGCCCGTGGCTGACATAAAAGCCCACGTCATTGTACCATTCGCCCGTCAGCGTCATGTCCAGGAACTGGACCAAAAACGGCATACCGATGCTGCACAGCAGCAGGACGCCGGCTGCGGTCAGCAGCTTTGCGCTTGTGCGCAGCTGCCAATAAGCGTGGTTCATCCGGGCCAGCCGCTCGAAGTCCGGGGCGGCCTGTTCCGGCTGCGGGCAGGGCGCGGACACAGCCGCCCTCTCCCCGGCCGCCTTTCCCTCCGGCGCCTCCAGGCCCAGCAGGCTGTCCACGCTCACGCCGAACACCCGGGCCAGACGCACGGTCTTTTCCAGGTCGGGCACGGCCTCGCCGCGCTCCCATTTGCCCACGGCCTGGCGGCTCACGTCCAGCCGCTCGGCCAATTGTTCCTGGCTGAGCCCCGCCGCTTTGCGCAGGGCCGCCACCCGTTCATTCAATTCCACAATGCTCTCCCCTTTCGGCCCCATTTTACCAAACGGGGCCGCGGCGCGCCACCGCGCAGGGCTGTCAACGGGGGCAACCACCGGTAGCATCCGACCCTTTTTTGCCTTTCTGCGGCAGGGCCAGGGCGGTCAGGGCGCCGGCCCAGCGGCGTTTGCCGTTGCACACGTCCAGCAGAACCTGCAGTTTTTCCCAGCTCAAATAGCCGGACAGGTTCATGGCTAGGTTTTTGAAGGGCAGGTCCCGCACGGACTGGGCGCACACCCGCCGGTTCACGGCCGGGTTGTTGGAAAAATGCATGGTGCGCAGGGCTACCGCCAGGGCCAGCGCCTCCAGCCGGCGGGCCGTTTTGGAGGCGCGCATCTCGCCCAGCGTGGTCTCGAGGGTGTAGTCGCCCGGCTTGAGCGGGCGGTTCGACTGGGCCGGACGGCTGTGGATGGCGTAAAAATCCTCGTCCGGGAACACATTGTTGCTCACCTTGCCATAAGGCCCCTGCGCGCTGTCGGCCAACGCCGGGTGCAGCGCCTCGCCGTCCACCTGTACGGCGCCCGTGAGGCGGATGTCCCGGCTGGACGCGCCCACGTACACCTGGTAGGTCCCGGCCTCCACAGTGAAGGCGCGGCGCTGTTTGTCCCACACGGCCAGGGCGTCGTAGGGCACCGTCACCGTCACCAGCTGCTGCTGGCCCGGCGCCAAAGGCACCCGGGCAAAGCCCGCCAGCGCGCGCACCGGCCGGTACACAGCCGAATCCGCCTTGCCCACGTACACCTGGGCGATCTCGTCGCCGGCACGGGCGCCGGTGTTTTCCAGCGTGAACAGCACCTTCAGCGCGCAGCCCCGGGGCACTTTGTGCCCCATGGCCAGGCCGCTGTAGGCAAAGCTGGTGTAGGAAAGGCCGTGGCCGAAGGCAAAGCGCACGGGCTTTTCCGCCTTGTCGTAATAGCGGTAGCCCACGTAGATGCTCTCGTTGTAGGTGACGGCCCGCGGCCCCATGGGGAAGTGGCGCACGCAGGGCGTATCCGTCAGGGCCAAGGGCCAGGTCTCGGCCAATTTGCCCGCCGGGTTTGCCCGGCCGAACAGCAGGTCCGCCGTGGCTTCGCCCACCGCCTGGCCGTCCAGAGCCGTGTACAGCAGGGCCCGCACCTTGGAAAGCCAGGGTGTGGCCACGGGCGCACCGCCGCTCAGCACCACCACGATGTTGGGGTTCACCGCCGCCAGCCTGTCCAGCAGCAGGGTCTGGTTCTTGGGCAGGTCCAGATGGGTCCGGTCGTACCCCTCGCTCTCAAGCTCCTCGGTCAGGCCCATGAAATACACCACCACACGGGCCGTTTTGGCATAGCGCACCGCCGCCTCTTCCAGCGCCTTGTCCGGCGCCTCGCCGCGCAGATGGTACCCCGGCGCGTAGTTCACATAGGCCGCGCCCTCCTTGGCCAGGGCGCCGGTAAAGCCCAGCGCCCGGCTGTTGACCAAACTGGACCCCGCCCCCTGGTACCGGCAGCGGCTGGTGGCCAGCTTGCCGATGACAGCGATGTTCTCGCGCTCGTCCAGGGGCAGGATGCCGTCGTTTTTCAGCAGCACGGCGCTTTCGGCCGCGGCGCGGCGGGCCAGGCGCCGGTGGGCGCCCTCGTCATAGGGCTCCCGGGCGGCGGGCCACTCGACGGCCAGGCGCAGCACCCGGGCCGCGGCTTTGTCCACAGCCGCCCGGGGCAGGCGCCCCTCCCGCACGGCCCGGGCCACGGCCCGGTCGTTCAGGCCGCCGCTGCCGGGCATTTCCAGATCCAGTCCCGCGTCCACGCCCCGCACCCGGTCGCTCACCGCGCCCCAATCGCTCATCACCAGGCCGTCAAACCCCCATTCCCGCCGCAGGATGTCCGTCAGCAGGGTCTTGTTCTGGGTGGCGTGGGCGCCGTTCACCCGGTTGTAGCTGGCCATCACGGTGGCCGGGCGGCTTTGCTTCACCGCCAGCTCGAAGGGCTTCAGATACACTTCCCGCAGGGCGCGCTCATCTACCTCGGCGGACACGCGCATGCGCCCCCGCTCCTGGCTGTTCAGGGCAAAGTGCTTAAGGCTGGCCGCCACCCCTTTTTCCTGTACGCCGGCAATGTAAGCCGCCGCCAGCTGGCCGGCCAGCTGCGGGTCCTCGCTGAAATACTCAAAATTGCGGCCGCACAGGGGGCTGCGCTTGATGTTCACCCCCGGCCCCAGCAGCACCGATACGCCGTGGGCGCGGCACTCCTCGGCGATGGCGCCGCCCACGGCGCCGGCCAGGGACGGGCTCCAGGCGCAGGCCAGGGCACAGGCCGTGGGAAAACAGGTGGCCGGCACGCTGTGGCCGCCGTTCTGCTTCACATGGCGGTGATCCTCCACCCGCAGGCCATGGGGGCCGTCGGCCAGGCGCACACTGGGCACCTGTTTTTCCGGCAGTGCCTTGGTGTGCCAAAAATCCGCACCTGACAAAAGGCTGCATGCTTCCTCCAGTGTCAGCGCCTGGGCCGGCAGCTAACAGCGCTCCTCGTCTCTCTCCTGCGCCATGGGACGCACCTCGGATTTTTTTATTGCTCCGCAATAAAAAACACACCGTTAAAGCCGTGGCCCGGGGACTGCCACAGGGCCGTCAAAATAGGCGGCGGCTATTTTTTGATCTTCTCCCAGTAGGCCCTGGCGGCCTGTTCGGTTTTGTTGGGGCCGTATTGATAGTACGCCGTGCCCGCCAGGGCGTCCGGCAGATACTGCTGGGCCACCCAATGGCCCGGATAATCGTGGGGATACAGGTAATGCTGGCCCTTCACCGCCGCGTCCGCGCCGTCAAAGTGCTTATTCTGCAATTGGCGCGGCACCGGGCCCGTACGGCCCCGGCGCACGTCCGCCATGGCAGCCTCGATGGCCGTGGCGCCGGAATTGCTTTTGGGCGCGGTGGCCAGCAGGAGCGCCGCGTCCCCCAGGGGAAGCGCGGCCTCGGGCAAACCCAATTGCAAAGCGCTGTCCACACACGCCTTGGTGATGGGGATGGCCATAGGGTAGGCAAGGCCCACGTCCTCGGCCGCGATCACCAGCAGCCGGCGGCAGGCGCTGAGCATATCCCCGCCCTCCAGGATGCGGGCCAGGTAGTGCACCGCCGCGTCCGGGTCCGACCCGCGGATGCTTTTCTGCAAAGCGGAGATGCAGTCGTAGTGCTCGTCGTCGCTTTTGTCGTAGCGCACGCCGGCGCGCTGGCTGGCCCCCGCGGCCAGGTCGGCCGTCAGCACCCGGGCGCCGTCCGCTTCATCCGCCGCGGCCAGGGCGAACTCCAGGCAGCCCAAAGCCTTGCGCATGTCGCCGCCGCAGCCCCGGGCCAGCGTTTCCAGGGCGCCGTCCTCGGCGCGCACGGCTTCGCCGTCCTCCTCCAGGCGGGCCAGCGCTTTGCGCAGGCCCTCCAGCACGTCCTCGGGCGTGAGGGGCTTGAACTCGAACACGTTGCACCGGCTGAGCAGGGCGTTATAGATATAGAAGGACGGGTTTTCGGTGGTGGAGGCGATCAGCGTCACCGAGCCGTCCTCCAGGCATTCCAGCAGGCTTTGCTGCTGCTTTTTGTTCAGGTACTGGATCTCGTCCAGATACAGCAGGATGCCGTTCATCGCGCCCAGCGTGCCCACCTCGGACAGCACCTGCTTGATGTCCGCCGTGCCGGCGCTGGTGCCGTTCAGCTGGAACAGACGCATGTTGCTGCGCTCGGCCAAAATGCGGGCCACGGTGGTTTTGCCCACGCCCGGCGGGCCGTAAAAGATCATATTGGGCACCCGCCCCGCTTCCAGCGCGCGGCGGAACACTTTGCCCTCGTCCAGCAGATGGTGCTGTCCGCACACGTCGGCCAGGGTGCGGGGGCGCAGGCGGTCGGCCAAGGGTCTTGCCATTGCTTTGTCTCCTTTGATCGTCACTCGGACGCCACAGCGCTGGAGCGCCAGTCGCCCAATTTCTTATTGGCATAGTTGTTCTGCAAAAAATAATCGATGGCTTACACAAGGCTGCGGTCCCAGAAATTCCATTCGTGCACGCCGTTCCACTGCAGGCGGCGGTAATGGGCCAGATGCAGGCCGCTGCACACCTTATGGAAGGCGTTGTTCTGCTCCAGGATGCCGTAGGGCTCGCGGTCCTGCAGGCCGTTGGTGAGCAGGATCCGGGGCTGCTTTTCCGCGGGCAGGGCCGCGCATTTGCGCACGATCTCGCGCAGGTCGCTGGTTTTGGGCAGGGCCAGGCTGTCGCCCAGCACGGGCGCGAACACTTCCCGCAGGCCGGGGGCGGCGGGGTCCTTCAGCATCATCGCCAGGTCCACCGCGCCGGAAAAGCTGGCGCAGCCGCCGTACACATCGGGCCGCGTCAAGCCTAAGTACAAGGCGCCGTAACCGCCCATGGACAGGCCGGCGATGAAGTTTTTATCCCGGCCCTGGGGCAGCTTGAAGATGTCGTTCAGCAGGATGGGCAGTTCCTCGATGAGGAACGTGCGGTAAGCGCCGCCGTACATCATATTGTGGTAGAAGCTGTTGCCGCAGTCCGGCGCCACCAGCACCAGGCCGTTGTCGGCCGCATAGCGGGCGGCGGCGGACATCTGGAACCAATCCTCACCGCTGTTGGAAAAGCCGTGCAGCAGCGTCAGCACCGCCTTGGGCCGGTTGCCCACGGCCACGGGCAGGTCGTTGGGGAGATACAGGTGCAGGTTCACCGTGGTCTGCATCACTTGGCTTTTCAGCGCACAGGTCAAATATGCCAAAGGGGATTCCTCCTTTTTCTTTCCGATTCCTTTACATTATACAACGGGAGACGGGCCTTTTACAATCCATTCCACGGATCATCGTACGGAAAAAGGGGCCTTGCCCTGCAAAGCCCCTTTTTTCCACCAAACGCTTACTGCTCCTCGAACTGGTCCTTGCCCACGCCGCACAGGGGGCACACCCAATCCTCGGGCACGTCGGCCCATAGGGTGCCGGCGGCCACGCCGTTGTCAGGGTCGCCCACGGCCTCGTCGTAGATATAGCCGCACACGGTGCAAACATATTGTTTCATGGGTATTTCTCCTTTTTTCAGTATTTGCAAACGGGATGCCCGTATTTGCCAGTATGGTCAGCGCGCGGCCGCCTCATTCATACAGCGGATAGCGCGCGATCAGCGCCGCCACCCTGGATGCCACGTCCTCTTTGTTCGCGGCAAAATCCGTGATGCAGTCCGCGATGCAGCCGGCGATCACGTCCATGTCCGCCTCCGCCATGCCCCGGGTTGTCACGGCCGGGGTGCCGATGCGCACGCCGGAGGTGACGAAGGGGGACTGGGGGTCGTTGGGCACGGTATTTTTGTTGGCGGTGATGTGCACCTCGTCCAGGCGGTGCTCCAGCTCCTTGCCGGTCACGTCCGTGCCGCGCAGGTCCACGGTCATCAGGTGGTTGTCCGTGCCGCCGCTGACCAGATGCACGCCGCGTGCCAGCAGGCTTTGGGCCAGGGCCCTGGCGTTCAGCACGATCTGGTGCTGATAGGCCTTGAACTGGGGCTTCAGCGCCTCGCCGAAGCACACGGCCTTGGCGGCGATGATATGCTCCAGCGGGCCGCCCTGGGTGCCGGGGAAAATGGCCTTGTCGATCAGCTTGGCATATTGCTCTTTGCACAGGATCATACCGCCCCGGGGGCCGCGCAGCGTCTTGTGGGTGGTGGTGGTGACGATGTCCGCGCAGGGCACGGGGCTGGGGTGCTCCCCAGCCGCCACCAGGCCCGCGATGTGGGCCATGTCCACCATGAACAGGGCATTGTTTTCTTTGGCGATGGCGGCGATGCGCGCAAAATCGATGGTGCGGGCGTAGGCCGAGGCGCCGGCCACGATCAGCTTGGGATGATGCTCCTTTGCCTTGCGGGCCAGGTCTTCATAATCCAGATAGCCCTCGCCGTCCACGCCGTAGGGCACGAAGTTGTAGTATTTGCCCGACATGTTCACCGGGCTGCCGTGGGTCAGGTGCCCGCCGTTGGACAAATCCATGCCCAGCACGGTGTCGCCCGGCTGCAACAAGGCAAAATACACGGCCAAATTGGCCTGGGCGCCCGAGTGGGGCTGCACGTTGGCGTGCTCGGCGCCGAACAGTTCACAGGCACGGCGGCGGGCGATATCCTCCACCTCGTCCACATAGGCGCAGCCGCCGTAATAGCGGTGGCCGGGATAACCCTCGGCGTACTTATTGGTCAGCACCGTGCCCATGGCGGCCAGCACCGCCGGCGAGACGATGTTCTCCGAGGCGATCAGCTCGATGTTGCTGCGCTGGCGGGAAAGCTCCCGCTGCATGGCGTCGGCCACCTCCGCGTCGCCGCGGCGCACGAAGCCGATGGTATCCAACATGTCCTGGTACAATTCCATTCCCCTCCTATATCTTGTGGTCTGCAATGCATTCAGTATACATCAAATCCAGCTTGTGCACAAGGGGATTTTGTGCTATTATAATAGTCAATTTGACAGATTTGGAAGGAGCCGGTCCCATGCGCACCAAACAGGATACCCGCGAGATCGTGGAGCTGTTCAAAAAGGAATATCCGCTGGCTGAGTGCAGCCTGACCTATGAGGACGCCTGGCAGCTGCTGGTGAGCGTGCGCCTCAGCGCCCAATGCACCGATGCCCGGGTAAACTTCGTCACCAATGCCCTGTTCGCCCAGTATCCCAGCCTGGAGACGCTGGCCGCCGCGGGGCCGCAGGCCATCGAGGCCATCATCAAGCCCTGCGGGCTGGGCCACAGCAAGGCGCGGGACCTGGACGGCATGGCCAACATGCTGCTGCGGGATTTCGGCGGCCAGGTGCCCCAGTCCATGGAGGACCTGCTGAAGCTGCCCGGCGTGGGCCGCAAAAGCGCCAACCTGATCCGCGGCGATATCTTCCATCTGCCGGCGGTGGTGGCCGACACCCATTGCATCCGCATGGCCAACCGCCTGGGGTTCGTCAAGGACTGCACTGACCCGGTGAAAGTGGAAAAAGCCTTGGTGAAGGTGCTGCCGCCCGAGGAGAGCAACGACTTCTGCCACCGCTGTGTGCTGCATGGCCGCGTGGTGTGCACGGCCCGCAAGGCCATGTGCGACGTATGCTGCCTGGCGGCCCTGTGCCCCACGGCAAAAAAAGTATTGGCTGAACAAAAGGAGAAATAAGCTATGAAAAAAATCGTTTCATTGCTGTGCGCCGCGCTTTGCCTGACCCTGCTGCTGGCCGCCTGCGGCGCCAAAGTGCCAGAGGGCATGGAGGAAGAAAAGGTGAAGGCCGCCGCCGAGGCCACGGTGAAACAGCTGGACGCCCGGGATTACGAAGCGCTGATAGACACCATGGACGACACCCTGAAAGACGCCATGACCGCCGAGGAGTGGGCGGCCACCTGGCAGCCCACGGCCGACCAGCTGGGCGCGCTGGTGAAGATCGAAAAGCACTCGCTGGTGGCCAAGGACGGCTACGCCGTGGACGTGGCCCAGGCCAAGTTCGAAAACGGCAGCCTCACCTTCACCCTCAGCTATACCACGGATTACCAATTGGGCGGCTTGTTCATGAAATAAGGCGGCGCCCCGCGCTTCCCCATCCGCCGGCAACGGCCCGGATGGGGTATTTTCTATCAAAGGAGTTTTCGCTTTGCATTCTGCTCCCGTGCAAAATTCATTTTTGGCCGGTTTGCGGGACGGCGTGCCCATTGGCCTGGGGTATCTGTCCGTGTCGGTCACCTTCGGCATGATGGCCGTTACCGGCGGGTTTCATGTGTGGGCCGCATGTGCCATCAGCATGACGAACCTCACCAGCGCCGGCCAGTTCGCGGGGCTGACGCTGATTTTCACCCTGGGTTCTTTGCTGGAAATGGCCCTGACCCAGCTTGTCATTAACCTGCGCTACGCCCTGATGAGCCTTTCCTTATCCCAAAAGATGGCGCCGAACGTCACCCTTTGGGACCGGGTTTTCATCAGCTTCGCCGTGACGGACGAGATTTTCGCCGTGAGCACGACGCAGAAGGGCGAGGTGGGCCGCCGCTACAGCTACGGGCTGATGATCGCGCCTTACATCGGCTGGGCGCTGGGCACGCTGTGCGGCGCCGTGGCCTCGGGCTTTCTGCCGGCCGCCGTGCGCAGCGCGCTGTCCATCGCCATCTACGGCATGTTCGTGGCCATTGTGGTGCCCGTGGCCCGGCAAAGCCGCGCCGTGCTGGGCGTGGTGGCCCTGGCCGTGGCCCTCAGCTGCGGCATGCACTATCTGCCCGGCCTGCGGCAGGTGTCCAGCGGGTTTGCCATCATTTTGTGCACGCTGGTGGCGGCCGGCGCGGGCGCCCTCTTCGCCCCGGTGCGCGAAGAAGAGGAGGTGGCCCCGTGACGGACGCAAAGACCATCTGGCTGTACATCCTGGTGATGGCCGGCGTGACGTACCTCATCCGCATGCTGCCCCTGGTGCTGCTGCGCAAGAAGCTGAAAAGCCGTTTTATCAAAAGTTTCCTCTTTTACGTGCCTTACGCGGTGCTGGCCGTGATGACCGTGCCCGCCATCTTTGAGAGCACGGGCAGCGTCCTCTCGGCGGCCGTGGGCTTCGCGGTGGCCGTGCTGCTGGCCTGCAAGGGCGCCCAGCTTCTGCCCGTGGCCCTGGCCGCCTGTGGGGCGGTGTTCGCCGTGGAGTGGCTGCAGGGCTTGTGGCGATAATGTTTTTATCTTTTTTGAAAGCGCTCATTTTTGACATTTTATTTTAATCGTCCAAAACCTAAGAATGCCGTGGAGATTATTATCAGTGGAATTTTTGAAATCAAATCAAATAGAAGTTCATTATGATTTTACAACTGATACCCCATATTAATGGGATGGCTTCTGGAACCATAAATGTGGTCAAGGTAGCGGCAAAAATGATCCTGATATAAAAAGTAAAACTTTACAAAGATATCATCAACTTCTATGGAGCAGGCTTTTGCCGAACGGACAATTTTTAGATTTAACAGCGGGAACAGGAAAAAATTATTTGACTGTGAATGATTTTCGATTTGGCAGTGATTCTATTACAGCAAGTTTTCGCTATAAACGCTATAGCTTTATGCTGGAACAAGTACAACAAGTTGTTCCGGATTATAGGACCTTTGTAGAGAACTATTTAAGGAAAATGTATACCATCGGTGGGATGATTATTTTCCCAAAACGGCCCGGTGGCATCAATCAATCCCGGGGGATTAATCCTTTTACCAAGGATCGATGGGATTTAACACGGGAATGTATTAGAAGATACTATAACCATGAGACTAGCCCTTTGTACGATGCGCTGCTTCGAGATAAAAAGTTTTTGACCTTTTTGTCGATTTTGAAGGTTATGTAAATTTTTTCTTTCTCCAAGATTGTGTCTCTACCAACTATACCGCAGTGACCTTCTGGCTTGGAAACGGTGATTTCACCCGTGTCCCCTTGCCGCAAACGGTCTGGGACTATCTACAATGGATCGAAAATATGTTGGTATTTGTGGAACAAAGGAACATGCGAATTCAAAGATTTTTCCAAACCAAATAACTAGCTTCAAAAAGTGAGGAAAGATTACTTGACAGCCGTGCGGCGCCGCGCTATAATCATACCGGACATAAAAACAGGGGCGCTGGGGGCCATCCCCGGCTGAGATCAGGGCAAAAAGCAGCCCTGGGTCACCTTGAACCTGATCCGGGTAATGCCGGCGTAGGAAGTTTGAGGATAGGCATTTTTTGTGCACCTGTGTTTTTTGAACGCAGGTGCCTTTTTGTTTTTATGTTACATTTTTTCAAGGAGGGTCATCGCCATGACCAAAACCTATTCCCGCACGCGCACCCTGGTGGAATGCGCGCTGATGATCGCCGTGGGCACCGTGCTGGCGAACATCAAAATTTTCGAGATGCCCAACGGCGGCAGCGTCACGCTGCTGTCCATGCTGCCCTTTGTCCTCATCTCCTTCCGCCACGGCGTGAAGTGGGGCCTGGCCACGGGCTTTGTGAACAGCCTTTTGCAAATGCTGCTGGGCTTTTGGGCTCCCCCGGTACGGGTATGGCTGGGCGTACTGCTGGACTATGTGCTGGCCTTCACCCTGCTAGGTTTGGCCTGCGTGTTCGCCAAGCCCTTTAAAAACCGCACTCTGGGCGTGGCCGTGGGCACCGCGGCCGTGTGCGTGCTGCGCTTTTTGTGCAGCTACTTCAGCACGGTGTTCGTGTGGTTCTCCACCGCCCCCGACGGCCGGCCCGTACGGCTGTGCGGCCTGACGTACAACGGCGCATACATGCTGCCGGAGCTGCTGCTCACCACCACGGCGGCCGTGCTGCTGCAGCGGGCCGCGCCGCAGTTCTTCGAGGCGCAGCAGGCATAATTTCAGCAAATCAACCAAAAGCGGGCGCAAAGTTTTTTCACCTTTGCGCCCGCTTTTGTGCTATAATCGATATAGCGAATGGTTCCCCGATAAAGGATAAAGGAGGCGTGCTATATGGATGGTCACTTGGTCATTTGTATCGGCAGACAATTCGGCAGCGGAGGCCATGAGATCGGACAGGGGCTTTCGGAAAAATTGGGTATCCCGTTCTACGACAAGGAGATCCTGAAAAAAGCAGCCGAGGAGAGCGGCATCCTGCCCGAACTGTTCGAGCAGGCCGACGAAAAGCCCACCAACAGCCTGCTTTATTCCCTGTCCACGGGGGCCCACGGGCACACGGTCACCTACAGCAATTACAACGCTTATTTGACGAACGACCGGCTGTTTTCCTTCCAAAGCGACACCATCCGCCGCCTGGCCGAGAAGGAATCCTGCATCATCGTCGGCCGCTGCGCGGACTATATTCTGCGCGGGCGCAAGGATGTGCTGAGCGTTTATATCCACGCGCCCATGGAGCTGCGCATCCAGCGCATCTGCCGCGTGCGCAATCTGGAGGAGGACGCGGCCCGCAGCCTGATCAAAAAGACGGACCGCAGCCGCGCCAACTACTACAATTTCTATGCGGACCACGATTGGGGCGCGGCGGACAGCTACGACCTTTCCATCAATTCGGGCAAACTGGGTGTGGCGCGCGCCGTGGAACTGCTGGCCGGCGTGGCCGAGCATCTGGCGGTACAAGAATAAAACAA
>CAJMEU010000026.1 GCA_905212515.1 uncultured Oscillospiraceae bacterium | reverse complement strand
TTCATGCCCCCCTCAAATATGCAGGATAAATTTATCCTGCTGGCGCCGGAACACAACCAGGCCCCACACCATCGCCACAACGGCGCAGGCAGCACACACCCAAACGGTGTAAAAGTCCAGCAACTTGCCGGCCAGCACCGACATGCGGAAGCCCTTGATGTACCAGTACAGGGGGTTGAAGCCGATGAAGCGGCGCAGCATCTCGCCCGCCGTGCCCTCCATCTGCATGGGGTCGTAGAAAATGGCAGAAAAATACATCAGCGCCGTGATGAACACGCCCCACAGGTGCATGATGTCGCGGAAGAACACCGTGGCGGCCGACAGGCACAGCCCCACGCCCAGGGTGAACACGAACAGCGTCAGCAGCGGGTACAGCGCCAGCGGCGCTGTGATATGCACCGGCGCGCCGGTAAAGATCATCACGAGCACCAGCGCGATGAAGCTGAACACGCAGTTCACCAGGGAAAAGCACACTTTTTCCAGGGGGAAAATGTATTTGGGGATGTACACTTTTTTGATAAGGGGCGCCGCCGCCAGCACACTGCCCATGGCCACGGACGTGCCCTCGTTGAAAAAGTTGAACAAAAGCTGGCCGATGATGAGGTACACGGCAAAATTTTGGATGCCCGCGCCGCGCATATCCAGAATGGTGGAGAACACGGCCACCATCACCACGTTCATCAAAAGGGGGTTCAGCACGCTCCACACCACGCCCAGCACGCTGCGGCGATATTTCAGCTTGAAATCCCGGCTGATGAGGTTGAACAAAAGGTAGCGGTAACGCCAGAAATCCTTGCAGTAGGCTTTCAGCATCTTCATATGCTTACCACCTCTCGAAGTATTCGTACGTCTGCTCTTTGAAGCCCTTGTGCACCGCGTCCTTGTCTGATAACTTCACCGGCGCGTCGATGGCGGGCCACACGATGCCGATGTCCGCGTCGTCCCAGCGGACGCCGCCCTCGGCGGCCGCGTCGTAGAAGTCCGTGCATTTATAAGTAAACTCCGCCTCGTCGCTCAGCACCAGAAAACCGTGGGCAAAGCCCTGGGGGATGTAAAACTGCTTTTTGTTTTCGGCGGACAACGTGACGCCCACCCATTTGCCGAAGGTTTTGGAATGGGGGCGGCAGTCCACGGCCACGTCGAACACCTCGCCGCTGACCACGCGCACCAATTTGCCCTGGGTATGCTGTTTTTGAAAATGCAGGCCGCGCAGCACGCCCTTGGTGCTTTTGGACTGGTTGTCCTGCACAAAGGGCCCGGGGATGCCGCCGGCTTTGAATTCCTGCTCGGAATACGTCTCCATAAAATAACCGCGGCTGTCGCCGAACACGGTGGGCTCCACGATCAAAACGCCCTCGATCTCCGTGGGGATAAATTTAAATTTGGCCATGAACCGAACTTCCTTTTTCTTTATTTCCGCAACTATGCCGCCGTCCAAAAAACGACAAGATCCTTCCCGGCACACCTTTAATATTGGTGTATAGGGGCAGCAGCGCCCGGGCGGGGCCGCCGGCAGCGGTGCTGCCGCGCGCCTGAAAACCGCTGTGTTCCTTCTATGCCAATACTTTATTAGAATAGCATAAAGCGCTCCTCTTTTCAAGGTTTGCGCCTTCGCCTTCCCGGCCGGGAGAAAATTTTGGGGGGCCTTTTGCAAGGCCCCCCAATCGTCCGTTTTAACCGTCGATGCCCAGCAGCGGCGCCGGGTCCACATATTTTTCGTCCTGCAGGCATTCCACATGCAGGTGGCGCTCCAGCGCGCCCTCACAGGGAATGGTGCCCAGCAGGCCCACGGCGGCGCCCTGTTCCAGGGCCTGGCCCTTCTGCACGTACACGCTGTCCAGGCCGCACAGGCGCACGATGGTGCCGTCCTCGCCCTGCAGCTCCACCAGGCCGCCCCACAGCGGATCGTCCTTGTCCACCTTCACCACCGTGGCTTTCATGGGCGAGGCCACGTTGTCGTTCTGCAGGCCCTGGAGGTCCAGGCCGTTGTGGGTGCGCCAGTCCTCCAGCGTTTGGTTGTACACCAGCTCGTCACCGCTGAATGCCTGCAATACCTGCCCATTCATCGGCGAGATGTAGCGCGGCCCCTGCGGCACGGGCTGTTCTGCAGATGCGGGCTGCTCGGTAGCAGAAGGCTGCGGCTGCTCCTGCGAGGAAGCCGAGTTCGAGGAGGAGGACGAGGCGCTGGGCTGTGCCGAGGAACTGGATGTTACAGGAACGTCCTCCTGCTTTTTTTCGGTGGGCGTACTTTTGCCGTCCCATGGGGTCGTCTCCTCTCCGTCGATGTGGGTCTGCGGCGCGGTGCTCTCCGGCTGCAGTTTGGTCATCATGCTGTCGATGGCAAGGAAACTGGCCATCGCCGCGCCCGCGATGACGAGCGTGAGCGCCAGATAAAAGCCTTTGCCATTCCAAAAATGGCCCTTTTTCTGATTCATATTTTTCCTCCCTGCCGGGGCGCGCCCGGCCCGATGATATTGCTATTGTGGGCGGGGGGACGGCCGTTTATGCATGAACAGAATGTAAAACCCCGGCAAAACAGTTGCCTTTTTCCCCGGAACTGTTTACAATAAAGAATATATGGGCGCGCGCCGCGCGCCCGCGTCAAAACTGCTATGGGAGGCCGTCTGTGTGAACTTACAGCCGTATCTTTCCCTTTCGGACGAGGCGTCCGCCGCCCTGCGCGCCGGCCGGCCCGTTGTGGCGCTGGATTCCACCAGCGCCGCCCACGATATGCCGCCGGGCATGGGGCTGGGTTTTGCCTTGGCCAAGGAGCGCGCCGTGCGCGAAGCCGGCGCCGTGCCCGCCACGATCGCGGTGCTGGACGGGCGGCTGTGCATCGGCCTGTCCCCCCGGCAGCTGGAACGGGTATGCACCGCCCCAGCCCTGGGCAAGGCCTCCCGGCGGGAGCTGCCCATCCTGCTGGCCACGGGCACCAGCGCCGCGGCCACGGCCAGTGCCGCCATGCTGGCGGCCGTGCTGGCGGGCATTCCGGTGTTTGCCGCGGCGGGCATCGGCGGTGTGCGGGAGGGGCTGGACATCAGCGCCGACTTGCAGGAACTCAGCCGCTCCAGCCTGGCGGTGGTGTGCGCCGGCCCCAAACCGGGCTGCGACGAGGCCTCCACCGTGGAGTATCTGGAGACAAAGGGCGTGCCCGTGTTGGGCTTGGGCGGCGCGGTGCTGCCCGCCTTTTGGTGCGCCGGCGGCGCCCTGTCCGCCGACGCCGCCGTGGAGGACGAGCATCTGGCCGCCCGCATCGCCCGCACCAAGTGGGATTTGGGCCTGGCCGGCGGCGTACTGCTGGCCTGCGGCCCCGCCCCCGGCCAGGCGCTGGACGGTGCCCTGGCCGCACGCGCCCTGGCCGACGCCCGGGAGGCCGCACGCGCGCAAAACCTGCGCGGGCGCGCCCTGACGCCGTTTATCATGGCCCATATCCTGGCCGCCTGCCCCCAGGCGCAAACGGCTTACACCGCGCTGAGCTGCCGCTGCGCCGCCGCGGCCAGCCGCCTGGCGGCCGCCCTGCGCGCCCGCCGCTGAACTTATTGAACGATCCAACGCAGAGAGGAATGTCTATGAGCAAGCAACGCAAACGCCGCCCCGCCGGCCGAAGCCAGCAGGAGAACGAGGAACTGTTGGCCCGCCGCGCCCAGCGGCTGGCGGCCAAAATGGCCGAACTGGAACAGGACGAGCCCCCGCAGGAACCGCTGGACCCGCCCGAGGGACCGCGGGGCGCCGTCTCCGATGATACCATGGGCGATGTGTTCGGCGCCGTGCTGGAGGACCGCACCGAGGACGCCTTTCCCGATGAGGGCGCCCCGGAAGAAGCGGAAAGCCTGCCGGAAGAGCCCGCCCCCGGGCGGGCAAGCGAAGAGGAAGAGCCCTTCGAGCTGCCCGAGCCGCCCCGTGTGCCCAAGGCCGCGGCCCGCGAGGACGAGGCCGCCCGCCGCGCTTATGAGGAGGGCCGCCCCCACGGCGAAGCGGAAAAAGATGAACCCGTGCCCAAACCGGCTGCCCGCCGCGCCGGCGAGATCGCGCACCGGCGCCGGCGCGACCCGGAGGACCTGGACCGGGAGGCCAGCGACAGCGCCCTCAGCGATATCGACCGCGCGGCCGCCGCGTTCTGCGGCCCGAAGAAAAAGCCCCGCCGCGCCCGCGCCTCCACCGCCACGCGCGCCATGGCCATCTTGGCCGGCGTCCTCGCGGTGACGCTGGCGGCACTTTCCACCGCCTCCATCGTTCTTTACAACAAGTATAATCCAGATAAATTTATACAGTCCGTCATTACCGCTTTGGCGGACGGCGACGCGTCCCTGACAGCCCGTATCACCTCCGAGGATCTGGGCGAGCTGGACACCGACAGCCTGGCGCCCCTCACCGCGTATTTCTCGGACGCGGCGGCCCGCGACCGGCTGAAGGCCCAGCTGGAGGACCAGGTGATGGACCCCTCCCGCACCGGCGACGCCTTCCCCGCCCTGGGCGTGCAGAAAACGCCGGTGGTGTTCGGCTATTGTGATTATAAGCTCACCGTGCACAGCGTGCAGCTGCTGCTCACGTCCAGCGCCCAGAACCTGCTGCTCAATCTGGACGGCCGGCCCCGCACCGGCGAGTCCACGGCGGAGGGCGTGCTGTACAAAAACCTGGTGCCCGGCCGCTATGAGGCCATGGTGACGGCCGCCGACGCCACGGGCCAGCAGGTGACGGGCACGCAGACAAAGCTGGAATTGTTCGATCATGCCGCGCCCCAGGCTTTCAGCGGCGCGCTGCCCATCGGCGACCTGACCATCTCCGGCTGCGTGAACGACGAGGCCGTCATCAGCGTCAACGGCATTGACGTGGCGCAAAAGCCCGTAGACGGCGTGGTCAAGCTGTCCCAGGTGGCTGTGGGCAGCGTCATCGGCATGACGTACACCGCCCCCTACGGCGCGGTGAGCACGGCCAGCGTCACCTTCAGCGACGCCGCCGTCACCGACCTTGCGTTCACCAATGTGCAGACCGCGGGCGGCGTGCCCGACGGGCCCACCACCGACCTGATGCTGGCAGCCTATTATGCGTCTTACCTGAACGGGCTGAACCAGCGTGACCCCGCCCAGGTGGCGGGCATTACCGAGCAGATGCGCCAGCAGCTGGCCGCGGAATTTGCCGACCCGCAGCACGAGGGCAAGGTGTATTCTTATCTTCACGTCGTGTGTAACCCGGCCACGCTGCAGCTGTATTCCGGCGGCGAGCACCCGGCCTTCTGGTGCGATATCGCGGCCGCTTACGCCTATACCAGTTCTTCCGGCGAAGGGCCGGCCAGCGGCAATATCCTGCGTCATCAAGGCGTGGAATTCGTGTATTTGGAAGGCCAAGGCTGGCTGATCAACCGCACGGTGGAGATCACCGAGGATCAATTCAACGCGGGCGACGTCTCGGCCCTGCAGCCCCCGGCGGCCCCTGCTGCATAAAACAAGGCCCGGCACAAAATTTTGTGCCGGGCTTCGTTTTGGGTATCTTTTATGCTATACTAACACAATAGCGCGCCGTTGCGGCGCCGCAATCTATGGCCTGGGAGGAATCGCCATGTCGTCCCCGTCTCAAGAATCCCTGCCGGTGGCGTCCGTTTTTCGGGCGGTACTGCCGGGCCTTGCCCTGTTCGAGATCTTTTATAAGCTTCTGGCCTCTTTTGCCGTGCGGCCGGCTTTGGGGCTGCTGGCCGACAAGACCCTGGGCCGTCAGGGCGTGGACCTGGCCTTCAACGAGCGCATCCTGTCCGCCCTGCTGACCCCCGCCGGCCTTTTGGGCGGCGCGCTGCTGGCTGTGCTGGCTGTGCTGGCCGCTTACTATGAATTCTGCGTGCTCTTTCTCATGGCCTGGCGCGCCGCCGAGGGCCGGCCCCTGGCCTTGCGCACCGCCATGGAGCTGGCCGTGCCGCAGATGCGCGCCCTCAAAAGTTGGGGCGTGCTGGGATTTGCCGTGTACGCCTTGGGCCTGCTGCCTCTGATGAACCTGGGCCTGGCGCCCTCGCTGCTGCCCAGCCTGCGCATCCCCAATTTCGTTACGGGCGAGCTGTCCAAAACGCCGCTGGGCCAGGCGGCGGTGGTGCTGTTCTACGCGCTGGCCTTTGCGCTGTTTGCGGCGCTGCTGTTCACCCTTCCCGCCATGTGCCTGGGCAGGCTGCCCTTCGGCCTGGCCGTGCGCCGGGGGGCCGGTCTGCTGCGGCGCGCCGGCCCGCGGGCTTGGGCCGGCATCGCCGGGTTTCTGGCTGTGTGGTGCGCGCTGTTCCGCTGGCCCGGCTTCCTTCCTACCCGTTTCGTGGGCATCACCGGCGCTGGTTTTAAGGATCTGGGCGTGGGCCTGCTGTCGGGCAAGCTATTGCCGGGCCTGCCCGCTTTTGCGCTGTCGGGCCTGCTGCGCATCGGCCTGACGGTGCTGCTGGCTGCCTTGCTGGCAGCCTATTACCAGCGGGCCGGGGGCACGGCGTGTCTGGACACCGCCGCCCTGCCCGCCATCGCCGCCCGGGTGGACCGCACCGGGCGCATCCTGGCCAACCTGTGGAGCAGGGCGTGGGGCTTTGTGCGCGGCCTTTGGGCCTCCTTCTGGCGGCGTCCCTTCTGCCAAAAGCACAAAAAGCTGCTGGCCGCCCTCCTGGCCCTGGCCGTGCTGTTCTTCATCGGCGACGTGTTCGCCTCGCCGCCCGTCCTGCACGCCCCCATCGCCATCGGCCACCGCGGCAGCCGCGCAGGGGTGGAGAACACCCTGGAAGCGGTGCAGGGCGCCATCGACGGCGGGGCGGATTACGCAGAGATCGACATCCTGCTGTCCGGCGACGGCGTGCCCATGGTGATCCACGACGCGAACCTGGCCCGCCTGACCGGCGAGAACGTCAATGTCTGGGAGCTGACCGCCCAGCAGCTGGGCGCCCTCACCCTGACCCAGAACGGCCGCGAGGGCCGTATTTCCTCTTTTGCGGAGATGCTGGACTTCTGCCGGGGCAAGATCGACCTGGTGGTGGAACTGAAGACCCACGGCCACGAGACGCTGAGCGTGGCCCGGGAGGTGGCCCGCGTGGTGGAGGAAAAGGACGCGGCACAGAACTGCATTTTTATGTCCATCGATTACGGCCAGGTGCAGGCCCTCCACGCGCTGCACCCCCAGTACACCATCGGGTACTGCGTCTACGGCAGCGTCACGGACGTGGACGCCGGCGCCCTGGTGGACAGCGGCGTGGACTTTTTGACCATTGAGGAGAATATGGTGGCGCCCCGGTTCATCAACCGCTGCCTGTGGGCGGGCCTGCCTCTGTATGTGTGGACGGTGAACGACATGGACAATATGGAGCTGTACCTCAAAGAGGGCGTGCTGGGTATCGTGTCCGATTATCCGGAGGTGGCCGCCGGGGCCGTAGAGGGCCGCTGGGGCGACAGCGCCCAGGAGTATTTCCGCTGGCAGAACCAATGGGCCGGCGGCTACACGTACCCGGATGATGAAGAGGAACTGCCGCCTGAGGATGGGTCCAGCGAATATGAAGAGCCCGATGGAGATGCCTATCCCTGCGAAGATCCAGACAGCGCGCCGCAAAAGGACGCCTCTGCAGCCGCCTGATGCCTGATTTGATGACAAGTGCAATCCCTTTACCCCTCTGCTGGAAGGGATCGTGCGGCTAAACTAGATAAAACATCCCTCGCTTCAGGCGTTTTGGCGCAAGAAAGCGAGGGATGTTTTGCGGGTTCCCGCGGTTGTCGGGCGTGTTACAGCGGCAGTTCCATCTGGCAGTCAAAGGGCTCCTGCCGCACATGCTCGGGGTTGTATTCCCGCGCCTCCACGCAGCCCTGTGCGCGGTAAAACGCCTGCGTTTCCACTGCGGAATGGGCCGAAATGTACAGCTTTTGTGCCCCCTGCCCTTTTGCCCAGTCAGCGGCCAGGGCCAGCAGGCGCTTGCCCATCCCCTGTCCCCGCATATCCGCCGAAACGTGCAGGCTGGTCAAGTCCCGGTATTGGCCGCTGCTGCCCCAGGGTGCACCCTCCACCGAGGCAAAGCCTTTCAGCACGCCCTTGTGGAAAGCCCCGATCACCACGCCGCCCCCGCGCAGGGTGGCGCGCAGGCAGTCCAGCAGGAGGGCGTAGTCGCCCTCGTCCCAATCATCTATAAAAGGCGCGTCCCGGATCACCCAGGCCCCCGCCTCCCGCCGCCAGCAGCGGGTCACCGCCTGCCTGCGCTCGAACCCGGCGAACAGTGCCCGGGTCACTTCCTCCTCCCGCAGCCTTCTATACGCCTCTCCCATGCGTCTCCCTCTCTTTCCACCGCATTATAGCACATTTCCCCCGCCAGGGCCATTGGAAAGAGGCCGCTTCACAAAGGCGCGGTGGCGTAAGAAAATATCGGTTTTGGCTGACAGTTTTGGCGCCTGATGCACTCAAAAAGCTTGGCAATCCGTCAGGATTGCCAAGCTTTTTTCACACACCAATCATCCAAAACTGCCGGGCCGTGCCCTTGCCGCGCAAAACGATGCGCGGCATTTCGCTGCGCGAAACCGGACAGTTCACTCAAAGGCCCCACTGGGGCCTTTGCCGCCTACGGCGACCGCAAAACTGCGAAGCACCCCTGGAAAGGCAATTTTTGATGCAGAGCAAGAAAAACCGACGAGAATCGCCTTGCGGCGATATCGGCTCGCCGACCTTCGTCGGCGTTTCACTTCGTGAAACCGCCGAACCCTTGGTGGTTGTCTAGGTGTGCGTTGGCGAAGCCACGAACAGTCCAGTGGACTGTTTGTGCACACCATGCGGTTTTGCCGCTTCACGGCAAAATGCGGGCCATGCTTTTGGTCCGCAAGCACGCTTGACGACGCTATGCGCGAAAATTGCCCTTCCAGGGGCGATGGTTTCTTACGCCAACACGCCTTTGTGAAGCGGCCTCTTTTTCAGGTCTTATACCATTTGATCCCGTCGGCGTCCAGATCCAAGCTGCTTTGGGCCTTCGTTTTACGCATGGCTGTACAGCAATTCTCCGGCCCGGTACACTTCCCGCACCTGATCCAGCGCGTTGATATCTTTTTCCGGGTCGCCTTCCACCACCAGCAGGTCGGCGCAATAGCCCTCGGCCACCGTGCCGATCTCGTCATGCCTCTCCAGGATGTTCTCGCCGTTCTGCGTGGCACACTGGATGGCCTCCAGATTGGTCAGCCCATAGCGGACCATGGCCTTGATCTCCTCCTGCAGGGGCGTGATGAACATCTCCGGGAAGCAGATGTCCGTGCCCGTGGCCACCAGGATGCCGTTTTTGTAGTTCCGCAGGAAGTTGCGCTGGTAGCCTTTTACCGTATCCTCCAGGAATTTGATGCCCACCAGGTCGGCCTTTGTGGGGTTGGGCGTCACTTTTTTCATGTAGTCCACGGAATTTTCGTACACATAGATCGTCGGCACCCAGGCCAGCCCCTTTGCGATGGCCTTTTCCGCCAGATCCTCTTCCAGATAAGCGCCATGCTCAATGGAATCGAAGCCCGCTTCCACGGCCCAGGCTACCGATTGCTCATTGCCCGCATGGATACAGCATTTGCGGTTCAAGCGGTGGGCCTCGTCCGTCACGGCGCACAGTTCCTCCAGCGTAAATTCACTGAAGTGGCCCCGGTGGCTGTCCATCACCTTGATCCAGTCCGCGCCCTCCTTGATGTTCTCCCGCACCTTCTGGCGCAGGGCCCAGGGGCCGTCCACTTCGATCTTGGCCACCTCGCCTGTGGAGCCGTGCCCGCCGGTGCGGGTGAGGCTGCGCTCGCAGGTAATGTAGCGCGGCCCTTTGATGTAGCCCTTACGGTAGCCGCCGCGCACGGCCGCGCCAATGCCTTTGGCCTCGCCCACGCCCCGCAGGGTGGTGATGCCCACAGAGAGCGCGTCCTGCAGATGCTTATAAACCATCAGCATCAAATAGGCGGGGTTCTCCTGCATCTCCTGTTTTTCCGGCCGGCGGTACAGGCCGCTGATATGCACGTGCATATCGATCAGGCCGGGCAGCAGCGTGCAGCCCTCCTTTGTACATATATCCGCCTGGGGAAAGCGCTGCCGCAGCTCCTCCAAAAGGCCCACGCCGGCGATCCTGGCGCCGTCCATCGCCACCGCGCCGTTTTCCAGCACGGTTTTGCCGTCTCCGGTAATAATGCGGTCCGCTTTGATGATTTTCATATCCACTCTTCCTTTCCGCTTGGTCTCGGCTTTTCCGCCAATCGGGTCACTTGGTTTGGGAAGTCTCTTTCTCGCTGTCACCGGCAGGGGCCTGTGCCGCGTCTTTCTTATGCAGCAGATAGACATAACCCACAGACACCAGCATCATCGCCAGCATGATGTAGCTGGACCAGGACGAGAACAGCTTGCGCCCCATAATGAACAGCAGGGCGATGGGCAGCAGGAAGGGCACGATGCATTCCTTCACGCCCTTAAGGAAGTACGGCACCAGCATGGCGGCATACAGGGACGGAAGCACCACGCCAAAGGCCGGGGCAAACACCGGGTTTTCGTAAATGGGCTGGAAGATGGGCGCCAGGAACAGCATGCCCAGCACCATGATGGCGGTGGAGGCCAAGGCCGTCACACAGGTGGCGATCAGCGCCACCGTATCCCCCTTTTCCGTGCCGGGCTCCACCTCGCAGATGTCCATGCCGTTGATGGCGGCCGGGGACTTGACGTTGTTCACATTGCCGGTGACGTTGGCCACATACAGCGCGCCGCCGCCAATAACGGGCACCAGGGCCAGCAGGCCGATGACGCTGGAGATGGTGTAGGTGATGAACGGGCTGAGGGAAACGCTGAACACCGTGGACCAAACCACCTGCACATTATAGACCAACGCGATACCCAGGGGGACCGCCATCAGGCCGACCATACAGATCAAGATCGTCAGCCGCCCCACGAAATGGACCTTTTGATTATAACTCATCGATTTCATATAAACCCTCCCCTTCCGTCAAAACAGGCTGATGATCGAGGCGGACGCCATGCCCGCCAGGATACTGATCGTAAAGGTAAACTGCTTGAGCGCCTTGACTTTTTTGGAGATGTGCGTGCACAGCACCGTCACGGCTGCGGCCACGATAAAGGCCACGATGCCCAAAGGCTTTTCCACATTGGTGACGTGGGGGGCAGCCAGCGTGCTGTACATGCCCACGAACATCGCCGTGGTGATCAGACCGACCATCTTGCCGCCGCCCACCTTCGTGGCCGCGGCGCGCACCTTTTTCTCATAAAATTTGGTGAATACCATGGTGAAGATGGCGCCGCCCAAAATGGCGATGGTCACCACGAACATCATGGTGGTAAAGGTCTGCAGGTCGATATTGTCGGCATAGATGCTCTCAAAGCCCAGGCCCGTGGCGGCCATATCCGCCACGGCTGTCTCATACGCGGCGTTGCCCATCACGCTCAGGCGCAGCCAGGCAAAATATTTGCCGAACGCGGGCAGCAGCACCAAGTAGTTGATCAGCACCGGCAGCGTGGGCACAATGGAGAACATGACGCTGCTGTTGACGCAGCCCTTCATGTCCTGTGTTTTGATCCCCAGGCTTTTGCCGTGCTTCCAGGCCATGCGCAGCATGACGATGGGCTGCACCACCACGACCACCATGGCCAGTGCGCACAGGATCAGCATTGGAACTCCGTTAAAAATGTCTTTCCCCAGCATGATTCTTCCTACCTTTCTTCCTTCTTTGGTTGTATATAGCGTCCTTCCTTTACGGCCAGCAGCGCCTGTTCCAGGCGATCCAGCCCTTCTTCCAATACCGCGCGGCTTGTCGCAAGGCAAATGCGGATGTACCCTTGCGAGCCCGGCCCGAAAAATTTTTCCCCGCCCGGCACGACCGCCACCTTATATGCCCGCTTGGCAAATTCGACAAATTCTTCAGACTCCAGGGACAGCGCGCTGATATCCGCGAACAGGACGAATGTCGCCTGCGGCTTGTGGCACCGGATCCCCGGCATCCGGCTGATCCGCTCCAGTGCATAATCACGGTTTTGCTGCAGATGCGCCACAAAAGCCTCCAGCCAGGGGCCGCATTTGTCCAGGCATGCCATGCCGGCCACCTGGGAGAGGCTGGAGATGCCGCCGATCGTGCTGTTTACCTCGCTGGCTTCCACGACCTGCGCGAACAGCTGCGGTTCCATGCCGTACAGGCAGCCCACCCGCAGCCCCGCGATGCCGAAGCTTTTGGAGAAGCCGAACACGGCAAGGGTCCTGGCGTTGCGCGGGGCGAAGAGCTCCAAACTGCTGTGGAACTGCGCGTCGCTGTAAACGATGTCGCTCCAGATCTCATCGTTCATAATGTAAAAGCCGTATTTCTCGGACAGGCCCAGGATATGGTCAAGGTCTTCCAAGGGGTAACACATGCCCAGCGGGTTATGGGGGTTGCACAGGCCGAACATTTTCGTTTTGGGCGTGATATATTGTTCCAGCTGTGAAAAATCGACCCGCCCCTCCCTGCCCTTTGTGGGGAACAGGACGACCTTCGCCCCGGCCGCCTCCATGGAGGTCTTGAAAAGAAAATCCACAGGGTCGCACACAATGGCTTCGTCCCCGGGTCTCAGCACGGCCTTTGCGATCACGGACATGGCGCGCGCCGCGCTGTCGATGGGCAGCACCAGGTCCGGGTCCACAGGCTCTTTTTTCCTCTCCCTCAGCGCGCGGGCGATGCTTTGCTTAAATTCCGGCAGGCCCGTTTTGGGCGTATAAGAGAAATACCCCGCCTGGGCATAGGCCACGATGTCCTGCACGATCTCGGGCGCGCAGGGAAAGTCCATGTCCGCGGCTGTGAGCGGAATCACCCCCTCTTCCTGCTCCGCCCAGCGCAGATTGTAGGCGCGCCGGCGCAGCACGTCAAACCGGACCGCACTGTTATCGAACGTTATTCCCAATAAAATCCTCCTCCCGCCGCCGCGGGCCACGCCGCCCAAACCGCCGGCCAAAATAGTAAACTAATTTACTATTTTTCAGTATAATTCGTTTTTCGCTCTTGTCAATATAATTATTTATATTTTTCTTTATATTTTCTCTATTTAATAAAAACTATTTTACTTTTTAGTGCACTTTTACCCATTAATTATTTCATTTAATCATCTATTTTCCATTCCTCAGAAAATAATAAATTTATTTACTATCTTTTTTCGGCTGTAAAATTGACATTCCCCCTGTGCGAATCTATAATGGAACCAATTGATGATGGAAGGTGTGCCCCTATGAAAAAGCCCCACGGTTTCCGTTCACTGATCGACCATCTGGCCCGCGTGCAAAAAGCCAGCGACGCCCTGCCGCGCAATTACGGCATCGACTGCCTGCTGAAAACGGACGAGATCCACCTGCTGGATCTGATCGACAAGCATCCCGGCTGCAATCTGACCACCCTGGCCGACCTGCTGCTGGCAAGCAAGATGGTCATCTCCGGCTTGGTGCGCCGGCTGGAAAACAAAGGGCTTCTGGTGGTGGGGCAGGGGCGCAATAAAAAAGAGCTGATCTGCCGCCTGACGGAACGGGGAAAAATCGCGGTGGACACCCACGACGCCTATCATCGCATGGAGAACGTGTACCTGACCGAAAAGCTGGAACAGTACAGCGATGGAGAGATCGCGCTGGTCGAGCGCTTTTTGAAAGATTACAGCATGTATTTGGAGGAGTATGCGCGGGACGCGACCATCCTGTAAGCGCGGCCCCTGGCGGCCGCCCGCGCCCGGCAAGGGCGGCCCTAAATCAAAAATCCCCGCCCTGCTGATGCAGGGCGGGGATTTTCTTATTTTTTCAAATCTCGTACCATTTGATCTCGTTGGCTTCCATATCCAGCTCAAAGCTGCTGCCGTCGCCGGTGTACACCGTGGTGTGCTGCGGCTCGTAGGTGTTGTTCACCACACAGTATTTGCCGTTTTTCACATAGGCGTGCACTTCCACGTTGAAGTTTGCGCTGAACCATTTGTGCAGCTCGCCCTCGCCGTGGGCGCTCCACAAAATGCTGCGGTACAAAACACGGCTGTTCTCAAAGCTGTAAGGCAGGCCGCTGATATACACCGCCCGGCCGCTGCCGAACTCGTGCACGGCCATCTGTACCTCTTTGTCCCGCTGCACCAGAACGTCCGTGCCCTCATAGGCATACATGTTCTTCTTGCCCTCGCCGAAGTCCACGGGGCCCGTGGTGTCGGCCAGGATGAAGTGGTCCAGGTGCTGGTCCCAGTTGTACTTGTCGTAATTCAGGGTGAAGCCCGTCTCCTTCTCCACGCCCAGCACGCCGGCCAATTGCAGATAGCGGCCCTGGTACTGGTGGCCCGAGGGCTCGCCCACGCCGATGAAGCCGCCGCCATTGTACACAAAGCCGCGCACGGCCGCCGCGATGTCCGGGTCCTCCCACACGCTGCCGCCGGTGTGGGCGGTGTCGCCGTCGCCCACGTTCAGCAGCACGTCGACGGAATCCAGAAGGGCGGGATTTTGCTTGATGTCGTCAAAGCTGATGAACTTCACGTCAAAGGGCGCGCCGGACAGCGCCTCGATGACGCCGGCATAGCTGTAGTTCTGCTTCTGATACAGCGCATGGTGCACCATGTGGCAGCCCCAGCTGCGGGCCTTGCCCCAGCAGTTCAGCACACCCACGGTCTTGAAGCAGAAGGGCGTGGTGCCCTTGGCGTTCTCGTACAAAAGGCGGAACTCGTCGCACACGCTCTCCACATAGCTGACGAACTCGGGGAAATCCAGCGCCAGTTTCAGGTAGCCGCCGTAGCCGATGCGGTCCACGGGCTTGCGCAGGATGGCGCGGCGGGCCGTCACCCAGTTCTCTTTGGCCTCCTTCACCGGGTCGCCCCCCTCGTGGAAGGTGTCCGGGAAGAAATTGGGCAGGGACCGGCCCTCGGTGTATTTGACGCCCGGGATGTCGCTGATGAGGCGCAGGGTGCTGCCGTTGCCCACGCTGCCCACCACGGAATCCAGGCCGATCGTCTCGAACTCGGGCATGAAGGGCTCGGTGCCGATCCAATGGTCGCCCAGGAACATCATGGCCTCGCACCCCAGCTCGTGGGTGATGTCCACCATCTCCTTGGCCAGCTTCGCCACCTCCCGGCGCTGGAAGGCCTGGAAGTCCTTGAACTCCTTCGAGGGCACGCGGTACTGGTTGTTGTAATAGCCCTGGTCGATGATATATTCCGGGCGGAACTTGTAGCCCGCCTCCCGCTCGAACTGCTCGAGGATATAAGGGCTGACGCTGGCGGAATAGCCGTACCAATCCACGTATTTTTCCCGCTTCAGCTCGTCGAACACCAGGGTGAACTGATGGAAGAAGGTGGTGTAGCGGATCACGTTCACATAGGGGTGGTCGGCGATGAACTTGCGCAGGCGCTCCATGGTGAATTTGTGGGTCTTGGGCTGGCGCACGTCGAAGGTGATCTGGTGCTCAAAATCCTTCCAGTCGTTGATGACGGCGTTGTACATGTGCACCGGGTCCCAGATGAGGTAGGCCAGGAAGCTCACGGTGTAATCGTGGAACTTCTGCGTATTGCGGATGATCACGCGGCCCGTGGCCTCGTCGTAGGCCCAGTCGGCCGTGGGCACCACGGTGCCGGCCGTGCGGTCCATCACCTCCCACCAGCGATACTTGTCATCCCGGGTGTTCACCTCCATAAGCTCTTTGCTGATGCCGTTCATCAGGGGGATCTCCAGCTTGTCGCCGGTGGCGGTGTAAAAGCCCGTCATGATATAGCACTGCTGCACCTCGTCCGGGTTCTGTTTGGCCCAGGCGTTGTCCTTGCGGGTGGTGTAATAGGTGGAATAGATCTTCGCGCCCACCTTGGTCAGCTCCTCGGGGAACTCGGTGCCGTCGCAGTCGCGGATGGCGTCCGCGCCCCAGCGGTGCAGGATCTCGATGGTCTCGGGCACCACGTCCAGGTTGGTGGGGATGGTGACGCGGCCCGTCAGCTTTTTCTCTTCGCTCATTCTCTTCTTTCCTTCCTCTTATTGCCAGGTTTTATAAGGGCGGATCTCGGGCGCCGCCTCGCCGGCCTCGCGCATTTTCTGTTTCAGCACTTCGGCCAGGCGCGCGCGGGTGTCCGCCCAGGCGGGGTCGGCCGCCAGGTTGTTCTGCTGGAAGGGGTCGTCCTTCAGCACATAGAAGAACTCCTCATAATATACCCCGCTGCCGAACACCGCGTACCCGTCACCCTCCGCCCGCACCGCGTAGGTGTACTCCGGCGTGCGGATGGCGCGGCCCACGCGGCTCTCGCTGATCTGCAAAAAGGCCACATTCTCCCAATCGGGGGCCTCGCCGGCCGCCAGCGGCCGCAGGCTGCGCCCGCGGAACCCCGCCGGCCGCGCGATGCCCGCGCAGTCCAGCAGCGTGGCCGGCACGTCCAGCAGGCTGACCACTTCCTCCACCACATTGCCGCCGGAAAAACCGGGGCCCGTGATGATGAGGGGCAGATGGATGGACGCGTCGTGGCAGGTGCGCTTGTACTCGGCCTCCCTGCCGCGGGTCAGGAAATGGCTGCCGTGGTCGGCCGTGTACACCAGCACCGTGTTGTCCCACATGCCCTGCTGTTTCAGCGTGTCCACCAAACGGCCCACGTTGTAGTCCAGGCTGTGGCAGCAGCCCAGGTAATCCGGGTAGTTCTCCCGCCAGTTGCTGATGTCGTCCTCCGGGTGGGCGGCCGAATAGGCCGACAAGTCGCCCGGGGGGGCAAAATCCGCAAAGCGCGCCCGGCTGCCGTCCGGGCCTTCATACCGGCGGTGATCGTTCTGGTGGTGGGGCTCGATCTGGCTGATGAACAGGAAGAAGGGCTGCTCCTGCCCGGCCCGGCTGTGGAGGAAATCAACGGCAAAGTTGTTGATGCAGTCGGCGCGGTAGCCGGTGAAGGGCACCCGCTCGTTGTCGGCGTCGTACACATAGCCGTTGTAGCCGTGGCTGGTGAATTCCAGCACGTCGGCGGCCATCCAGTAGTCCTTATAGCCGCCCCGCCGCTCGGCCGGGATGGGGCTGGTCTCGTAATTGATGCCCGCCGGCCGGTCGGTGGCCAGATGCCACTTGCCCACGTAAGCCGTGGCATAGCCCGCCTCGTTGAAGCACTGGGCCAGGGTCTTGACCTGGCCGAAGGGCAGCGCCAGGCCGTTGATCTCGCAGCCGATCTCCGTGGCATAGCGGCCCGTCTGCAGGCAGGCGCGGGCCGGCCCGCACACGGGCTGGCAGGTAAAGGCGCTGGCAAAGCGCGTTCCCTCGGCCGCCAGGCGGTCCAGGTTGGGCGTCACGTCCAGGGCCTGGCCGTAGCAGCCCAGGGTGTCCCAGCGCTGTTGGTCGGAGAAATAGAAGATGATGTTGGGTCTTGCCATATGCGTTCCTCTTCCCGCGGCTCATGCCGCGCAAAAATACGGGCGCCCCTCTCCGTTGTGAAGCAGGGCGCCCTCGTTATTAGATCACCTGCGCGCCGCAGGGGGCCTGCCTTTTATTGATACCCGTGGTTGTAGATGCCCAGCAGCACCAGCACACCGGCCAGGCCCAGCAGTTCGATGCCCAGGCCCACAAGGCCCGTGGACAGCCCGCCGGTGCCGCCCACGCTGTGCCCCACGACAACCAGCGCCAGGCACGCCAGCAGCGCCAGCAAACCGACAGCGATCTTTACTTTCTTCTTGGTATATTCATTCATAACTAAGCCCTCCTTAGCCTTTCAGGCCGCCGAGCGTCATGCCCTGGGTCAGCTTTTTCTGCACACACATATACAGGATCAGCGTCGGCACCATAACCATCACCATGCCGGCATACATCTGGCCGTACTCCGCCTTGGCGTTCTGCGCCTTCATCAGGTTCAGCAGGCCCACCGGCAGCGTGCGCGCGCCGTTGGGGTCGGTCAGCATGGTCATGGAGATGATGTATTCGTTCCAGTAGGCCAGGAATTCGAACAGGATGACGGTGATGATGCTGGGCTTGGCCATGGGCAGGATGATGCGCACCATGGTGGTGAAATAGCCCGCGCCGTCCACGTAGGCCGCCTCTTCATAGTCCTTGGGCAGGGTGGCCAAATAGCTGCTGAGCAGATAGATGGTGAAGGGCAGCGTGGTGGAGGCCAGCACCACGGACACAATGAAGGGGTTGTTCAAAAAGAAGCTGTGCCCAAACAGGCTTTTCACGATCTTGTCGCCCGAGACGAACATCAGGAAGATGGGCACCACGATGTAGCTGACGTTGATGAACAGGCCCGCCATAAAGCAGGTGTTCAGCAGCTTGCTGCCGCGGAACTTGTAGCGGCTGAGCACATAGGCCGCCGGCAGGGCCACGATCAGCAGGATCAGCAGCGCCAGGGCCGTGATCATGATGGAGGTGAAGAAGTAATCGCCCATGCGCGCTTTGGTCCACGCGTCGGCGAAGTTCTGCAGGTACACGCCCTGGGGCAGGGCGAAGGGGTTGCCGTAGAATTCCGAGTTCTGCTTGATGGAAGCCATGAAGACCCATGCCACCGGCACGATGATCAGGATGGCGAGTACGATCAGCACGACATACGTAAGCGCTTTACCAGCAGCATTGCTTTTTTCGCCCACGATTTTTTCTTTGTTGCTCATTCTCACACATCCTTTCTTAAAATTCCAGCGGCTCGCGCTTGGTCACCCGGTTCACGATGGCGGACAGCGCGAAGGAGAAGGTGAACACCACCACGCCCACGGCCATGCCGTAACCGTACGTGGAGTTGGTGTACGCCTGCTTATACATATAGCTGAGGAACACTTCCGACGAGCCGTCCGGGCCGCCGCCGGTCATGGCCTTCACCAGCAGGAAGCTGATGTTGATGTTGGAGATGATGAAGAAGGTCAGCGTGGTACGGATGTTGGTCCAGATCAGCGGCAGCGTGATGGAGAAGAACTGCCGCGTTTTGGATGCGCCCTCCAGGTTGGCGCTCTCGTACAGGCTCTCGGGGATGGAGGACATGGAGGCCATGTACATCACCATGTAATAGCCGATGGCCTGCCACACCATGGCGATGACCAGGCTGTAGATGATGATCTTCTGGTCGCCCAGCCAATAGATGGGGTCCGCGTCGCCGCGGAACAGGCTCAGCAGGGGATTCCGCAGGCCGGGGTAGGAGTCGTAGCTGGCGCTGAAAATGGCGCTGATGACCACCCCGGACTAAATGTTGGGGATGTAGTTCATCACGCGGAAGAAATTCTGCCCCCGCAGCTTTTCACGGGTCAGCAGCGAGGCGAACAGCAGCGCCAGCGTGATGGTGAACACCGTGACCAGCACGATCAGCAAAATGCTGTTGCGGAAGGAGCGGAAGAAATTCTCGTCCTGGAACAGCGTGACGAAGTTGCCCAGGCCCACAAAGGTTTTGTTGGGAGAATAGCCGCCCCATTTGTACAGCGACATGCGGAACACATTGAATGTGGGGATGGCAAGGAAGATGATGGCCAGAATGGTTGCAGGAGCCACGCAGGCCACGATAAACCGACTGCGCGATTTGTTTTTTTGCATGATACCCTCTCCGTTTCCATTGAAAAAAGCGGTGAGCAAAAGGGTCTTTTCCTTCTGCTCACCGCTCGGTTTACCTACTTACCTGCGCGGCAGGCACAAGGTCGTGCCGCCTTGTTCAGTTCGGTTCGCCTGGGTGATTGATCGCCCGTTCCCGTCCCTTACAGGGCGGCGCGCAGCGCTGCGCAGGATTTCTGAACGGCGGCTTTCCAGTCGTCCACAGTTTTGGTGCCGTTGACAACGCTGTCCATGGTGAAGCAGACGTCCTGCTTGATGTTGACGCCCTCCACGGGAGCGGTGGTGGCGAAGGTGCCGATGGCAGCCTTGGCGCCGTTGTCATACACGCTGTAGTAAACCTGGTTGTCGGCGGACAGCTTGTCGGTCATGCCGGTGATGGGCTGCACGGCGCCGGCCTCGGCGAACGTGGCGGCAGCCTCATCGCTGTACAGGTAGCTGATGAACACTTTGGCCAGGTCCTGGTTCTCGGAACCGGCGGGCACCCAGCACTGCTCAAAGAAGGTGTAGCTGTAGCGGTCGCCGCCGTCGGTCATGGCGGGCAGGGCCATGAAACCCCACTCGAAGCCCTCGGCGCGGGGCGCGTCGGCCATCTCACCGATCACCCAGTTGCCGTTGGGCATAAACAGGGCCTCGTTGTCCAGGATCATCTGCTGGTTCTTGGTGAAGTTGTCGCTGTTGGCATAAGAAGGCGTGGCGGGGTTGGTGTTGGCGGCCAGTTTGCCCAGCACTTCGAACATCTGGTCCATCTCGGGGCTGCTCCACACTTCCTCGTCATACTGCAGGGCTTTGTTGAAGAAGTCCTGGCCGCCGACTTCCGCCATCATCGCATAGGTGAAGGCGTCCAGATAGCCGGCCACGGGATAGGTGAACAGGGGGATGTCGGTCTTGTCGGCCAGGGCGAAGAACTCGTCCCAGGTGGTGGGCAGCTCCAGGTCGCCGCCGCCCTCGGTGAAGTTGGCCTTGTTGTAGAACAGGCCGCAGGGGCCGTAGAACATGGGCATCATATAAACTTTATCATCGCCGTAGGGGTTGGTGGTCAGGTTGCCGGTGAAGCCGGGAATGATCTTCTCGCCCACGGTCACGTCCTCGCCCAAAACCGTCATGCCCAGCACGTCGGTAACTTCCGCGATGGCGTTCTCTTTCAGCATGGTCTCCGGCAGGGCCTTCTCACGGCCGGCGGCCAGGTGGACCACGTCATAGAAGTTGCCGGCTTTCATCTGGGGGTCGATGACGTCCTCCAGGTTCTTGTCGGTGGTCAGCTCCACGGTGGCGCCGGTCTTCTCGGCGAAAGCGTCGCAGATCTTCTGCCACATCTCCGCGCCGTACGCGGTCTCGATCGCGGCCACTTTCAGCGTCTGGCCGGTATAGTCGCCGTCCGCAGTGCTGGCGGGCTCGCTGGTGCTCGGGGCGGGCGTGGACGCCGCCGGGGTGGAAGAAGACGTGCCGCCGCCGCAGGCGGCGAAGAGACTGACTGCCATGCACAGCACGAGCAGCATACTGAGTACCTTTTTCATATTGACCTCCTAAAAATGTATGTGACGGATGATTTTCCGCGTTCCGGCCGGCTGCCCTTTCTCTCCAACGGGCGCCGGCCCGTCCGCGTCTCACTGTCTCTAGCATTATCGTAATGCGGGGGCAAATCAACGTTATTCTTGCCCAACTTTTTATAATTTTTGCCCTTTTATGCAAGTAGCTTATTAATTTTTCATTTTACTGTAACTTTTTATGAACATCATCAACAAAATTTCCCTTTAATTTCTATGCACTCTGCTTTTATAGACATTTTTAAGGGAATTTTGTACTTGTATTCCAGCTGCGGGCCGTTTATAATGTGATTGATGACGATGCACTTTATATATTTTTACTTTATTTAATCTGCCCTCCCGCCAGAAGCAATATTCATAAATATTTGTCAATTTCTCATAAAAACTTCTCTTCTTTTTGCACACGGAAAGGAGCAGGCCCATGAGCAACAGCCGTTACGAAGTAGATTCTGATTTTTCCATCCGCGGCGCCCGCCTTCTGTACGTCACGGAATCCCAGTTCGGCACCGACTGGCACAGCACCATGCACACCCATGCCTGCACAGAGCTGTTCTATTGCGTGCGCGGCATCGGTGAATTCAACCTGGAGGGCAAGGCGCAGCCGGTGGGCAGCGACGATCTGGTCATTGTCAACGCCAATGTGAACCACACCGAATCCAGCGTGACGGCCAATCCGCTGGAGTATATCGTGCTGGGTGTGGACGGGCTGGATTTCCGCTTTGGCGAGGACGGCGGCACCGCCTTTGCCATCATCAATTACCGCGAGAACCGCAGCGAGATCGTCTTTTTTCTGCGCACGCTTCTGCGCGAGGCCAGCGAGAAGCCCGCGGGCTGGGAAAAGGTGTGCCAGCACCTGCTGGAAGTGCTGCTGATCCACCTGCTGCGCCACACCCGCTTCAGCGTGCAGGTGTCGCCGGCTAAGCGCACCAACAAGGAATGCGCCGTGGCCCGCCGCTATATCGACGAGCATTACATGGAAAACCTCTCCCTGGACACCCTGGCCCAGGTCGCCCATGTGAACAAATATTATCTTGTCCACGCTTTCAACAAAGATTACGGCATCTCGCCCATCAACTATCTCATCGACCGGCGCATCCGCGAAAGCCGCTATCTTTTGGAGAACACCGACTATTCGCTGTCGCACATCTCCCACGTGCTGGGCTTCTCCTCGCCCAGCTATTTCAGCCAGAGCTTCCGCCGCCTGATGGGGCAAAGCCCGCTGGAATACCGCAAGCAGTACCGCGCCGCCCAGCTCGCGCCGTCCGTGCACGAGCGCGAGGCGGGCCTTGATACTTGAGGAAGGAGCTGAACCGCAAATGGGATACCGCAGCCTGAAACTGCAAAGGCCGATCGTGGTGGATGAGGTGGTGAGCATCCACTATTTCGAATATACCAGCACCTATGCCTTCGAGGGCGAAGCCCACGATTTTTGGGAGTTTTTGTATGTGGATAAAGGCCAGGTGGCCGTACAGGCCGGCGCGGGGCCGGACTGTCTGCAGGAATCCATCCTGAAAAAAGGCCAGATGATCTTCCACAAGCCCGGCGAGTTCCACAGCCTGCGCGCCTGCGGCGGCACGGCGCCGAACTTGGTGGTCATCGGCTTCGTGTGCCGCAGCGAGGCCATGTCCTTTTTCGAGAACCGGCTGGAGAGCCTGGGCGACAGCGCCCGCGCCCTGCTGGCCACGGTGGTGAAGGAGGCCGAGGGCGCGTTCACCACGCCTTTGGGCGACCCGCAGACCCTGGAGCTCCACCGGCGCGAGGGCGCGCCCTTCGGCGCCGAGGAACTGATCGGCCTGTGCCTGGAGCAGCTTCTGGTGCGCCTGTACCGCCGCGGCGGCCGCGCCGCCCCCGGCGAGGAAAAGCCCACCAGCCTCATCCGCGAGCACAGCCAGCAGGAATTTATCGACCGTGTCACCAAATACCTGGAGGCCAACCTCTCGCGCAAGCTGACGCTGGCCGATATCTGCCGCGACAACCTCATCGGCCGCAGCTATCTGCAGAAGGTGTTCCGCGAGAAGACCGGCGGCGGCGTCATGGAGTACTTCGGCAGTTTGAAGATCGAGGCCGCCAAAGAGAAGATCCGCGAGGGCAGCCACAATTTCACCGAGATCGCCTCCATGCTGGGCTATACCTCCATCCACTATTTCTCCCGCCATTTCAAAAAGGTGACGGGCATGACGCCGTCCGAGTATGCCTCCAGCATCAAGGGCCTGTCCGGCAAAACACCGGGTGACGAGCTGTGATATTTATCCAATCGTCCATTCTTTGTGTGTTCCATCCTTTATAACACAATTGTGCAAATATTGTGTCAAAAAATCTATTTAACAAATGCCCGCGCCCACGTACAATAAAACCAACGAGCAATGTATCCCCCCCTGTTTACCGAATATTTGAAAAGGAGCTGGTTTTTATGGCAATCCTGGTCAGCGGCGGCGCCGGTTATATCGGCAGCCACACCTGCGTTGAACTGCTCAGCGCGGGGTACGACATCGTCGTGGTGGACAATTTCTACAATTCCTGCCCCGAGGCCCTGGCCCGCGTAAAAAAGATCACCGGCAAGGACTTCCGTTTCGTCGAGGCCGACGTCACCGACCGCGCGGCCGTGGACAAGATCTTCCGCGAAAACCCGGACATCACGGCCGTCATCCAATTCGCCGCCTACAAGGCCGTGGGCGAGAGCGTCTCGAAGCCCATCGAGTACTATTCCAACAACCTGGCCTCCACCCTCACCATCCTGGACGTGATGCGGCATTACGGCTGCAAGAACTTCGTGTTCTCCTCCTCCGCCACCGTCTACGGCGACCCGGCCAGCGTGCCCATCACCGAGGACTTCCCCGTGGGTGCCACCACCAACCCCTACGGCACCACCAAGG
>CAJMEU010000025.1 GCA_905212515.1 uncultured Oscillospiraceae bacterium | reverse complement strand
ACTCACGGCCTCTTGAACCCCATTCAAGCGCGCTACCAAACTGCGCTACACCCGGACATTGCCGCGGTTTTCAGCGGCAAGCAATATTATAATTGATTTACAGGCCGTTGTCAAGCGTCTTGCGGAAATTTCTTCATCCGAACCGCACCTGCCTGTTTTAAGGCCCGGTCTGCAAGGCGGCCAGCACCCAGCCGATGTCCGCCGGGATGCACAGTGCGCGGCCTTCAAGTTCCCGCGGCGCCCAGGCCGCGTCCTTGTTCACACAGGCGTATACCGCCTGGGAGCTGCGGGCCGTCAGGCGCTGGAAGGGATATTTGATGATGGCGGGCGTGTTGCCGCCCACCCCCAATTCCAGATACAGCACCCGCCGTCCCTCGCGGCTTTGCACAAACGCCTCGTACCGGGCGCGGGCGGCGTGCCAGCCGGCATCCTCCACAAAACTGGCGTCGCTGCGCAGGTTCATGGCCATGGGGCCTCCGCACACCGGGCAGCGGGGCACCAGCCCGCCGGGGATGCGCATGTCCCGCTGCAGCGCCGCCATGCGGCGCACGGCGGCCTCGTTGTCGTAGGTTTTTTGGTGGCAGGGCCGCGCGCACTGCCACAGGCCGTAATCGCCCTGGGTGTAGAACAGGCGCTGCTTGTCAAAGCCTGCCTTCTGGAAGCAGTGGTCCACATTGGTGGTGACGACGAAATAATCCTTCTCCCCCACCAGGGCCAGCAGCTGCCGGTAAACGGGTTTCGGCGGGTCCTGGTAGCGGTTGAGCAAAATATACCGGCTCCAGTATGCCCAAAACTCCTCTGGCGTGGCGTAGGGGTAAAAGCCGCCGCTGTACATGTCCGAAAAGCCGTATTTCCTCTCAAAGTCGTGGAACGCTTCATGAAAGCGCGGCCCGCTGTAATCGAACCCGGCCGCGGCGGACAGCCCCGCCCCAGCGCCCACCACCACGGCCTCCGCCTTTTGCAGCTCATCCCGCAGCCGTTCGATCCGGCCCCAGCAGGGCCCGGTAGAGGCGGGCGTCCTCGTCTCTGAACACATTGAAGATCACCTTCTTCACCCGCTTTTCCCCCGCCAGGAAGCCCATCACCGTGTCCACGGCGATGGGGGCCGCCTCTGCAGGGGGGAAGCGGAACTCTCCGGTAGAAATACAGCAAAGGGCCACGCTCTCAAGGCCCGCCCGGGCCGCCAGGGCCAGGCAGGCGCGGTAACAGCCCGCCAGTTGCTGGCGGTGCCGCTGCGTCAGCACGCCGTTCACCCTGGGCCCCACGGTGTGCAGCACGAAGCGGCTGGGCAGATTGTAGGCAGGCGTCAGCTTGGCGCCGCCCACCGGCTCCTCCCGCCCCTGGGCGTCCATCAGGCGGGCGCAGGCGTCCCGCAGCTGCAGCCCCGCGGCCGAATGGATGGCATTGTCGATGCATCCATGGCAGGGTACAAAGCACCCCAGCAGGGCGCTGTTGGCCGCGTTGACGATGGCGTCCGCGCCAAGGCGGGTGATGTCTCCCCGCCACAGGGCCAGGCGGGCATCGGCCGCCGTGCCGGGCAGCGCCCGGCCGTCCACCACGCCTTTTTCCGCCAGTTCCGCCTGCAGCAGCGCGTCCTGCACCGCCAAAAATTCCGGCTGCAGGGGCAGCGGCGGGCGCAGGTTCATCAAGCTGCGCAGCAGCCGGCGCTGCTGGGCAGGCGCGGGCCCGAAGGCCGCGGCCTGCCCCTGGTACCGGGGCATCTCGGCCAGCAGGGCCTTGTTGAGGAAAGCCACTTGTTCTTCCCTTGTCACGTCCATGCCTCCCTTGGCCTTTTGGGCCGGCCGCTTACGCCCCCACCACCGAGATGCGCTGCCGCGTATGGCCGCCGTTCACCGCCTCGTCCACCATTGCGGCGGCATAGTCGGCATAGCTGATGACGCTCTCGCCCCGCTGGTTCAGCATCAGCTCCTCGCCGCCCAGCAGATAGTTCCCGGTCCGCTCGCCCTCGGCCCTGAAATCCGCCGCCGGGCTGAGGTAGGTCCAGTCCACGTCCGCGCGGCCGCGCAGTTCCTCCAGCGCCTTGCCCATGCTGTCCGCCAGGGGTTTGAATGCCTCTGGGAAGTCCGGGCCGTCCATCACCCGGGCCGTGTGGGCCGGGTCCGTATACAGGCTGCCGGCGCCGCCCACCACCAGCAGGCGCGCGGGACTGCCGCTGAGTATGTCGCACAGGTGTTTTAAGGACGTGCTGTGCCCGGGCAGGGTGTCGGGCGTCCAGGCGCCGAAGGCGTCGATCACCGCGTCGAATCCCGCCAGGTCGGCGAGGTTCAGGCTGAACAGGTCTTTTTTCAGCACCTTCTTTGCCGCGCTGCGGTTTTCGCCGCGCACCACGGCCGTCACGTCCAGCCCCCGGTCCAGGGCTTCCTGTACGATCAGGCGGCCCGCTTTGCCATTGGCGCATACAACTGCAAGTTTCATTTTGTTCCCTCCGTTAAGTTCTTGGTTCTTCGCGGGGATCTCCCGCTGATCCCAGCATACCGCCATCCCGCCCGTTTGTGAAGTACGCACAATCTTGTGCCCAGGTTCCCCCGGCGATACCGTGGGGCGTCCGGCGGACATTTTTGCCTCTTTTTTCATAGGATGGTGCATTCACGGGATGAAAAGGGAGGTTTTTCCATGAAACAAGAGAAAACGGGCGCGCCGGGCGCGCTGAACCGCTGCTTGGGCCTGCGGGAGGCCCTCACCATCACGTCGGGCACGGTCATCGGCGTGGGGCTGGTCACCGTGGGGGGCAATGTGGTGGGCAGCCTGGGGCCCTCGGTCATCTTCGCCACCCTGGCGGCATTGGCCGTCAGCATCTACCCCGCGCTGCTGTACGCCGAGATGGGCGCCGCCATCCCGCTGTCCGGCGGCACCTACCTCTACGCTTCGCTGGGCCTGGGCCGGCCCTTCGGCATGCTGGCCGGGTGGAACTTCATCATCTCCATGGTATCCGTGGCCGGCGGTGAGGCGCTGGCCTTCAGCTTCTACCTGCGCACCCTGTTCCAGGCGCTGGGCATCCCCCTGCCCGTCAGCGACAGGGTGCTGGCCGCCGGCGCCGTGCTGCTGTTTATGGTGCTGAGCACCTGCGGCGCCCAGATGACCGGCCGTATGCAGAACGCCTTCCTGTTCTTTTTCTGGGGCGTGGCCCTGGTGTGGGTGCTGTCCATGCTGCCGTCCATGGATCTGGCCCGCTTCACCGCTCCCGCCGCCGGCGCCGGCGCGCCCTTCCTGCCCTGCGTGGCCCTGGTGTGGTGGTGCTTCGCCGGCTTCGAGACCTGCTGCGCCATGGGCGAGGAGATCCGCTACCCCCACATCAACCTGCCCCGGGCCTTGTTCCTGGCGCCCTTTCTGGTGTTCGCGGTGAACGGGCTGTTCCAATGGATGCTGGTTTGCATCGTGCCCAGCGGCCGGCTGGCCGGCCTGGCCCAGGCCGCCGCGCCCTACGCCGAGGCCATGCGCCTGGCCGGCGCCCTAGGTTTCCCGCTGGTGCTGCTGTGCGCGGGCATCGCCTTCGGCGGGGATTTTTCCACCCTGAACGCCAGCATCTCGGCGCCGGCGCGGTACCTGTTCACCATGGCGCGGGACGGCGCCATGCCCGCCTTTTTCGCCAAGGTCAGCCCGCGCTTCCACACACCCGCCCGGGCCGGCTGTGCGCTGGGCGTGCTGATGCTGGCCCTGGTGTGGACGGGGTCCGTGGGCCTCATCGCCTCGCTGTCGCTGTTCGCCACGCTGCTGTATTACATTCTGGGCATCGCCTCGGCCTGGGCGCTGCGCCGCCGCTGGCCCGCCCTGCCCCGGCCCTACCGCGCGCCGGGCATCGCCCTGGGCGCGCCCGTCAGCATCGCCGCTTACCTGTTGATGATGACGCAGCTGGACCGCGCCGCCCTGTGGGCGGGCCTGGCCTGGTGCGGCGTGGGCCTCGGGTGCTACGCGCTGTACGGGCGGCGCCACTTCTCCCCCGGGGCCCTTTCCCTGGCCGCCCCGGCCCAGCCTTCGCCCGCCGAGCGCCGCCGCATGGACCGGCAGTACCGCCGCTGGCGCGCCGCCGTGCTGGGGGCGGCCGCCGGGGTGCTGCTGCTGTTCCTCGTCCCCTTCCTGCTGCGCTGAAAGCCCTTCGGCATGAGGGCCGTCCCTGTTGCATAGAATGGCAAAAAGTGCCCTTTTGACGGAGGCGGCTATGCGGCGAAGCGTAAATTTGACCGAGGGGGACGTTTTTCTAACGCTCTTCCAATTTTCCATGCCCTTTTTGTTCACCAACCTTTTACAGGCCTGCTACGGCGCGTCCGATTTGTTTATGGTGGGCCGCTTTGCGGATTCCACCGCCGTGTGCGCCGTGGCCGTGGGCAGCCAGGTGATGCAGACCATCACCGGCCTGGCCGTGGGCCTGACGGCCGGGGGCACCGTGCTGGTGGCCCAGCATTTCGGCGCGCGCAACAAGCGCGGCGTGGCCGGCGCCGTGGCCGCCATGCTGGTGGTGTTCGGCGCGCTGGCATTGCTGATGACGGCCGGCGCCGTCCTGTTTGTGGACCCCATCTGCCGGGCCATGCAGGTGCCCGCCCAGGCCATGGACGACACGCGGGATTACCTGCTGGTGTGCGCGGTGGGCATCGTGTTCATCGTGGGCTACAACGCCGTGGGCAGCATCCTGCGGGGCTTGGGGGATTCGCGCACGCCCCTGCTGCTGATGGTGGCGGCCTGCATCACCAACATCTCCACCGACCTTTTGTTCGTGGGCGTGCTGCACGGGGGCGCCCACGGCGCGGCCGTCTCCACCGTGCTGGCCCAGGTGCTCAGCCTGCTGCTGGCCTTCCTGTTCCTGCTGGCGCGGGGCCACTTGGCCCAATACCGCCGGGCAAAGCCCGTATTCCACCTGTGCTGCGCGCGGGATCTGCTGCGCATGGGCCTGCCCATCGCCGCCCAGGAAGGGCTGGTGAACGTGTCCTTTTTGCTGATCACCGCCGTGGTGAACAGCATGGGCCTGGTGGCTTCGGCCGCCGTGGGCGTGGTGGAAAAGCTGATCGTGTTCAGCATGCTGCCCTCCACGGCCTTTGCCGCGGCCGTGGCCGCCATGACGGCCCAGAACTACGGCGCCGGCCTGCTGGGCCGCGCGCGGGCGGGGCTGCGGGTGGGCATCGGCCTGTCGCTGATGTTCGGCGTCACCTTCTTTTTGTGCGCGCAGATCAACGGCCCCGGGCTGGTCAGCCTGTTCACCGGCGACCCGGCCGTCATCCGCGCGGGCGCGGCCTATCTGCGCAGCTACAGCTTCGACAGCATGCTGGTGTGCTTCGTGTTCTGTATGAACTCCTTCTTCAGCGGCAGCAGCCGTCCCCTGTTCCCCCTGGTGCACAGCGCCGTGGCCACCTTCCTTGTGCGCGTGCCCCTGTCCTGGCTGTTCAGCAGGCTGCCCGGCGCCTCGCTGGCCCAGGTGGGCCTGGCCGCGCCGGCGGCCACGCTGGTGTCGCTGGCGCTGTGCCTGGGCTATCTGCGCCGCCACTACCCACCCGCCGCCCGCGGCGCGCGGCAGGCCCCCGGGCGCGGCAAAACGCCCGTCCGCTGAAAAAAAAACGGCCCCGGAGGGGATCCTCCGGGGCCGTTTTCCTTCAATTTTTCCGCGCGCCTGCCCGGCCGGCCGGCATGGGCGCCGGCACGGCGCACTGGGTGCGCGGCGTGGCCTTGTACTGGTCGTAGCAGTACTGGATGATGCTGTTGCGCTTCACGATACCGATAAAGCTGTTTTTGCCGTCGATGACCGGCACGAAATTCTGTTTCATGGCCGCCGCCACCAGCTGGTCCATCTCAGTGTCCACGGCCACGCACTGGTAATCGTGCTTGCGGGGCACGTGCATCACCGGCAGGTCCTCGGCGGCCTGCAGGTCCAGGTTATACATTTTTTTGATGGCCCACAGCAGATCGCCCTCGGTGATGGACCCCACGTACTCGCCCTTGCGGTTGAGGATGGGGATGGAGGAATAGCGGTGATACTCCATTTTTTCCAGCGCCTGACGAACGGTAAAATCATCGTATAAGTACGCCACATCCGCCTTGGGGGTGAGAAAATAGAGCAGGTTCATAGCAAGGATGTCTCCCCTTTTCGCGCCCGGCTGCCCGCCGGGCCTTCGTTCTGTTTAAAGTATACCATATCTGCACAAGTTTTGCATGAATGATTTGTAAAGGAATTGAAAAAGCGCTTTTTTCTGTGCTACAATGAAAAAAACAGTATTCTGCAAGGAGTGGAGCGCGATGTATCTGCAAGATAAAATGGTCTTTTGGGTGGCCACGGGCGTCGCGCCCGTGTTCCTGTACCGCGCCATGGCCTCCCGGCCGGCCTGATCGGCCTGCCGGTCCTGATCCAGAAGTGCGAGCCGGGCGTCACCACCGGCCACATCCAGAAAAGCATCGACAGCATGCACATCGAAGGCTTCTCCTTCAAGGCCTATCCCTCCCGCTTCTTCGACGTATACGGCAAGCAGGGCCACCCGGTGCGCACCACCATCAGCGACATGGGCCCCCAGCTGCTGGCCCGCCTGCTGAACCTGAACGACACCCAGGCCGGGATCCTGTCCATCGTGTGCCGCATTGCCGACGACAAGCAGCTGCTGCTCATCGACCTGAAAGACCTGCGCAGCATGGTGCAGTACGTGGGCGACAACGCCAGGCAGTTCAAAACCGAATACGGCAATATCTCCGCCCAAAGCGTGGGCGCCATCCAGCGCGCGCTGCTGCAATTGGACGACGAGGGCGGCGGCATCTTCTTCGGCGAACCGGCCCTGGATATCGCCGACTGGATGCAGACCGACGCCTCCGGCCGCGGCATCATCAATATCCTCGAGTGCCAGCAGCTGTTCCAGCATCCGCTGCTGTACTCCACCTTCCTGTTGTGGATGCTCAGCGATCTGTACGAGCTGCTGCCGGAAGTGGGCGACTGCGACAAGCCCCGCATGGTGTTCTTTTTCGACGAAGCCCATCTGCTGTTCGACGACGCGCCCAAGGCCCTGCTGGACAAGATCGAGCAGGTGGTGCGCCTCATCCGCTCCAAGGGTGTGGGCGTGTACTTCATCACCCAGCAGCCCTCGGACATCCCGGACAGCGTGCTCAGCCAGCTGGGCAACCGCATCCAGCACGCCCTGCGCGCCTATACCCCCAACGATCAGAAGGCCCTGAAGGCCGCGGCCAAAAGCTTCCGCGTGAACCCGAAATTTGACTGCGAGCAGGTCCTCACCGAGCTGGGCACCGGCGAGGCGCTCATCAGCCTGCTGGACGAAAAGGGCGTGCCCACGGTGGTGGAGCGCGCCGGCGTGCTGCCGCCCCAAAGCAGCATGAGCGCCGCCAGCCCCGACAGCCTGGACAAGGCCGTCAAGCTCAGCCCCCTGTACCTGAAATACGCCCAGGCCGTAGACCGGGAAAGCGCCTACGAGGACTTGGAAAAGCTCGTGGCCCAGGAGGCCGCCGAGAAACAGGCCGCCGAAGAGGCGGAAAAGCGCGCCAAGGAGGAGGAAAAGCAGCGCATCGCCGCCGAGAAGGCCGCCGCCCGGGAGGCTGAGGCCGCCCAGCGCCGGCGCGCCCGCACCGTGCAGCGCACGGTGGACAACACCCTCTCCACCGTGGGGCGGGAACTGGGCAGGCAGCTCGTGCGCGGCCTCTTCGGCACGCGCAGGCGGTAAGCCGATCGCTGCCCGTCACGGGCAGGTTTGGCAGGCTGCCGCGCCGTTTTGTGGTTTCTCACCAAAATAGCGTCCATTTTTTGGCAAATCCAGCATTGTCTCCGCCTGAAAGATGTGTTATGATGAAAAAAAGCGTTCTTTGTTCCGGCAAGGGGCGCTTTTATGAATGGAGAGGACGCCATGGAATCCCGCATCGTCAAGCTGTACGCCGCCGACACCACCGTGCCGCTGAAAGTCGTGCCCGGCCACTTTGCCACCAACCACTCCCATGTCAACTATTATATCGACATGACCACGCTGAAGACCCGCGTGTCGGAGGCGGACGAGGTGGCGGAGCACCTGTCAAGCAAATATATGCTGAACACGGTGATCGATACCATCGTCTGCCTGGACGGCACCCAGGTCGTGGGCGCGCTGCTGGCGCAGGAACTGGCCCACAGCGGCCTGCAGTCCATGAACGCCCACAAAAGCCTGTACGTGGTGACGCCGGAGACCGACGGCTACGGCCGTAAGCTTTTCCGCGCCAACCTCAAGCCCATGATCGACGGCAAGCATGTGCTGATCCTGATGGCCAGCGTCACCACGGGCCAAACCATCCGCAAAAGCGCCGAGTGCGTGTGCTATTACGGCGGCATCATGGAGGGCGTGGCCGCCATCTTCAGCGCCGTGCCCGAGGTGGAGGGCTACAGCGTCCACGCCGTGTTCCACGAAGCCGACGTGCCCGGCTACGCCTCCTACCCCGCGGGCCAATGCCCCCTGTGCGCCGCCGGCCATAAGCTGGACGCGCTGGTGAACAGCTTCGGCTATTCCAAGCTTTGACCTGAGCGAGCCGTCTCTTCGCTCTTCCTCATACAGAAAGCCCTCCGGCGGGACACCGGAGGGCTTTTCTTGTGGAAAATCCACCTTTTTTTCCTGTGTTTTTCAGCCGTTTTCCGGCTGTTTTTAATGGTTTTTATGCTGTTTTCCAGCAGTTTTCCGCTGTTTTTTATGGTGCTTTTTTGCGCATCTGCCGTTCAAGGGCGTCTTTGCGCCGCTTTCGAACGGCCTTTTTTCCCCTTTTCCCCCTCAATGCTGGGTGAAACGGGCCAAAAATTCCTTGGTTTTTGCCTGACGGGGGTGCTCGAACACCTGGTTCGGCGTGCCCTCTTCACAGATGACGCCGTCGGCCATATACACCACCCGGCTGGACACGTCCCGGGCAAAGGCCATCTCGTGGGTGACCACCAGCATGGTCAGGCCCTCGGCTGCCAATTGGCGCATCACGGCCAGTACCTCGCCCACCATCTGGGGATCCAGGGCGCTGGTGGGCTCGTCGAACAGCAGCACCTCCGGCTCCATGGCCAGGGCGCGGGCAATGGCCACCCGCTGCTTCATGCCGCCGGACAGCTGGCGGGGCTTGGCGTTGATGTAGGGCGCCATGCCCACCTTTTCCAGAAAGCGCAGGGCCGTTTCCCGCGCTTCGGCCGCGGGCCGTTTCAGCACTTTCACCGGGCCGGTCATGCAGTTTTGCAGCACGGTCATGTTGTTGAACAGGTTGAAGCTTTGGAACACCATGCCCACCTTGGCCCGGTACTTGCTGGGGCTGGTGGACCTGCCGGTGATGGGCTCGCCGTGTTTTAGGATCTCGCCGGTGGTGGGCGTCTCCAGCAGGTTGATGCAGCGCAGCAGCGTGGATTTCCCGCTGCCCGAGGCGCCGATGATGCAGGTGACGTCGCCTTCATGGACGTTGAAGTCCACGTCCCGCAGCACGGTGTTGGCGCCGAAGGTCTTGCTGAGGTGCTTTACCTCGATGATGGGCTGTGGCATGGCTCAACGCCCCCCTTTCGTGTCCTGCACGCCGGCATCCGCCTGATGGGCGCGGTAGTCGCTGTTGGTCTGTTTGGGGTTCTTTTTGTAGCGGTGCATGCCCTCGCCGGGCACCAGCGGGTCGGCCAGGGCCAGGTCGTAGCTGTCCGGGCCGTCCATGCGCTTCTCCAGCCAGCGCAGCAGGAACGAGGCCGCCAGCGTCATGCACAGATAACCGATCATTTCGATGGTGGCCGAGGGGAAATACAGATACGTGGCGCCCACGGCCGCGCGGTGGGTGGCGAAGAACTCGGTGAAGGAGATGATGAACATGACCGAGGTGTCCTTCACGTTGATGATGAAGTTGTTGCCGATCTGCGGCATGATGTTGCGCAGGGCCTGGGGCAGGATGACGGCCGTCATGGTCTGCACATGGTTCATGCCGATGGCCATGGCGCCCTCGGTCTGGCCCGGGTCGATGGACAGGATGCCGCCGCGCACCGTCTCGGCCATATAGGCGCCGGTGTTGATGGACACCACCAGGATGGCCGCCGCCCACACGTTGGTGAAGTTGAGGGCGTTGTTGGTGAAATAGGGCAGGCCGTAGTAGATGAACACCGCCTGCAGCACCATGGGCGTGCCGCGGAACACCTCCACGTAGACGCGCACCAGGACGCGGATCAGTTTCAGGAAGAACCGCTTGGGCAGCGGATCGGTTTTCGCGTAAGGGATGGTTTGCAGCACGCCGCACACGAAGCCGATGACACAGCCGATGAGCGTGGCCACCAGGGCCAGCACCAGCGTGTTGCGCATACCGGTGAGGTACGAGCCGCCGTATTTCCCCCACAGCTTGACGATGTCGGCCCCAAGCTGGATGAATCGTTCCTGCATTGAAGAGATGCCCCTTTCTGTTTTGGCACGGCCGTGCCGCTGTGCGGGAAAATTACTCGCCGATGGGCTGGATGGCGATGGCCTGGTCCATCAGGTCGTTGAAGTCGTCCACGGTCATCTGGGACAGCACGGCGTTCATGGCCTCCTGACGGGCGGTGTTGCCCTTCATCACGGAGATGCCGATGTTCACGTTCTCCGCGCGCTCGGCCTCGGTGAACTGGAAGTCGCCGTCGGTGCCGGAGAAGTCCAGGATCTTCATGCCGGGATAAGCGGCCACGGCGCCCATGGCGGTGGGCATGTCGGTGCAGATGAAGTCCACGTTGTCGGTCTCCAGGGCCATCAGCATGGCCGGGGCGGTCTCGGAGGCCGTTTTGATGTCCGCGCCCTCGATCTGGGGCAGGCACTTGTCGTACCAGATGGTGGCGATCTGCGCGGTGCAGCTGCCCCCGGCCAGGTCGGCGATGCCTGCGGCGTTTGCGTAGGCGCCGTCCGCCTTGGTGACGCACACGATGGTGGCGTAGAAGTAGGGGCCGGCGAAGTCCACCTGCTCAGAGCGCTCGGCCGTCATGGACTGGCCGGCGATGGCCGCGTCCAGCTTGCCGGTCTGCACGCCGGGCACCAGGGAGTCCCAGTCGGAGCGGACGATCTCCAGCTGCCAGCCGTTGGCCTCGCAGATCTTTTTGGCGATCATCACGTCGTAGCCGTTGGCGTACTCGTTGGAATCCTTGATGGGCACGGCGCCATTGGAATCGTCGGGCTGGGACCAGTTGTAGGGCGCGTAGGCGCATTCCATGCCGACGGTGAGCACGCCGTCCTCCAGGATGCCGGTGACGGCGCCGGAGGAAGCGGGGGCGGCGGAAGAGCCCTGGGCGGGCGCGGACGCGGCGGGCGCGCTGGAAGAGGCACCGCCGCAGGCGGTGAGAAGCATGGTCATCGCCATTGCACCGGCGATCATAGCATTGCGCAGTCTCATAGATCATTTCTCCTTTTTCTTTTCAAATTACATTCCCACAAGGCAATAAAAAAACCACAAGGCGTCTGCGACGTCTCATGGCTTCAAAGCGGTTTTGCCAGCACTGCTAGCCGTGCTGAAAAATTGCTTCTGTCCAATGGATAGCGCTTCACAGACGTGACAGTCCACAGCCTCTTAGTACTGTGGCCCAACGACAAGCTTGGCAAACGCCTGCCATTTCGGCGGACGGCCCCTTTCGCGCCGGCGGCATTTGCCTGCCTTTGCCTGCGTTACTTTTGGCCTTCCGCGCCTCTACCATTGCCTGAGGGGAGGACCCCCTCCAGACAGCTTTATGATTTTTTCTCACTATAGCACGCTAAAGTACCCCTGTCAATCATCTTTTTTGCAAACGGCCCCTTTTCCGCACAATACACAGGCAAAGAGCCCGAGCAGGGAAAAGTTCCGGGCGCTTTGCACAAAGTTTTTTGGCCCGTCAATAGCGCAGATAGGCGCTAGAGCAGTACAGCACCTCGCCGTTCCAGTAGATGCGGCTCCAGCCGTTGTCCAGGATGCCGGTGCGCGTCACCTGGGTGCCGGCGGGCGCCACCGTCACCACGGGGGCCTGCATGTCGTCGTAGGTGTGCAGGTTCAGGTTGTCCGCGGTGATATACATGGTCTCGTTCACGTCGGTGACCGTCACGCCCGCCGGGGCCGCGCCGGAGCCGATGCCGCCGCCCACGCCCGCGCCCGAACCGATGGACGGGGCCTGTTCGCCGCTGATATACTGGGTGGCCCCGTACACCGTCTGGCCGTTATAGCTGATGCGGCTCCACTGGCCGTCCGTGGAGATACCGGTGCGCTGCAGCCCCGTGCCCGCGGGCACGATGGCCACCATGAAGGGGGCCCCGCCCGGCTGCTGCGGCGGCCCCAGTTCGCGGGGGGGTATCACCGTGACGTGACGGGCCGTGAAATTCTGGCTGTCCGCGGTGGCCTGGGGCACGGCGGCGGGCTGCTGCTCGGACAGGTACTGGGTGACGCAGTAAGCCACGGTGTTCTGATAGCTGACCTCGGCCCAATGGTTGTCCATCAAATTCTCCACGTACACGGGCGTGCCCTTGGGCAGCACGGCCAGCACGCTGGCATCGGTGGAATAGGTCTTGTGCAGCTTCAGGGCCACGGTGGTGTAATAGGTTTTGTTGGCCGGCGCGCGGTTCACCTCGCCCGCGGGCGTGGCGTCCGGCTCCACGGCACGGGCCGGGGCCTTGTCGGTGAGATATTCGGCGTCGCAGTAACCGGCGGCGCCGTTGTAATCCACCTTGGCCCAGCCGTTGGACAGCGCGCCCGTCTGGTGCAGGGCCGTGCCCGGGGCCACGCTGCCGATCTTCGCCGCGTCCAGGCCCGGGGCCTGGCGGATGCGCAGCTGCCCGGTGGTGTACACGGTTTTGTCCACGGCCGTCATGGTGTCGGAGGGGGCGGTGGACTGCGCCAGGGGCTGGGTGGGCTGCTGATCGGACAGGTAATCGCCGAAGAGATAGCCCGTCAGACCGTTGTATTCCACCCGGCTCCAGCCGTGGGGGCCCTTGCCCGTGCGGTGCAGCTGTGTGCCCTTATCCAGGATGCCCAGCACGGCGGAATCGTTGGAGTTCTGCCCGTGCAGATCCGCCTGATGGGTGACGTACACCGTCTCGTCGCAGGGGGCCATCTCGATGCCTTGGGCCGCGCTGCGGGTGACGGTGACGCGGTCCACATAGGCGCCGGAGGTATCGGTACCGTTCACCTGCCCGCGATACTCCACCACGGCGGTGTCGCCCTCCAGGATGCCGTCCGGCGCCACCACTTCGGCGTCCACGGTGGGGAAATCCAGCTCGTCGCCGGCGGCGGTGCGGATGGTGATGACGTTCATGGAGGCGGCCACGATGGCGCCCTCCACCGCCACCTCGTTCTCCGGTTCCGCCACGGAAGCGGCGGGCGCCTCCACCACGGGCAGGCCGGGATCGGCAGCGGCCGGGGAGGACGCGGAAGCGGACGGGGCCGTTTTGCCGCCGCAGGCGGCCAGGCTGAACGCCAGCGCCAGGGCGGCGGCCAGCGCCAGCGCGCGTTTCAGGGAATGGTTCATAAATACTTTTTTCCTTTCTGTGATACGCCCCGCTTTACACGCAGCGGCGTATTTTTTATCATTGCCCATTATAGCAAGGCCTGCCGCCCCGTTTCCATGGTTTGACCGAATCCGTGCCAAATCCGCCCGCTTTTTGCTTTTCCGCGCCCCGGAGGACGCAAAACACCCCCGCGCGCCCGGCCCGGCCGGCGGGGGGGGGGGGTGGTGTTTTTATTTTCGGCCGCGTGGACCGCCCCCCCCCCCCCCCCCCCCTCGCCTCCTCCGCCCCCACCCCGCCCAAACCCCCCGCGCTTTTGCCCTCGCGGCCCCGCCCCGCCCCCAAACCCCCCGCGGGGCCCGGCAGCGGCGCGCGGGGGTGCGGTTTGTTTTTTACTGTGCGGCGCTTTGCCCGCAGCCGCCGCAGGCCGCGCAGGCTGAGGGCGCGGCCGCGATGCCGCCCAGGGCCGTCTCCCGCAGGGACGCGGGCAGCGTTTTGCCCACGGCGTACATGGCCGCCACTACTTCGTCGAAGGGGACGGCGCACCGGCAGCCCGCCAGGGCGATCTCGGCGCTGGTGAGCGCGTTGGCCGCGCCCATGGCGTTGCGCATTTGGCAGGGCGCCTCCACCAGGCCGCCGATAGGGTCGCACACCAGGCCCAGAATATTGGTGATGGCGATGCCCGCCGCCGTGAGGCACTGCTGCGGGCTGCCGCCGGCCAGTTCCACGGCCGCGCTGGCCGCCATGGCGGACGCCGCGCCCACCTCGGCCTGGCAGCCGCCCTCGGCCCCGGCCACCGTGGCGTTGCGGCTGATGAGGTAGCCCACAGCGCCGGCGTTGAACAGGGCGTCCACCATGCGTTCGTCCCCGCAGCCGAACTCCTCCTGCAAAGCCAGCAGCACGCCGGGCAGCACGCCCGAGGAGCCCGCCGTGGGTGCCGCCACGATCAGCCCCATGCTGGCGTTGACCTCCAGCACGCCCATGGCGTAACCCGCCGCCTTGGACACCAGGACGCCGCACACCGGCCCGGCCGCGCGGCGCGCGTCCATCTTGCGGCACTCGCCGCCGATCAGCCCGCCCATGGAGCGCACCTCCTGCGTGCGCGCCGTGTGCACGGCCTGCCGCATGATATCGTAAGAGTGGGCCATGCGCGCGCGCAGCGCCTCGGGCGTTTCGCCGCCGAGGGCCTCCTCGCGCCCCAGCATGGCCGCGCTGACGGCGCAGTGCCGGGCCGCGCAGAGCTCCAGCAATTCTTTTCCCGTATTAAAACGCATTGTTCTGCCTCCTTGAATGGCTGTACCGAAACAAATTTGCAGCAGCGGCTTTCGGCGCGGCCCGCTTACAGCGGGATCACCGTTGCGCTGACGATGTTCTCATGGGCGGTGATCTGGTCGCACACGGCGCGGGGCACGGGGTTGTCCGCCTCGATCACCGTGTAGGCGTTCTCGCCCTTGCTCTCGCGGTACAGGCGCATGAAGGCGATGTTGATCTGGTATTGGGCCAAGCTGCTGGCGATGTGGGCCACCACGCCCGGCGTATCCTTTTGGTGGATGAACAGCGTGTGGTATTCGCCGGACAGGCGGATCTCCACCCCGTCGATCTTCGTCAGCAGCACCCGGCCGCCGCCCACGGACACGCCCGTCACCCGGGTGGTGTCGCCGGCCGCGGTGGTGAGCACCACCTCCACGGTGTTGGGGTGGGGCTCCAGCGTTTCGTCGCCGAAGCCGAAGGAGTATGCCAGCCCCGCCTTCCGGGCCCATTCAAAGGAATCGCGGATGCGGGGGTCCTCGGTGTCGAAGCCCAGCACGCCGGCCACCAGCGCCCTGTCGGTGCCGTGGCCCCGATAGGTTTTGGCAAAGGAGCCGTACAAAATGAACCGCACCCGCGCCACCTCGCCCTCCACCAGGCTGCGGGCCAGCCGCGCGATGCGCAGCGCCCCCGCCGTGTGCGAACTGGACGGGCCGATCATATTGGGGCCGATCACGTCGAATACACTCATCTCTTTCACGGGATGTCTTCCTCCTCTTTTTCCCCGGCCTCGGGGGGCCAGTCCATGGCCGTCATGCTGTAGACTGCCTGTGGCGTCACCAGGGCGGCGCCCGTCTCCGGCGTGCCGGTGTGCATTTGGACCGTCAGCGGGTGGATGTCCCGCTCCCCCGTCACCACATAACAGGTCAGGTCCCACAAGGGCTCCTCGGCCGTGTAATGCTGCGGCAGATCCTTATATAGGAACACGCCCTGCCACAGCCCGCCGGCGGGCAGGCTGGCCGGCAGCTTGCGCTCGGCCGGGAGGCTTTGCAGGGGCAGGTTGTCGCAAAAGCGCCAATCCACGTCCTCCATGGCCTTGACGGGCGCGGCCATGCCGCCGTCCGCGTGCAGCAGGTAGGCCCCGCGCAGCAGCACCGGCCGGGGACCGCCGTTGTACACCCGCACGTTCAGGTACACGGTGGCTACGCCGTCCTCGATATACACAAAATTATTCAGTTCGTTGCAGGTCTCCACGGTGACGCGGGGGCGTTCGCGCCAAAAGCGCGCCAGTTCGATGCCCAGCGACACCACACCCGTCACGCAGCCGATGACGGCGATCCAAAAAGTCGCGTCCAACCGTTTTCCCGCCTTTCTTCCGCCTTGCGCGGCGCTGCCTTTAGTATATCATCTTCCCCGGGCAGATGAAAGGCCTCTTTTCGCAAAATCTTTGCAGCTTATTCAAATTTGGCTCATGGTTCTTTCACGTTTGGCCTGTATGATAAAGCCATGGTCAACAAAGACGAAGCCGCACCTGCGGCTGCCATATTTTGCGCGCGGGCAGAAAAGTATTTCTGCATGGCGCCCCACTGAACCGCCCCATGCGAACCGGCCCCGCCGGTGCGGGCGGCCAGACAACCGGCCATCTCATCTCTGCGATGAGTTTATATAGATAGAACACCCTCTCTCTTCATTTCACACAAAAGCGCCCCTGGCGGAACTTCGGCCAGGGGCGTTTTTGTATGCTTCTGCTTTTGCGTCCCTGCATCGCCGGGATCTGACGTTTTGGGCGATCTCGTATTTTTGTCAAAAGGCGAACAATAAATTCGTGTACAGCGGGAAAATATTACGTTACGCTCCTTCCAAGGAGGTATGTATATGTCATTGTCAACTTCATTTGGCCGCCTGCTGCGGGAAGCGCGCAGGGAAAAGCATCTTACCCAGGAAAACGTGGCGGAAGCCGTTTTCATCTCGGTGCGCTGGTATCAAAAGCTGGAGCGGGGGGCCTTTCTGCCCAGCGCCAAAGTTATGCTGCGGCTGATCTTGCTGCTGGACCTGGATATCGAGCCACTGCGGGCAGAGTGCGAAGTGCACACAGAGCCGGCTTCAGCCTGCTGAAAAATGCCGGGCCGCTGTGTCACAAGCGCGTGGGGCAGAAGCACCACGCGTTTTTTATTGGGCCGCTGTGCCTTTCCCGTTTTTGCTGCAGCAGCGCGTGGGCGGGCGGCTGTAGGTTTCAGGATCGCCGGCAGGACAGCGATGCGGATGAGGGAGAGAGAGGCCCGCGCGCTGCCGCTTTGTATGCTTGCCGCTTTGCCCCTTCTCCCCTTTGCCGGCCGATCACCTTTTTATATGCCCCATCGGGGGACGATTTCCCAAACCGGGCTTTTCTTTGCCCGGGAAGGGTTGACTTTTCTTCTTTTTTTATGATATATTATGTAATGCAGCCTGCGGCTGCCTTATGCGGAAGTGCTGGAATCGGCAGACAGGCACGTTTGAGGTGCGTGTGTCTATGACGTGTGGGTTCAAGTCCCATCTTCCGCACCAAAATAAAGCCCGTAAAAATGGCGATTCTACGCTATTTTTACGGGCTTTCTGTTTTTGGATTTGCAAATTTAGCAACTCATTCAGCAACTTTTTCTGAACTTTCCAAATGAATAAGCCCCAAAGGCAAGGACCAATTTTGTCAGGTTGTCCCTTGCTTTTGGGGCTTATTTTTATCGGCGGGACGGCTGCCGCTGCTGCGGCCGCGCCTTCCCTCTTTTTGTACAGGTGTCACCGCAGACAGGAGCGCAGCACCTGGGCCAAAGCCTCCGGTTCACCGCGGGCGGCCGCGCGCTCCACGCTCCAGTCCAGCCCGCGATAAGCGGCACACGCGTTGCTGCCGGCGAGGAATCGTTCCAAATCGTTCAGCATCTGCGTGTTCCACACACTGTCGTCGATCTGCGACGCAGTATAGCGGCCTTCCCGCAGCATGGCAAAGCCAAACGCGTCTTTCGCCTGGGTCTTCTGCGCCTCTTCGACGGCATGCTGGGCCAGATGGCTGGGGATAAACAGCACCCCACTGGCCGTGCCCAGCACTACGTCCCCCGGCAGGCAGACCGCCTGGTTGACGCGGCAGGGCGTATTGATCCCCACGGCCACACACTCCCGGATGGGCGTGGGGTCCACGCCGCGGTAAAACACCTGGGCGGCCTTGATCTTTTCCATCTGTTCCAGATCGCGCACGCCGCCCCAGATCACCGCGCCGCCGGTTTTTGTTTTGGCTGCGATGGCGGTGGTGAGGTTCCCGCCCACAAAGGTGCCGTTGTACACCTTATCAAACAGATCCGCCACCACCACGTCGCCCTCGACCAAGCGGTCGACCACCCACTGGTTGCAGGTGCCCTGCCAGCCCCGCGCAGCGCCCTCGGCCTTGACCAGGGCCGCCAGGTCGGGCCGGGTGGGCACAAAGGTACAGGTGACGGCGCGCCCCACCAGCTTTTGCCCCGGATGCAGCGCCTGCATGCCGCCCGCATACTGAAAGGCATAGCCCTTCAGATACAGCGGCATCCACAGCTCCTCCAGCGTCATGCCGCGCAGTGTCTCCAGCAGGGCATCCGGCACCCGGGGACGCCCGTCCGCAAAGCGCGGCCCGGTCCACTGAGCGGTCAGCGCCATGGTCTGTTCCCGCTGGGCATATTCCAAACCGATCCCTCCTCCTCCATATCTTATCAAATGCGCCGGGCAGGCCCGCCCGGCGCAGCGCGAAAAACAGGGTTCCGGCCGCGGCTCAGCGCAGCTCCCCCACATAGGGGCCGTGATGGGCGATCAAATCATCCACCAGGCACACCGCGTTTTCATAGCCGTGCACCAGCGGATGGTTGAGCAGGGCCAGCACCGCTTTGTTGTAGGAATGCTCTCCCGCCGCCTCCACCGTCAGCGTCTCGTAGGCCTTGACGCGCTGTACAAGGCCCCGCACCTGCAAGGGCAGCGCGCCGAAGCTCAGCGGCTGCACGCCGTTTTGATCCACCAGGCAATTCGTCTCCACCACGCTTTGGGCGGGCAGGTCCGTGATGGCGCCCTGGTTGGGATAGTTGACGGGTGTGACGACCGGGCCGCCGCCGGACAGCGCCTTCATCAGCGTGGTGGCCACGGTGGAATAATACGCACCGCCCCTCATTTCCAGTTCCTTGGGTTTTTCGCATACATCGGGCCGCCTGTACAGCGCAAACAGGTCGTCCTGCGCGCGGAGGATCTGTTCCCCCCGGGTGCCCGGGCCCCCAGGGGCGGCATCAGCCTGTTCCCGGGCCAGCATCTCTTTTTCGAAATAGTAATATTGCAGATAGGGAGACGGCACCATGCCCAGCTTTTCAATCAGCGTTTCCACGCCGGGCACTTTGGGGATATTCTTCACGATTTGAGACGTGAACATTTTTTTGGCGATCATCTGCGGCAGCACCGGTTTGCCGTCCAGATACACCTGGGTGACGAAGCTGAGGTGGTTCAGCCCCGCCATACGGCAGTAGACCCTGTCCACATCCGCGCCCAGTAGGCGCGCGGCATCCACTTGCATATTGTACGGCACGTTGCACAGGCCCACGCATTTGATGGCCGAATAGCGGTGCACCGCCTCGGTGATGATCCCGGAGGGATTGGTGAAATTGATCAGCCAGGCATCGGGGCAGACGGCCTCCATGCGGCGCACAAGCGCCAGTGTTGCGGGGATGGTGCGCATGGCTTTGAAAAAGCCGCCCGCGCCGGTGGTCTCCTGGCCGATCAGGCCATATTTCAAAGGGATGCGCTCGTCCAAGACGCGCGCGGCAAGCAGCCCCACGCGAAACTGGCTGACGACGAAATCGCTGCCGCGCAGCGCCTCGTCCAGCTGTGGGACCACTTCGATCGTTGCCTGGGCGCCCCGTTTTTTCGCCATGCGCAGGGCCATGTCGCATATGATCCGCGCCCGCGCGGCGCCTTCGGGCAGGTCGTAAAGCGCCACTTCTAGCGCGCCGAAGCAGGGCTGCCCCAGCAGCCCGTCGATGATCTCGGGCGTGTAGCTGCTGCCCGCGCCGATGATGGTCAGTTTCATAACAGCACTCTTTTCACGGTTTGATTTTTACAATGAGCTCGATCTCCACGGGGATATTGCCGGGCAGGTTGGACGTGCCCATGGCGGAGCGGGCGTGCAGGCCCCGGTCCCCCAGCACCTGCACCATCAGATCCGAAAATCCGTCCATCACGGCGGGCTGCTCGTAAAACTCCGGCTCGCTGCTCACAAGCCCGAACGCTTTCACCAGATAGTCCACCCTGTCCAGGTCGCCCAAGTATTCCTGCATGGCGCTGAGCAGGATCTCGCCGCAGATGCGGGCGGCTTTGTAACCGTCCTCCGTGGTGAGCGCGCCGCCCAGGCGCCCGATGTAAAACGGCTCTCCGGTCACTTCGTCCTCCGGGCCGTGGCCGCCGATGAACAAAAGATCCCCGCTGCGGCGCAGGACCACGTTGCCCCGGCGCCTGCGGCCGCTTTTCAATATCTGCTGTTCCACTGTGTTCATATTCAGCGTCTCTCCTCTCAGGCGCGGATCTTCAGCACGAGATCCACTTCCACCGGGATATTGCGCGGCAGGCAGCAAGTGCCCATGGCCGAGCGGGCGTGCAGGCCCCGGTCCCCCAGCACTTCCATCATCAAATCGGAAAAGCCGTGCATCACCGCGGGCTGATCAAAAAAATCCGGGCTGCTGGCCACCAGGCCGAACGCCTTTACCAGGCACTCCACCCTGTCCAGGTCCCCCAGGTATTCCCGCACGGCGGCCAGCAGGTTGATCCCGCACAGCCGGGCGGCCTGATAGCCCTGTTCCACGGTGAGGTCCGCGCCCAGCTTGCCCGTGTACACGGGCGTGTCCGCGGGATCGGCCTGATCGGTGGGGCCGTGGCCGGAGACAAACAGCAAATCGCCGCACTGGCGCACCGCCACCACGCCCTGGCCGCGGCGGTCCTTTTTCGGCAGCTCGATACCCAGCTGCTGCAAACGCTTATCGGTCTGGCTCATAATGATCGTTCTCCTTTTCGTTTCAAATTTCAACCGGATGGGTCAGCCCTTGACGGCCCCCATCGTCATACCTGTGATCAAATACTTTTGGAAATAGATGAACAGCGCCACCACCGGCAGCGTCACCACCACGGTACCCGCCATCAGCGGCCCCCACATGATGTCGCGGAAGCCCACCATCAGCGTGATGCCCACGGGCAGCGTGCGCAGCGCCGGGCTGCGGATCAGCGTGAGGGACATCATGAACTCCTGCCAGGCGAGGATGAAGGAAAACAGGCCCATGGCGGCGATGGACGGCGCGGACAGCGGGATCACCACCCGGAAGATGGTGGATAAGGGGTTGCAGCCGTCGATGGCCGCCGCCTCTTCCAGCTCCAGCGGGAGCCCGTCAAAGTAGCTTTTCAGCATCATGGTGGCAAACGGGATGGCAAAGGTGCAGTAGGAAATGATCAGGCCGGCGCGGGAATCGATGAGGCCCAGCCGGGCAAACACCACATAGATGGTGATGATGAGCAGCGGAAGCGGGAACATCTGCGTGAGGATGAGCAGGTTGAACACCACTTTTTTGCCCCGGAATTTGAAACGCGAAATACCGTAGGCCAGGAACGTGGCCACCAGCAGGGAGATCAGCGTTGTGCTGACCGCCACGATGAGGCTGTTTTTGAGATAGGGCGCAAAATTGTAATCCACCGACATGGAGCGGTAGTTTTCCCAGGTGACCACCTTGGGGTACAGGGTGGGCTGCGCTGAAAACATCTCCGTTTTGTCTTTCAGCGAGGTGCTCACCATCCATACGAAGGGGAAGGCCAGCAGCAACGTGATGGCAGTGACGCCCGCGTAAATGCCCGCCTTGCCCAGCAGCTCATGCCTGTGCCTTTTCATCATGCATCCTTCGCCTCCTCCTTGTTGTTATAGATGATGTACAGCACCGCGAACACACCCACCAGCAAAAGGCCGATCACGCCCACGGCCGCCGCCTTGTTGAATTTAAAAAAGTTGAAGGCGGTGATGTACGTATACACCGGGATCGTCTGCGTGGAATTGGAGGGGCCGCCTTTCGTCATGGTATAGACCAGGTCAAATTTGTTGAACGTCCAGATGATCTCCAGCAGGATGGTGGTGATGCTGACGTTTTTAATGCCCGTCATCGTGATATGCCAGAACGCCTGCCAGGCGTTGCCGCCGTCGATCTTCACCGCCTCGTACAGTGTGGTGTCCACAGACTGCAGCGCCGCCAGCAGCACGATGGTGACAAACGGGATGTCCTTCCAGACGGTGGTCACCATAATGGAGCCCAGGGCCGTGGAGGTGGAGCCCAGCCAGTCGATGTTCTGGTCGATGAGGCCCAGCGCCTGCAGGATGTGGTTGACGATGCCGTATTGGCTGGCGTACATCCACTTCCAGGTCATCGCCGCGGCAATGCCCGGCACCACCCAGGGAATGAGCATAAGGCTGCGGTAGATGCCGCGCCCCCGGAAGCTTTTGTTCAGCAGCAGCGCGATGCCCAGGCCGATTAGATACAGGGCCGCCACGATGACCACCGTGGAAAAGGCCGAGTTGAGCAGCGCTTTGAAAAAGTGGTGGTGGCTGATCTATTCCGGGTAATGCTGCAGGCCGACAAATTTTTCAAACGCCATGCTGCCGGAGGCCTGCGTGAAAAAGCTCGAAACGATGCCCCGCAGCAGCGGATAGATGAGAATGACGCCCACCATCAGAAGCCCCGGCGCGATCAGCACATAGGCATAGCCGTTCTGCCTGAAAGAACCATGTTTGCGTTTTGTTTTCATTGCACTTTTCTCCTGTTTTTACAAGCTGCGGCCGGCCAGCGCCCCGGTGGGGCGTCCCGCGCGCAATGCCCTGCAGCCGTTCACCCAAACCTCTTCCACGCCTTGCGCCTGGGCCCTGGGCGCTTCCACGGTGGCGGTATCCGTCACCGCGGCGGGGTCGAACAGCACCATATCTGCAAAGTATCCCTTTTGCAGCCGTCCTCTATCTGAAAGGCCAAACCGCGTACACGGCAGGTCTGTCATTCGCTCGATCAATATTTCCAGCGGGAAAGCATGTTCCCGCGCCAGGCGCAGCATACGGGCAAACGCGCCCCAGGCCCGCGGATGGGGGTGCGTTCCCAGGTGGATGGCATCGGACCCCACCATATAGCAGGGCCGCGCCAGCAGTTCCAGCACGTCCGCTTCAAACTGGCGGCAAAGCGCCGGCGTCATCTGCGGTTCTACATCGTGAAAGCTGAGCGCCAGCTTCTGGCTGTACAGCAGCTGCGCCACGGTTTGGCCCATGGTGCGGTCCGCCTCACGCGCAAGGCCGCTGAATGTGCGCCCCATATAGGACGCATCCTCGCCCGCATAGGCAATCATACCGTCGAACCAGGGGAATTCCCGGTCAATATACGCGGCGATCTCTTGCCGCTGGGACGGGTCCCCCAAGCGGGCCAGAATGGCTTCCATCCCGCCCTCGCTGGCCCAGGGAGGCACCAGCATGGGCGCGTAGGAAGCGCCGTAGGGGTAAGGGTACAATTCCAGCGTGATATCCAGCCCTTCGCCGATGGCCCTGTCGATCTTTTCCATGAGGGCTTCGGTATGGCCGATGGTATCGCCGCCGGTGCGGTAATGTGAAAAATGCAGCTTCACGCCCGAGCGCCGGGCGATCTCCAGCGCCTCCTCCACCTTGTCGAAGGGCCGGCCCTGGAACACGGTGCGCAGATGGGTGACATACACGCCCCCCTCTTCCGCCACGGTTTTGCACAGGTCCACCAGCTCCTGCGTATCGCTGAACGCACCGGGGAAATAGCTGAGGCCGGTGGAAAAGCCGCGCGCGCCCTGCCGCAGCCCTTCGCGCAGCAAAGCCTGGGCTTGCTTTGTCTCCCGCGGGGTGAGCAGACGGTTTTCAAAGCCAGCCGTCTCCAAACGCAGGGCGCAGTGGGGCACAAGATATGCCACATTCACCCCTGTTTTCCCGGCAAAACGGGACAGGTATTCCTCCGTCGTAGAAAAATCGAGCGGCACATCGTCGAACATGCCGTCGATCCCCTTGAGATACGGCGCGTAAGCGCGCAGGTTCTGCGCCGAGAGCGGCGCATAAGAGAGCCCATCCTGCCCCAAGATCTCGGTGGTGACGCCCTGGGTGATGCTTGCGGGCTGCCGCCCGTCGTGCAGCAGGACCATGTCCGAATGGGTGTGGGTGTCCACAAACCCCGGGCACAGCACCCTGCCTTTTG
>CAJMEU010000024.1 GCA_905212515.1 uncultured Oscillospiraceae bacterium | reverse complement strand
TGCCGCCCTTGACGATGTCCGGGATGACGAACACCACCTTGCTGCCCTTGTGGGCAAGCTGGGTCAGCGTGGGCATGCCGATGGGATGGCGGATGCTGTCCAGCGTGGCCGCATACAGCGCCTCCCAGGTCTGTTCGATGCACGGCGGGTCCGCCACCGTCTGCCCCGGGATGAACACGTCCGTATTCTCCGGCAGCTCCGCGCTCATATAGCCGTGCCCGTACTCAAATTCTAGTTTCATGGTGCAACTCCTTACTCGCCCAGATAGAGGCGGATGATCTCGAGATATTCCCCGGGGTAAAACCCGATGTCGCCGGAAAAGCGCGTCAGGGCAATGAGGCCGCCGTCGATCTCTTCGATGGAGGCCAGCATGGCCGCGTTGTCGGCCTTCAGGCCGCCGCCGTAGGCCACCGGCAAGCCGCCCGTGCGCTGTTTCACGAAGCGGGCGATCTTCTCGATGTAGGGTTTGTCCGCCGGCGTCTTGCCCGGGCCGATGCTCCAGATCGGCTCGTAGGCGATGGCCACCCGGCTTTTGTCCGCGCCCGCAAGGCCCGTGTCCAGCTGGGCGCCCAGCACTTCCTGCCACCGCTCCTGCTCCTCGGCCTTTTCCCCGATGCAGTACAGCACCGACAGCCCGCGGGTCACGGCGGCTTTGACCTCCCGGTTCAGCAGCCGGTTGACGGCGTCAGACGCAGCCGCGCCCGTCACCCCGGCCTCAGCCAGGATGCCCAGCTTGTCGGCCCGCTCCTCGCAGTGGCCGATGAGCACGCTCTCGCAGCCCAGGGCCTTGGCGGCCGCGGCCGGGCGGTTGGTGGTGAAGGCGCCGAAGTTGCCGCCCGGGGCGGTGTCGTCCCGGTAAACGCCCTGGCAGCCCAGGCGCACGGGGCTGTTTTCACAGCGGGCCGCGGCTGCGGCCGGCAGGTAGGCCTCGGGCAGGTACATGGTGAAGTCCACCCGGGCGGGGTCGTACTGCTTGAGGGCTTCCTGGGTGCCCTCCACGATGGCGCGGCCCCAGCCGGCCACCGGCGCCAGGCGGTTCACGCCCCCCAGCTCCGCCGGCACGTCGAACCGCTTCAGATTTAGGTAAATGTGTTTCATGGTCTACTCCTTCAATGAAGGCTCGCGCCCTTCCACGGCGCGGCGAAAACGCTGGAAAGCAGGTTCGATGCCGTCGGGCTGACGGAAAATGGCCGGGTAGCCCAGCACCAGCCAGTCGGCGCCGGCCTCTTTCAGCGCGCGGCCGACGGCGGCGTCAATGCCGCCGTCCACGGAGATCGTGAAATCCAGCCCCCGCTCCCGCCGCATCTGGTCCAGGCGGGCCACGGTATCCAGGCTGTGGGGGATAAAAGCCTGGCCGGAAAAGCCGGGCTCGATGCTCATCACCAGAACCAGGTCCACATAGGGAAGCACGGGCAGCAGATCCTCCGGCGCCTCGCTGGGGTTGAGGGCGACACCCGCTTTCATGCCCGCCTCATGGATCGCCGCCGCCGCGCGGTGGCAGAAGGGCGTGGCACTCCGGTGGAAGGTGACATAGTCCGCGCCGGCAGCTTGAAGGCGGGGGATGTACCGCTCCGGCTCGGTGGTCATCAGGTGTACATCCAGCACCGCCTGCGGCCAGCGCGCACGGATGGCCGCGGCGGTGTCCAGGCTGAGACACAGGTTGGGCACATAATGGCCGTCCATAATGTCAAAATGCAGGGTGTTCAGGCCGCATTGCAGCAGCTGGGCAATGTCCCCGCTCAAGGCAAGCTGGTCCGCGCAGGCCAGCGAAGGCGTATAATTCATGGTTGGAACTCCTTGTTGTCAAATGTTAAGGCAGCTGGAACGGATAGGTGAGCAGCAGCTCGCCTTCGCCCTCGGCCGTCAGGCCGCGCACGCTGGCGGGCACGAATATGCCGCGCCCCTGGGGCACGCGCGCAGTGCCGCCGTCCCAAGACAGCTGTACGCCGCCGTGCTCTGTCACCAGCGCGAAGTGGCCCTCAAAGCCGGGCAGCACGGCCCGGCCGCGTAGCGAAAGGCGCTTCACCGCGAAGCGGGGCGTGTCCTTATAACACAGCAGGCTGGTCAGAGTGGACTGCGCGTCCTGCCGTTCCACCACAGCCTGGGGGAAACAGCGCGCGCGCACCGCCTCTTCGGTGTAAGTGGTGTAGTCGAAGCAATCCAGCATGGCGGCAAAGCCCAGGCCGTAATGCATCTCCTCATCCGTCAGGGTCTTGGTCAGATAGTTCCGCTCGGGGCGGATGGTATAGTCGCAGGGCTCGTGGATCTCGATGAACAAACAGCCGCTGCCCATGGCGTGGGGCATGCCGGCCGGAATGAGGATGACGTCGCCCGTCTGCACTTCGAAGCGGTACATGCACGCCAGCATCCCCGCCGTGTCCTGCTTTTGAAACAGCGTTTCCCACTGCCGGCGCGTCACGCCCGGGCGGAAGCCGCAGTACAAATGCGGCGCGGCGCCGTTCACCGTCCGGGTGCCGGCGATGACCCAGGCCTCGGTCTTGCCGAAGGGGATGTGGAAATACTGACGTGCCTTCTCCGCCGTGGGATGGCACTGGATGACCAGACGCACGTTGCTGTCCCCCACGCGCACCTGCACGCCGGAGTGGCCGTGGCACAGCGGGGCGTAAGCGGCGCCTAAAAAGGCCTCTGGGTCGGCCGCGATTAGCTGACGCAGCACGGCGTAACTGCCGTCCGGCAGCCCCGTGCGGCTCAGGCCGTTTTCAGCAGGATGGCCGAACCCGATATACTCGGTGGTGGACAGCAGGAATTCCTCCGAATCCACGCCGTCCTCCCCCTCGGGCAGGCCCTGCCAGCAGTTGAGCAATTTGCCACCTGTGTACAGCCGCTGCACGCGGTTGTGCTCCAGCACAAGCGGGGTCCGGGCCAGGGTGCGCATCTCCATCGCAAAGCCTCCTTTTACAGAACAGGTAAAAAGAAGCAGCCGCTCCGCCCCCGGCGAAGCGGCTGCTTGGGGAATCGTTCGGTTTAAAACACTGCGTCCGGATCGTAGTAATCGTTCACCGTGCTGGCGTCGATCTTGATGGGGGGCAGGTTCACGTCGTTCTCCGCGATCTTGCCCGTGGTCAAGTACTCATAGGCCATATCCAGCGAGTAGGGGAACTCCACCACCTTGCGGGCGGTGCCGTACAGCTTGCCGGCCATGACGGACTCCAGGGCGTCCTTCTGGCCGTCGTATCCCACCACTTTGATGTCGTCGCGGCCCGCGGCCTCCAGCACCTGGCATACGCCCAGCGCCATCTCGTCATTGTGGCAGAACACGCCGTCCAGATCGGGGTTGGCCTGCAGCAGATTTTCGAAGATCTCCACGGCCTTTACGCGCTGGAAGTCGGCCACCTGCATGTCGACCACATTGATTTTGGAGCCTTCCGTGGCCTCCTCAAAACCCTGCTGGCGCAACTCGGCGCCGGTGTTGCCGGCCGGGCCCATCAGGATGACGATGTCGCCGCCCTCTTCGCCCAGGGCTTCCAGCATTAACTCGCCGCACACGCGGCCGCCGGCCACCTCGTCATTGATCACGCGGCCGATCTGCACGGATTCGTCCGTCAGCACGCGGTCAAAGGCCAGTACGGGGAAGCCCGCTTCGGTAGCCGTTTGCAGAATGGGCACCAGCGTGGGGGACTGATGGGCGGCCACCAGGATGATGTCCACGTCTTTGGCCATCAGGTCCTCCAAGTCGGCGATCTGCTTCTGGGCGTTGAGCTGGCCGTCGGTGACGATGATCTCGCAATCCGGGTGTTCGGCGGCCCAGGCATCGATCAGAACCTGGCCGGCCTGACGCACCGGGTGCCCCATGAAGGGCTGGGAGATGCCGATCACATACTTGTCGCCGTTTTTCGGCGGCAATACTTCCGCAGAGGGGTCGGCTTCCGGGGTGCTGGAAGGCGCCGCGGAAGAGGCGGGCGGGGTGGATGCGGGCGCCTGTGAGGACGAGGCGCCGCCGCAGGCGGCCAGCGTCAGCATTAACGCGAGCGCCAGGATGAGGGACATGCATTTTTTCATGGTTTTTACCTCCATTGTTATTGATAATTTGATCGCTCAAATTATTGCCTTATTTGCGCTTGGGGCTGCTCATCACAACAGCCAGGATGATGATGACGCCCTGGATGATCTGCTGCAATTGATAGGGCGCGCCCACCAGGTTCAGCACGTTGTTGATGATGCCGATGACAAAGATGCCCATGATGTTGAACAGGACGTTGCCGCGTCCGCCGCTCATCTTGGTGCCGCCCACCACCACGGCCGCTACCACATACATGCCCAGGGCGTTGCCGGCCGTGGGGTCGCCGCACATAGAGCGGCTGAACATGAAGATGCCGGCGATGGCGGCCGTCATGCCGCTGAGCACATAGGAAACGATGCGCACCAGCGAGACGTTGACGCCGGAGATGTAACTGACCTCCTCATTGCCGCCCAGGGCAAAGATGTACCGGCCCATTTTGGTGCGGGAGGTAAACACCCAGAACAGGATGTAGAACTCCAGGAGTATAAGGAACATCACCGGGAAGGTGAGCACGCCGGGGATGACGGTTACTTTCCATTGGGCCAGATTGGTCAAAAATCCGTATTTGGCCAAGGAGGCGCCGGGCACGATGACCGTGCGGTTGCCGGACACCAGCATGGCCATGCCGAAGCACACCACCTGCATGCCCATGGTCACCACGAAGGATTCGATTTTCCAGACGCTCAGGATAATGCCGTTCAACAGGCCCACCGCCATGCCGGACAGCAGCACGATCAGCACGATCAGCGGCGTGGGCACTTCTTTGACCATCAGCACGGCGGTGATGACGGTGGTCATGCTCACGTTGCCGATGATGGAAAGGTCAATATTGCCGGTGATGATGACGATGCACATGCCCAGGGAGGCAAAGCCCATAATGGTCACCTGGCGGAACACGTTCGTCAGGTTCGAGGCGCTTAAAAAGTTGCCCTGGGTGATGATCGAGGCCACGATCACCACCAGGATCAGGCCGATGGCAGACCCCACCTGGGAAAGATCCAGTTTGCGGGGATTCAGCAGTTTCGATTTCGTCTCCATAAATCCTTCCTCATTCCTTCATAGAATAGCTGGCGATGGTCTCTTCATCCATCTCGCTGTCATCCAGCTCCTTGACGATGCGCCCTTCGCTCATCACGTAAATGCGGTTGCTCAGGCCGATCACTTCCGGCAGCTCGGAGCTGACCACGATGATGGCCTTGCCCTGGCGGGCCAAATCGTCCAGGATGTTGTAAAACTCCTGCTTGGTGCCCACGTCGATGCCCTTGGTGGGCTCGTCGCAGATCAGCAGCTGCGGCAGCGCCAGCAGCCATTTGCTCAAAATCACTTTCTGCTGGTTGCCGCCGGACAGGTTCCCCGCCTCCTGCTTGGGGCTGGGCGTCTTGACGGACAGTTGCTGGATGGATTGGTCCACCAGTTTGGCTTCTTCCTTGCGGTCCACGAAGCCCAGGCGGCTCAGCTTATCCAAAATGGCGAATGAGGTGTTGAAAGCCACGCTCTTGTTCAGGATCAGGCCCGTGGTCTTGCGGTCCTCGGTCACAAAGCCCAGGCCGTGGTGGATGGCATCTTTCGGTTTATGAATCTCCACTTGTTTGCCGCCGATGTAAATGGTGCCGGCGCTTTTGCGGCGGTAGCCGAACAGCGATTCCATCAGCTCGCTGCGGCCGGAGCCGACCAGCCCGGCGAAACCCACGATTTCGCCCGCGCGCACAGTGAACGAGCAGTCGGTCACCACATCGTTGCACAGGCCTTCCACGCGCAGCACTTCCTGGCCGATGGGACGATCCTTGGGGCGGTATACCTTGCCGATGTCACGCCCCACCATCATGGACACCAATTTGTCCACGGTCACATCCGCGATGTCCTCCTGGCCCACGTAATGGCCATCTTTGAACACCACCACCCGGTCGCCGATCTCGAACAGTTCTTTCAGCCGGTGGGAGATATAGATGAAGGACTTTCCCTGCTTCTTCAGCTTGTTGATGATCTCGAACAGTTTCAGCAGCTCGCTGTCCGTGATGGAGGCGGAGGGCTCGTCCAGGATCATGATCTTGGATCCCACTGAGTACGCCTTGGCGATCTCCACCATCTGGGACTGGGAGGCGTTCAGCGTCTCCACCCGGGCAGTGGGTTTGATGTGCATGCCCAAATCATCCAGGATCTTCTGGGTGTCCTGATTCAATTTTCTGAAATCCACAAAGCCGCCGGCTTTCATGGGAAAGCGCCCAAAATAAATGTTCTCCGCCACGGAGAGGTTTCTCATCAGCTTGTGTTCCTGATACACCACGCTGAACCCCGCCTTGATGGCGTCCAGCGGGCCTTTGAAGTGGACTTGCTGGCCGTTCAGGATGATCTCGCCCTCGTCTGGCACATACACACCGGAAAGGATTTTGATCAGGGTGGATTTGCCGGCGCCGTTCTCGCCCACCAGGCACACCACTTCACCTTCCCGCAGCTCCAAGTGCACCTTGTCCAGGGCCCGCACGCCGGGAAACAGCTTCGTGATTCCCCGCACTTCGAGGATCGGTTCGCCCATCGTATCACCTCATTCTGTTGGAGTGCAATTCCAAAACCAGTGAAAATGATTTCTGAAATTGTTTTCATGCTCATAGGATAATCGCCCAACGCAATAATGTCAATAGAAACCATTATTTTTTCATTATTTTTAGATGATTTGACAGAATCTGAAAAGTGAATTCGGCAAAGTTGCTGAAAAATAGGAGAAAACGACGATCAATCTATTTGTATTTAAAGAAACCGGCAGAAAAAAACAGTTGACAAGCCCATAAACAAGCGTTAAAATTTAGAAAACGTTTTCAGAATTTGCGAATCAAGAAAGGAGTGCGATTTCCATGCTTCCCGAAGAGGAAAAACGATTGAAGATCGCGGCCGCCAAGATCCGGATGGGTGTGATCACCGGTGTGGGGCACGCGGGCTGCGGCCACCCAGGCGGTGCGCTTTCCTGTGCGGATATGCTCAGCGTGCTTTACTTTAAGGAGATGCACATCGACCCCCAATCTCCCCAGGATCCCGGCCGCGACAGGCTGGTGCTCTCCAAAGGGCACTCCGCGCCGGGCCTTTACGCCGCGCTGGCCTACCGGGGTTATTTTGACCCCGCGGAACTGGAACATCTGCGCACCCTGCCCTCCCATTTGCAGGGCCACCCGGACATGCACAAGACGCCGGGCGTGGACATGAGCTCCGGCTCACTGGGCCAGGGCCTCAGCGCGGCTTGCGGCATGGCCCTCAGCGCCAAACACCGCAGGGCCGGCTACCGGGTGTACGTCATTTTAGGGGACGGCGAGTCCGAGGAGGGCCAGGTGTGGGAGGCCGTGCATACCGCAGCCCATTACAAGCTGGACAATCTGGTGGCGTTGTTCGATGTGAACGGCCTTCAGATCGACGGACCCGTGGCCCAGGTGATGGATATCCTGCCCCTGGAAGGAAAGCTTGAGGCCTGCGGCTGGAACGTGCTGTCCATCGACGGCAACGATGTGGCGGCCGTGGCGGCCGCCCTGGAAGTAGCCCGCACGGTAAAGGGGCGGCCCACGGCCCTGGTGTGCCATACGGTAAAAGGCAAGGGGGTCTCTTTCATGGAAAACCAAGTGCAATGGCACGGTGTGGCGCCCAGCGGCGAGCAGATGGCCCAGGCCATGGAAGAACTCGGCGCGCAGCTGCGGGAATTGGAGGTGGAGTGAGATGCCGGTTTCGACAAGAGAGGCTTACGGTCAGGCCCTGGTGGACTTGGCCGGCCGCTATGATTACCTGGTTTTGGATGCGGACCTGTCCAAGGCGACCCAGACGGTACTGTTTTCCAAAGCCCATCCGGACCGCTTTTTCAACATGGGCATCGCCGAGGCCAACATGATGGCGGTGGCCGCTGGTATGGCGGCCTGCGGTGAAACTGTATTTGCCAGTTCTTTCGCGGTATTTGCCGCGGGGCGCGCCTTTGAGCAGGTGCGCAATTCCATTGCCTATCCCAAGCTGAATGTGAAGATCGCGGCCACCCACGGGGGCGTGCTCATCGGGCAGGACGGCGGTTCCCACCAGGCGATCGAGGATCTGTCGCTGATGCGCACCCTGCCCAACATGACGGTGATAGCCCCCTGCGACGAGCACAGCGCCAAAAAGGCAGTGGAAGCGGCGCTGCAGATCGACGGCCCGGTGTATCTGCGCTTCGGGCGCTTCGCGCCGGACGCGGACGTGTACACGGCGGCCGATGCTCCCTTCACTGTGGGCAAGGGCAATGTGCTGCGCGAGGGCGCCGACGTGGCCATCTTCGCCATTGGGGATCTGGTCTGCATGGCCCTGGAAGCTGCCAAGGCCCTGGAGGCCCAGGGTGTCAGCGCCGCCGTGGTGGATCTGCACACCGTCAAACCGCTGGACCGTCAATTGGTGCTGGATATGGCCCAAAAGACGGGTCATTTGGTCACTGCCGAGGATCACAGTATCATCGGCGGTTTGGGTTCCGCAGTGGCTGAGGTGCTCAGCGAGCAGCCCCTGGCAAGCTTGCGCCGCATCGGCCTCAATGACACCTTCGGCGTGACGGGCAGCCGTGAGGATCTGGCGCGGCATTTCGGCCTGACCCCGCAGCACATCGCCCAAGTATGCCTGGAAAGCCTGGGCCGGTAAAGAGATACCGGAAGATCCCGGCAGCAATATACATAACTTTATAAAGGAGGACAAACGCATGCAAACGCAATTCAAACTGGTCATCGGGTGTGACTTGGCCGCCTACGATTTCAAAAACCGCGCCATCGAGGCACTGAAAGCCCGCGGCTACGATGTGACGGATGTGGGCTGTTGGAGCGCCCAGGAGGGAGATTATCCCCGGGTGGCCGAGGAAGTGGCCACCCGCGTGGTGGCGGGCGAGTTCGACAGAGGCCTGCTGATCTGCGGCACCGGCCAGGGTATGGCTATGGCGGCCAACAAGGTGAAGGGCGCCCGCGCGGCACTGTGCTATGAAGAATTCACCGCCTTGATGAGCCGTGAGCACAACAACTCCAACATCTTGGCCAGCGGCGCCTGGCTGGTGAGCCTGGAGAAATACCTGGATGTGGTGGAGGCCTGGCTGTTCGGCAAATACAATGGCGGCCGGCACGACGTGCGCATCAACTACATGCTGGAGATGGAAAACAAGCGCTGAGCAAAACAGGCAAAAGCGCGCCTAGGGCGTATTGACGTTTCCTTACGCCAACACGCACAAGGCGCGCTTTTTGTTCGCTATGTTCTCCGGCTTTTTACGGCTTCGTCTGGTAAAAATAGGCGTTTTCTCCGTATTTCCGCAGGTAATGTTTGTCTATAAGGTATTGGGGCAGGCGGGTCACTTGTCCATTTTCCTCAGATAACTTGCAAATCTTGGCAGTTTCCTCTAGAATATAACTAAATTCAACAGCTTCAGCCGCGTCCCTGCCCCAGGTAAAGGGGCCGTGCCCGGCACACAAAGCGGCGCGCATGTGGGCGGGGTCTAAGCCGCGCTGGCGGAAGGCCTCCACGATCAGCCGGCCGGTATGGCGCTCATAATCTTCGGCCGTCTGTTTCTCGTCGGGATAGGGCACGCAGGGGTTTTCGGCGTTAAAATGGTCGGCGTGGGTGGTGCCGCACACCGGCAGGTCCCGCCCGCGCTGTGCCCAGGCGGTGGCCCAGGTGGAATGGGTATGGGCGATGGCTCCCACGCAGGGGAAATGGCGGTATAATTCCAAATGGATGTCCAGGTCTACCGAGGGCAGTAAGCCCCCCTCCAGTGTGTTGCCGTCCAGGTCCACCAGCACCATATCCTGGGCGGTCAGGTCCTGATACTCGATGCCGCGCGGTTTGATGGCGATGACACCGTTTTCACGGTCGATTTCGCTGACATTGCCCCATGTCAGGATCACGAGCCCGAGGGTGGTCAAGCGCATGTTTGCCTTGTAAACACGCTGTTTGAGGGATGTGTAACGCTCCATGAATGTTTGCACGCTCCTTTCAGCCGCAAAAGTAGAGGAAGGGTAAGGGAAAAGATGCTGAAACCGTTTTCAAACTGGTTATAGCATACTTGTACGCCTTTGTCAATGGAGGGAATACTTATGAAAGCCAGTACGATCCGCGATGTCGCCCAGCTAGCGGGCGTTTCCATCAGCTCGGTGTCCCGCTATCTGAAAGACCCCACCAGTATCAACCCCATTGCGTCTGTTGCAGTGCAGGATGCCATTAAGGAATTGAACTATGTGCCCAATCCTTTTGCACAGAACCTCAAGCGGGAGAACAACAAGGTCATTGCCATTCTGCTGCCGGACATCTCGCACGACTTTTTTGCCAAGGTCTGCCGGGCACTGGAGATGCTGTTCTACCAAAACAATTATCTGGTGATGATCTGCGACACAGACGACGACCCGGCCAAAGAGCGCTTTTACATTGAAGAGATGCTGAAAAACCGGGCCGCGGGCATTCTCATCGCCTCCTGCGGCGGCAATTCGGAGTATCTGAACAAAGTTTTGGCGGAGAACGACCACATCATGCTGTACGACCGCATCGTGGACGGCGTGAAGGCCAACCTCGTGTGCGAGAACAACCAGGAGGCGGGCGCGCAGCTGGCTGCCCACCTCATTGGGAAAGGGCACCGCCGGTTCGCCGTGGTGGCGGGCAACCGCCGCTCGCCTAATACCCAGCGCCGTTTGCAGGGAATCCGCGAGGCCTGCGCCCGGGCGGGCGTGGCTTTAGAGGAGCGGTATGTGGTTCAGGACGTGACTGACCGCCGGGTGGTGGAAAAGGTGCTGGTAGACTTGATGCAGGACCCCCAGGGCCCCCGATGTGTCATCGCCTGCAATCCCCGCCTGACGGACGGCCTGGTGGTGTCGGCCAACAAGCTGCGCCTGGACGTGCCCGGCCAGGTGACGCTGGCGGGTTTCACCAACGACGACCCGCGGGAGCTTTACGGTGTGCCCGTGTGCGGTATGCGGCAGGACCCCTATCAGGTGGGTATGAAAACAGGGGAAATGATGCTGAAGATGATCAAGAATAAAACAAAAAGCAGGACAGCGAAACAAGTCTTGCTGCCAATGAAATTGTACGAGTGAGCATTCGCTGTTCCTGTGGAAGGAGCAGAAAAATGGGATTTCTCGCACTGGATATCGGCACCACCAACTGGAAAGCGGTGGTGTTTTCCCGGCAATGCGTGCCCGTGTGCAGCGCCAAACGCCCGGCGCGCACCGTGCAGGGGCAGGACGGCCTGCCTTACTACGATCCCCGCCAGGTGTGGGAGAGCGTGGTGGAGATGATCGCCGAGGTCGGCGCCAGCTATCCGCTGGGCGAACTGGCGGCCGTCAGCGTCACCAGCATGGGCGAGGCCGTGGTGCCCATGGGGCAGGACGGCCAGCCCGTCTTCCCCATCATTCCCTGGTTTGACACGCGCTCCATCGAGCAGGCCGGCCAGGTGCGCCGGCAGGTGGGCGCGCAGCGCGCGTTTGCCATCACCGGCACCGAGGTGGGGGCCATCTTCTCCCTGCCGAAGATGCTGTGGATGCGTGCCCATTACCCGGAGGTGTTCGCCCGGGCCCACAAATGGCTGCAAATGGCGGATTACGTCAACTACCAGCTGTGCGGCCGCTTCGTCACCGACCCCTCCATGGCCTGCCGCACCTTGGCGTTCGACCTGGGGCGGTGCGCCTGGTCCGAGGAGATGCTGGCCCCCTTTGGGCTGGCCCCGTCCCTCTTCCCCCAGGTGCTGCCCAGCGGCAGCGTGGCGGGCGGCGTCAGCGCGCAGGCCGCGCGTGAAACCGGCCTGCCTCGGGGCCTGCCCGTGGTGCTGGGCGGCCATGACCATCCGGTGGCGTCCATCGCGGGCGGCGCGTTCAGCGGCAATATGGTGTTCGATTCCTCCGGCACGGCCGAGCCGTTCCTGCATGTTTCCCAGCCCGGCGAGGCGTTGCCGGCGGAGATGCGGGGTCAGCGGTGTACGCGCCATCCCCTGCCCGAGCGCTTTATCACCTGGGGCGGTATCGTATCCTCAGGCGTGTGTGTGGATTGGGCGGTGCAGCGCTTTGCCTCCCACCATGACTTCACCCCCCAGCAGATGCGCGGGGATTACGACGCCCTGTTCGGCACCGCGGCTTCTCTGCCCGCGGGCAGCGGGGGGCTGATCTTCCACCCGGCGCTGCGGGGGGCCGGCGCGCCCTCGTGGGACCCGCTTCGCAAAGGCACCCTGCTGGGCCTCACCGCAGAGCACACTTCGGCCCACCTGCTGCGGGCCGTGCTGGAGGGGCTGTGCTATCAGGCAAAGCGCATTTTACAGATGCATACGCAGGTTTCTGGCTGCGATATCGACACCATCCGCTGTATGGGCGGCGGGGCCCGCATCTCGCTGTGGCAGCAGATCAAGGCCGATGTCACCGGCTGCGTGGTACAGGCGGGCAGCGTCAGCGACGCAACGCCCCTGGGCGCGGCCATCCTGTGCGCTTACGCCTTGGACGGCGGCGTCAGCCTGGAGGAAATTGCCCGGGCCATGCAGCCCGCGTCCCGCACGTTTGAGCCCGACGCGGAAAAACACCGTATTTATGAGGAGTATTTTGCCCTGTATCTGCAGAGCAGCGAGGCATTGGAACAGCTGGACCATCGGCTGGATGCCCTGACAAGGAGATGAAAAAATGAAGATCGACACCATGACCAGCGCCCAGTTCGCGGCGCTGTTTGACCATTCGCTGCTGCGCCCGGAGAATACCTGTGCGGATTTTGCCCGCCATATCCAGGAGTGCCGGCAGTACGGCTTTTACTCGGCGGCCATCAACACCAGCCATGTGGCCGATTACGTGAGGGCCCTGGAGGGCACGGGGGTGAAGGTGGGGGCCGCGGTGGGTTTTCCCTTCGGGCAGGCGTCGGCCAGGGCCAAAGAGGCCGAGGCGCGCATCGCCCTGGAGGAAGGCGCCCATGAGGTGGATTATGTGCTCAACATCGGCAAACTGCTGGACGCCGACGGCGCGTATATCGAGGAGGAGATGAAGCGCATCGTGGCCAAATGCCATGACAGGGACGCGGTGTGTAAGGTGATCCTGGAAAACTGTTATCTGGACAAACAGGCCAAAGTGCTGGCCTGTGAGATCGCCCTGCGCACAGGCATCGACTTTGTAAAAACCTCCACTGGTTTTGGCCCCGGCGGCGCCACGGCAGAGGATGTGGGTATCATGAAAGAGGTGGTGGGCACGCGGGTAAAGGTAAAAGCGGCCGGCGCCATGCGCACCTTGGCCGATGTGGCGGCCGCTGTGGAAGCGGGCGCCGAGCGCATCGGGTCCGCTTTCAGCGTGTCCATCCTGCAGGAATTCACCGGGCTCTGAACGGATAAAAATTCAAAAGCCTGATTTTTGCTGTCTCTCCGCAGCGAAAATCAGGCTTTTCTGTTGGGCGGGAATAAAAACTTTTCCAGGAGAAATAATAGGAACAAGTGTTAGAAAATGGATAAAGGAGAAGCGATATGAAAGCGACAGGTATCGTGCGCCGCATCGATGATTTGGGGCGGGTGGTGATCCCGAAGGAGATCCGCCGCACCCAGGCTATCCGCGTGGGCGACCCGCTTGAGATTTTTGTGTCCGGCGAAGGGGAAGTGGTGTTCCGCAAATACAGCCCCATCGGCGAGATGGGCCCGGCGGCCAAAAATATGGCCGAGGTACTGGGCAAAGCCGTGGGCTGCCCGGTCATCGTGACGGACCGCGACCGTGTGGTGGCCGTGGGCCCGGGCGCCCGGGAGGTGGCCGAGCGCATGCTGTCCCCGGGGTACGGCAATTTGATCGACCAGCGCCGCCCCTGGGCCGTGGGCCCGCTGTCGCCGGTGCCGGTGTGCGAAGGCGGCGCGCTGTACTGCGGCGCCCTGGCGCCCATCATTGCGGGGGGGGACCTGGCCGGCAGCGTGGGCCTGGTGGGCCCCGCCACCCAGGATATCCCCTCCGAGTGCACCCAGGCCCTGCTGCGCCTGGCGGCCGCCTACCTGGGCCGCCAGCTGGAGGAGTAAAGGATCACATAAAAAAGAAACACCCTGCCCGCGGAAACGTGGGGCGGGGCGTTTTGTCACAAGTACCTGCTGTTAGGGTACAAAGAAAATTCCGTACACAATGATTATGGCAAGAAAGACAAGAGCTGCCGCGCCGATCCCAAGGCAAACTCTGATAAAGTTTTTGCTCTTGTTCAGATCGTTGTATATGGATGATAATTTTTCATTATTCAAATTTTTTTCTCGCACTCTTGCACGTCAATATCTCTGACCAATTCATCCAGAGTTAAGCCAAAATAATCACTTAATAAAACCAATCGTTGAAAATCCGGATAAGATTGGCCAGACTCCCATTTGGAAATACTTTGTCTGGAAACTTTCAATTCGTTTCCCAATTCCTCTTGCGAAAGGCCTTTAGACTTTCTCAAATTTATCAGCTTTTCATTGAAATTCATAAGTTGCCTCCAAAGTTATTTTCGTTTGCGACCGCAAGAAAAGTATCGCAAATGGAGTGGATTTTTTCAACCAATCTTTGTTGGAAATTTGTCAACTTGATTTAACAACGCAGAAAATGTAGTATATGTTATAGGTACGCTGCACGCCAAAACAATAGTTTTCTGCCAACATGCCTTTGGGAAAAGGAGGAAAAGGGATGAAACAACGATTTTCTCTGGCTATGGCATTGCTGCTGCTGACGACCCTGCTGGGTGGCTGTGCGCCGCAGGCGCCGGCCTCTGTGCCGGCGCCTCCGCCATCCGGCCCATCCTCCATCGCCGTGTCGGAAAGCCTGCCGCCGCAGCCGGAATCTGACGTTGCGGAGGAAAGCGCGCCGGATGGAGAGAACGAGAAAGCGTTTGCAACCGAAGAGGTGGAGACGGCCATTCGGCAGGCCGCTTTGCTGACTGACCATGTGGTTACCCGCGCGATTGCCCACTCAACGGATATTTCACAAAAAACGACCGCCCTCAGCGACCCGCACATATACAATTTAATCGTTACCCTTTCCTCTTATCACGAGGAGGAGGACCATCCCTATCATGAGATGATAACCATTGAGGAATCGCCCTATTTGATTGCCGTTCTGCAATGGCCCGATGTGCAGGAATGCGTCCGACGATTGTTCGGCGTCACTTCCTGGGAATACGAAACTGAAGATTACGATCCTGAAACACAGATGTTCAGTTTCTCTTTGGAGCAGGAGCTTCCCCGTTCCCCCTATGCCTATAAGGATTTGCAGGTCTCGTTTCAAAAGCCTGACCTTGTCACTGCCCGGTTTACCCTGACCGACACCCTGGATTACATCGACGCCGCCGGCCAGCCCTTTCTGGAATACGGGATGCATCAAATCGTCTATCGCCTGTGCCGGGGAGAGGGCGGGAACTTCCTGACATTTTTGGAGTTTGCACCCGTGCAATCCTAGGCGTAAAGAGCCCCTTTCGCCTTTTGAGCGAAAGGGGCTCTTGTAGGTTAGTGGAACGGATGAAGAAAACGGTGGAACCACAGCAGTTGAAAAAACAGAAGAAAAAGGAATAAACCGCAAGCAGCCCCGCCTTTTAAAAAAGCGGGGCTGCTTTTTGTCCGGCGGCTTTTCCGCGTCACAAATCGTCCGCGTCCTGCACCGGTTTCTCCCAAGGGTCCAGCGGGGCGCCGGTATAACTGCCCTGGGGGTCGGTGCCGCTGCGCTGCTGTTTCAAGATCTGCCGCACCACCGGGTTTTTTACCTTGTCCTCTGCGTCCATGTCCTTCACTCCTTTCGGGTTTCCTGTATATACTGTTACCGCCCGGCCCATCCTATATGCAGTTTTATGGAAAGGAGGCACCTTTGTGACAAAACGCAGAGCCTTTGTTTTAGGCATGGTGTGCACGCTGGCACTGCTGCTGCCCTGCTACCTGATCGTGGTGGTGTACGGCGTGACGCGCGTGGCGCCCACGGACGTCTCCCAAAGCGGGGTGCCCGTCCTCACCCCCACGGAGAGCGACGAAAAAACCCTGCTGGTGATGACCGGCGAGGACAGCCCCGAGACCTTCACCCTGGTGCGTTTGGACGCCATCCACCGCGCGGTGAACGTGGTCAGCATGCCGGCCAGCACCGTGGTATTGTGCGACGGCGCACCCTTTACCCTGGTGCGCGCGGCCCGCGTGGCCGGCCCGGCCCAGGCGGTGGCGGCGCTGAAAGAAACGCTGTCCATCCCCATTGACAATTACGTGTTCTGCAAGGCGGAAAAACTGACCGAAATGGCGGCCCCCCTGGGCAATGCCAGGCTGCGGCTGGTGAATTACATGTCGCCCGAAGCCCTGGGCCAGCTGCAGCTGGCCGTGCCCGGGGTGGAAACGCTGTCCCTCACGCCGGAAATGCTGTGCGACGCCCTGGCCGAGGGCGCGGCGGCCCGCGAGATGCAGCCCCTGTTCCGGGCGGCGGGATACCTGGCCTTCCTGCAGGCCGGGCACGAACAGCTGGCCACCGTCATCCCGGACGCACTGCGCACGGCCATTTCCCGCTGTTCCACCAACCTGACGGCCACCCAGGTGTATGATTATGAGCGCGTGTGCAAATTCCTGCAGAAGGACCAGCCCCTGTTCTCCTCCGCCGGGCTGCCGGGCACCTTTGCCGGCACCGGCGAGAACGAGCGGTACGAGCTGGGCGCCGCCGCCCTGGCCACGGCCCGCCAATACCTGGCGGCCTCGGACGATCTGAAAGCCAGCGCCGAGGACAGCGACTGACCCTTTTAGATAAAAAGAAAAGGCCCCCGTTCCGGCGGAACGGGGACCTTTTTATTGGCCGTGTTTACTCTTTGGGCTCCTCGGGGGCGCTGTCCGCCTCAGGGGCGTCAGGGGCTTCGGCCGTGGTTTCGTCGGCGGGGGCCTGGGGCTCTCCGCCGGCGCCGTTCACGGCATTTTTCACCTGATCCACCAGATCCTCGGCCTGGTCCTTCACCTTGTCGATAAAGCCCGGGGCCTGCTCCTTCACCTTGTCGATGAAACCGGGGGCCTGTTCTTTCACTTTGTCGATGAAGCCCGGGGCCTCGCTGGCCACCTTGTGGGCCACGGCGGCGCCGGCGTTTACCATGGCCTTGCCCGCGCCCGCCAGGGCGCTGCCGGCCTCACGCAGGGCGCTGCTCACGCTGTCGGTATCCACGCCGGCCTTTTCGGCCGCGTCTTCCACCTTTTCGCGGGCTTCGTCCAATACCTCGCCGGCGGCTTTGGCCACGTCGTTCAATACATCTTTTACGTCCATGTCGTCCTCTCCTTCCGCACAGGCCGCCTCGGCGTCCTGCTCGCTGGCGAAGGGATAAGCCTCCGCGGTGTTGTCCTCAAAGTCGCTGGCCTCTTCGGCGCCCTCGGCGAAGACATCGTCCTCCGGCTCATACGCAACTTCGCCGCCTTCGGCGTCAAAGGTACGCTGCGCCTCCTGCTCTTTGTTTTCCTCGTATTTCTGGGCCACTTTCAGCGCGGCCGCGGCCGTTACGGCCGCCGCGCCGATGCCCAGCAGTTTTCCCCAAAATGCCATTTCTACAGCTCCTCTCAAAAGTGGTTGGGATGCCTGCTACCATTATAACGAGGCAGCACGGTGTTTTGCAACAAAAATTCCTGTTTTCTCAGACATTTCACTTATTTCCAGCCCACCAGCCGCTGCAGGCGGTAGGCGGCGTAGCGGAAGCAGTCGCACAGCAGCCATCCTTCGATCAGCAGATAGTGGGGCAGGTTTTTCCATAAAAAGCGCGGCTTGCGGATGCAGGGCATGGCGCGCAGGGCCTCTTTTGCGCCTTTCAGATAGGGTGTCCAAAAGCCCCGCAGGCCGAACACCAAAATTTTCAGCAGATAGCCGAACAGCAGGAAAGGGAAGTTTACCAGGAACATCACCAAAGGCATGTTCTTCCAAGGCAGCAGAATGCTGTTGCGGCCGCTCTGCACGCTTTTGAACTCGTTGTAGCGCACGGCGCCGGTGGTGGCGCCGCAGATATGATAACACTTGGCGGTCGGGCAGTACAGGTTTTTATAGCCCAGGCTGTTGGCGCGCCAACTGATGTCCACATCCTCAAAATAGGCGAAGAACTCCTCGTCGAACAGGCCGATCTCATCCAGGATGCGCTTGCGGTACAAACTGGCGCCGCCGCAGGCGGAAAAGATGCGTCCGGGCTTTTGATAGCGCCGCCAGTACATGCCGTCGCCCCGCTTGCACGCCCAGCCGAACAGCGTCACATAGTCGCCGGCGTCGTCGGCCAGGTCCCGCTCGAAATGGCGGATCATCAGGCTTTGCACGGCAAAGACGCGCTGGTCCGTCTCAGCCAGGGCGATCAATTGGGCCAGCCAGTCCGGCTCGGCAAAGGCGTCGTTGTTGAACAGTACAACATATTCCCCTTTGGCCGCGCGGATACCTTGATTCACCGCGAACGAGAAGCCGGTGTTGCGGCCGTTCTCGATCAAGGTGTAGCGCGGCCGGCCCTCGTAGCTGCGGGCGATGGCTAGGCTCTCGTCCGTCGAGCCGTTGTCCACCACGATCAGTTCAAAATCCTGCTCCGTCTGCGCCCAGATGGATTCGATGGAATCCCGCAGCCAGCCGGCGCCGTTGAGGTTGGGGATGACGATGGTCGCTTTCATAAACACTCCACGCTTTCCCGCTTTCTTATAAGAAAGCTTGGCAAAGAATTTTGTTTCCCCTGCGGGGATGCACCGCCGGCAGCGGCGTGTGCCGCTCGCTTCGCCGCGCCCGCCCGCTCAGCGCATCTGCGGCGTGCTGTCGCGGCGGGCCAGCGCTGTTCCCGCGACGCTGCCCTCTAAGAGGAAGCACCATCCAAGCGCGGCCCACGGTGTGCGGTAATGGGGAAAGCCCCCGCTCCCGCGACGCGTACCCTGTGGGAGGACGCAGCCGCCAAGCGCGGCCCACGGTGCATGGTGAAGGGGACGAACCCCAATCTCGCGACGCTGAAAAACGCGACGCTTAAAAAAGAGGGGCGAGGACGCGGAGGACGGCGTTCAGCAGGCGGCCGAAGAAGCCGCGGCGGCAGTCGTCCGCCTCCACGGGGCGGCACTGGGCCATGGTGCGCAAGGCGTCGGCCTTTACGTCCGCGATGGCAGGGCAGCCGTACAGCAGGGTGCCGCACTCAAAATGCAGATACAAACTGCGGAAATCCATGTTGATGGTGCCCACCACGGCCACTTGGTCGTCGGCCACATAGCTTTTGGCGTGCACGAAGCCAGGCGTGTACTCATAAATTTTCACACCTGCCCGCAGCAGGGCGGGGTAGTAGCTGCGCGTGAGCTGGTATACGATCTTTTTGTCCGGCACGCCGGGGGTGATGATGCGCACGTCCACGCCGCGTTTGGCAGCCATGCACAGAGCCGTCTGCATTTCGTGGCTGATGGCCAGGTACGGTGTGTTGATATACACATAGTCCTGGGCGCCGGCCAGGATGTCGTTGTACACGTTCTCGCTCAGGGGCTCGTCGTCCAGGGGCGTATCGCCGAAGGGCTGCACGTGTCCGCTGCCCGCGAAGGGGGCGGGGTGATGGATGTGGGGCCGGAACTGCTCGAAGTCCTTGTCGGTGCGGCGGAAGGCGTTCCAGGTCTGCAGGAACATCACGGTGAAATTCCACACGCCCTCGCCCACCAGGCGCACGCCCGTGTCCTTCCAGTGGCCGTGGGGATGGGTGCGGTTGATGTATTCATCGGAGAGGTTGATGCCGCCGTTGTAGGCCGTGTGGCCGTCCACCACCAAAATTTTTCGGTGGTCCCGGTTGTTCATCACCAGGCTGACGAAGGGCACGAAGGGATTGAAGGCCAGGCATTTGATGCCCTTTTTCTCCATCTGCAGCCAGTAGTTGCCCGGCAGCAGGGCAACACTGCCCAAATCGTCGTACATCAGGCGCACGTCCAGGCCTTGGGCCGCCTTGCGCTCCAGCACCTCCAGGATGCGCCGCCACATATAGGAATCCTCGCGGATGATGAAATATTCCAGAAAAATAAAATGTTCGGCGCGCTCCAGGTCCTCCAGCATGGCGGCGAACTGCGCCTCGCCGATGGGGTAATAGGTCACGTTCGTGTCGCGGCACACGGGCCAGGGGCCGCGGGCGGCCACATAGCGGGCCGTGGCGGCCGTGCGTCCGGCAAGGCCTTCGGCCGCGGCCGGGTCCTGGGCCATCAAGGGCCGGGTCAGGGGCGCCATGGCGTCAAAGCGGGCGCGCATCAGGCGCGAGGGGCGCTTGTTGCCGAAACACAAGTAGAACAGCGCGCCCAGCAGCGGCACCAGCAGGATGAGGATGATCCAGCCGATCTTATAGGCGGGATTGTCGTCCTTGCTGACGATCAGCAGCACCATCAGAACGCTCATCAGCGTCAGGGCCGCGCTGATCCAGGGCGAGTAGCGGGCAAACTTCGTGAACGCCGCCAGCAGCCACATCAGCTGGATCAGGATCAGCACCCCGGTCACCGTGATGCGGTTGAAGATCACGTTGAACAATTTGCGCATACCTGTCCCTCCTCACCCATCTTGGCACCATCATACCACGAAACAGGCGCGGGCGCAAATAAAGGGAAAAGCCCGGCATAAACCGGGCTTTTGCAAGGGGGTCAGGGCCGGATGTCCAGTAGGCAGTCGTGATCCTCGCCGTCACAGATCACTTCCAGCACGGTCAGCAGGGTATTCGGGTCCATACGGGCGCGGCTGACGGCGAAGTCCGCCCAGGTCAGGGCGATGGGCCGGCCGTAGGGGTGCCGGCCGAAGCCGCCGCGCAAAAGGTCGCAGAAGGCGGCCAGGTTGTGGCCGTGGCCGGCAAACCCGTCGGTCAGCACGCGGGCAGCCTCGTCGCACAGGGAGGGCACGTCCCAAATGGCCCGTCCGTCCAGGGTGAAGGCGGCCCGCCCTTCCAGGGGCTCCACCTCAGCGGGCGCGGCTGGCGATCTCCGCGCGGATCTTCGCCGCGAAGTCGTCCAGCGTCATCACGCCCAGGTTCTCGCCCTTGCGGTTGCGCACGCTCACCGTGCCGTCCTCCATCTCTTTGGCGCCCACCACCAGCATATAGGGGATCTTTTGCAGCTGGGCCTCGCGGATCTTGTAGCCCATCTTCTCGCTGCGGCAGTCGGCCGAGACGCGCACGCCCAGGGCGTCCAGCTGCTGGGCAATGCCCTTGGCGTAATCCTGATGGGCCTCGCTGATGGGGATCACCTTCACCTGCTCCGGCGCCAGCCAAGTGGGGAAAGCGCCGGCAAAATGCTCGATCAAAATGCCGATGAACCGCTCGATGGAGCCGAACACCACGCGGTGGATCATCACCGGGCGGTGCTTCTGCCCGTCCTCGCCGGTGTACTCCAGCTCAAAGCGCTCAGGCAGCTGCATGTCCAGCTGGATGGTGCCGCACTGCCAGGTGCGGCCGATGGCGTCCACCAGGTGGAAATCCAGCTTGGGGCCGTAGAAGGCGCCGTCGCCCTCGTTCACCTCATAGGTGCGGCCCAGCTCCTCGATGGCTTCCCGCAGGGCGTCGGTGGCCCGCTCCCAGTCGGCCAGCTCGCCCATATGGTCCTCGGGCATGGTGGACAGCTCAATGTGGTATTCGAAGCCGAACAGGCTGTACACCTCGTCGATCAGGCGCACCACGCCCTTGATCTCGTCCTTGATCTGGTCGGGCGTCATGAAGATGTGGGCGTCGTCCTGGTTGAAGCAGCGCACGCGCATCAGGCCGTGCAGCGCGCCGGACAGCTCGTGCCGGTGCACCAGGCCGATCTCGCCCATGCGCAGCGGCAGGTCGCGGTAAGAGCGGGGCTTCGTCTTGTACGCCAGCATGCCGCCCGGGCAGTTCATGGGCTTGATGGCAAAGTCCTCGTCGTCGATCACCGTGGTGTACATGTTGTTTTTGTAATGGTCCCAGTGGCCGCTGCGCTCCCACAGCTTGCGGCTGAGGATGACGGGGGTGCTGATCTCCTGATAGCCCGCCCGGTGGTGCACTTCGCGCCAATAGTCGATCAGCGTGTTTTTCAGGATCATGCCCTTGGGCAGGAAGAAGGGGAAGCCCGGTCCCTCTTCCAACAGGGTGAACAGCTCCAGCTCTTTGCCCAGGCGTCGGTGGTCCCGCTTTTCCGCCTCCTCCAGCAGCTTCAAATACTCTTCCAGCTCGCTGGCCTTGGGGAAGGCGATGCCATACAAACGGTCCAGGCTGTCGCGGGTGGCGTCGGCGCGCCAGTAGGCGGCGGCCACCTTCATCAGCTTCACGGCTTTCAGCGCGCCCGTGCTCATCAAATGGGGGCCGGCGCACAAGTCGGTGAAATCGCCCTGGGTGTACACGGATAACGCCCAGCCCTTCTCCGCGTACTCCTCCAGCAGCTCCAGCTTATACTCCTGCCCGGCGAACAGCGCCCGGGCCTCTTCCACGGTCACCGTGCGCTTTTCCACAGGCAGGTCGGCCTTGACGATTTTTTTCATCTCCGCCTCAATGGCCGCGAAATCGCCGGTGGTCAGGGGCCGGCCGGCCTTGATGTCGTAGTACCAGCCGTTTTCCAGCGCCGGCCCGATGCCGAACTTGGCCTCCGGGAACAGGTGCTGCACCGCTTGGGCCATCACGTGGGCGGCCGTGTGCCAGAAGGCGTGCTTGCCGTCCGGGTCCTCGAAGGTCAGGATCTCCAGCGCGCAGTCCTGCGTCAGCGGGGTGCGCAGGTCGCAGGCCTCGCCGTCCACACGGGCGGCACAGGCCGCCTTGTACAGGCCCATGCCCAGGCTTTTGGCCACGTCGGCGGCCGTCACGCCCGCCTCGTACTGCTTTACTACGCCGCCTTTCAAAGTTACGTCGATCATTGTCTCGTCCTCCTTAAAAAAAAGAAAAAGCCCACCCCGAAACAAAACGTAACGGGGTGAGCAGTCAATGCCCACGGTTCCACCCGAATTATATTCCGATTTGTAATAAACCATATAATTATTACAAAACGGAATATCACTCTGCCGGCTGTAACGGGCCGTACCCGGCGGGGGTTCGCCCCCGCGCTCCGCGGTGGTAAGGCGGGCGCCTGTGCAAGGCCGCTTGCAGCAAAATGCGGCCCTCTCTGGTGCGTTTGCGCCCGTCCCGTGTCCGCTTCTGCGCTTTTGCGGGATGGTTTACCGTTATCCTACACCCGCAAAAAGGGCTTGTCAAGAGCAGGCAAGGCGCTTTTTCCCTCTTTTTCACACTTCGGTAACAATTTCTTGACATTCCCTGTGCAAAAAGTTAAAATAATACCAATGATTTATTGTAATATAGGGGCAGCCTGCTTCAAATACGGGCACGCCTTTACGATACACACCCGAACATTCTGTCATTGCGCCCGTTTGTGGCTGTCCTCGTATTACTTTTATTCATGCTGAATTTTTGAAATGAATAGGAGTGGACCCACCAATGCTACTTGCGATCATCTGTGCCCTTGTGGCGCTGGTCATCGGCGGTGTGGCTGGTTTCTTCGCGGGCGTCTCCCACCGGAAAAAGGTGGCCGAACAAAAGATCGGCAGCGCGGAAGAAGAAGCAAAGCGCCTTGTCAATGACGCAATGAAAACAGCGCAGCAAAAGCGGAAAGAGGCCCTGGTAGAGGCCAAGGACGCCGCGCTGCAAATGAAGACCGAGGCCGACAAAGAGATCAAAGAGCGCCGCAACGAACTGACGCGGCAGGAACGGCGCCTGGACCAGAAAGAGGAAAGCGTGGACCGCAAAACCGCGGCCCTGGAGCAAAAAGAAGAAGATCTGCGCCAGCGCACCGAGCTGTGCGAGGCGCGCCTTTCCGAGATCGAGCAGATCCGCGTGCGCCAGCTGGAGAAGCTGGAGACCATCGCCGGCCTGTCCACCGAGGACGCCAAGCAGCTCCTGCTCACCCGTTTGGACGAGCAGCTGGCCCACGAGAAGGCCATGCACATCGCCGCCTACGAGACCCAGGCCAAGGACGAGGCCGACACCATGGCGCGCGAGCTCATCAGCCAGGCCATCGCCCGCTGCGCGGCCGACCATTCCAGCGAGGCCACCGTGTCCGTGGTGCCCCTGCCCAGCGATGAGATGAAGGGCCGCATCATCGGCCGCGAGGGCCGCAACATCCGCGCCCTGGAGACGGCCACCGGCGTGGACCTCATCATCGACGACACGCCCGAGGCCATCACCCTGTCCAGCTTTGACCCCGTGCGCCGCGAGATCGCCCGCATGACGCTGGAAAAGCTCATCAGCGACGGGCGCATCCATCCGGCCCGCATCGAGGAGACGGTGGACAAATGCCGCCGCGAGCTGGAGCTGACCATGAAGCGCGAGGGCGAAAAGGCCGTGATGGACGTGGGCCTGCACGGCCTGCATCCGGACTTGGTCAAACTGCTGGGCCGCCTGCGCTTCCGCACCAGCTACGGCCAGAACGTGCTCAACCACAGCCTGGAGGTGGCCTACCTCTCCGGCATCATGGCCGCCGAGCTGGGCGTCAACGTCACCCAGGCCAAGCGCGCCGGCCTGCTGCATGACATCGGCAAGGCGCTGGACCACGAGATCGAGGGCAGCC
>CAJMEU010000023.1 GCA_905212515.1 uncultured Oscillospiraceae bacterium | reverse complement strand
GGGCCGTATTTTAAAACAAATTAAAACCACCCCCCCGCGGGTGCGCGGGGGGGCCGGGACAAACCCTTGGCCGGGGCCGCGCTGCTTTTATTTTATGCCGGCGGGGCCGGACAAAGCGGACAAGCAGCCGGGAAAACCTTGCGCAAAAGGCTGAAAAACGATATACTATTCCTGGACTGGATCTACAGAGGGGGGAGTGCGCGGGTGAGTTTCCAATCACTGGGCTTTTTTGTGCTGCTGCTGGGCGCCATGGCGGTGTATTTTGCCGTGCCCCATCGCTGGCAGGCGCCGGTGCTGCTGGCCGCCAGCCTGTATTTTTACGCCCAGGCAGGAATCGGCCATCTGTTCCTGCTGCTGGCGGCCGTGGCCTTCGGCTACGGCTGGGCCCACCTGATGGCGCGCCGCACGGGCGGGGCGCGCAAGGCGCTGCTGGCCGTGGGGCTGGCGGTGCTGCTGGGCAATCTGTGCTTTTTTAAATATTACAACGCCTTCGGCCAGGCGCTGGCCAGCCTGGCCGCCGGCGCGGGCTGGCCCTTCGTCCCGCCGGACCGCAATCTGCCAAGCCCCCTGGGCATCAGCTTTTTCACCTTTGTGCTCACGGGCTATCTCATCGACATCTACCGCGGCAAATACCGGCCGGAGCGGAACGTGATCGATTTCGCCCTGTTCGCCAGCTTTTTCCCCCTGATCGCCTCGGGCCCCATCGAGCGGGGCGGCCACCTGCTGCCCCAGCTGAAGGCCGAGCACCGCTTCCGGTACGAGACCTTCTGCCGGGGCGCCTCCCGCATGCTGTGGGGCTTTTTCAAAAAATTCGTCCTGGCCGACACCATCGGCACCATGGTGGGCGCGGTGTACACAAGGCTGCCGGATTACACCGGCCCCTATCTGCTGCTGGCCAGCCTTTTGTACGCCTACCAGCTTTACTGTGATTTTTCCGGCTATTCGGACATCGCCGTGGGCGCGGCCCGCATGCTGGATATCGAGGCGCTGGAAAACTTCACCCGCCCCTTTTCCGCCGGCAGCTACCAGGGCCTGTGGAACCGCTGGCACAACAGCCTCACCGGCTGGTTCCGCGAATATCTGTACTTCCCCCTGGGCGGCAGCCGCAGGGGGGCCCTGCGCACGTATGTGAATATCCTTGTCATTTTCCTCGTTTCCGGCATCTGGCACGGCAGCACGGTGAACTTCGCCGTGTGGGGCATTTTGAACGGCGTTTACATGGCCGCGGGCCGCGCCCGCGCCAAGGCGCGGCCGCTGCCGCAAAAGCGCGGCGCGGCGCGGTATGCCTGGGGCGTGCTGTGCTGCTACGCGCTGTTTACCAGCGCCATCGTGTTCTTCCGGGCGGCCACCCTGCCCGACGCCCTGTATGTGTACGGCCACCTGTTCACCGGCTGGGCCGACGTGCTGCGCGCGCCCCTCTCCGTGATCCCGGTGCTGAAAAGCATGAACATCGGCCGGGTGACGGGCCTGTTGCTGCTGGGCGGCGCCTTCTTCTGCGAATGGGTGGAATGGCGCGCCGCCAGGGCCGGCGCGGACACGGGCGCCTGGATGCGCGCTTTGCCCCGGGGCCGGCGGCTGGCGCTGTACTACGGGCTGCTGATCGTGCTGGCCTTGTACGGGCACTTCGGCTCTTCGTCGTTCATCTATTTCAATTTTGCGTGACAGAAAGGGGGCGCCGCCATGCGCCAGGTAAAACGGGTACTGTGCGCGGCGCTGGCGTTTTTGCCGCTGCTGGCGGCCATGATGGCGGTGAACTGGTTTTCCGACCCGGCCAACATCCTGCGCACGGGGTACGAGAAGCAGGTGGCGGAGATTTTGGCCAGCGGCGAGAACGCCGGCAACCTGCGCAACATGGACGACCGCGGCTTTATGCGCGCCTACGCCGGCCTGCGCGCCCAGCCCATCGACACGCTGGTGCTGGGCAGCAGCCACAGCATGCAGGTGACCCAATACCTCACCGGCGACGAGAACACCTTCTGCGCCGGCATGACGGGCGCGGACCTGCGGGACTGCATCTCGGCCTATCTGCTGTTCAAGCAGCAGGGCTTCGCGCCCCGGCGCGTGATCCTGGCCGTGGACCCCTGGTTCCTCAGCGTGGGCGCGCTGGAGGACCGGGCCATGACGGACGGCTACGTGCAGTTCTGCCAGGAGAACGGCTTCACCCCCTTGGGGCTGGACAGGTTCAAGGGCGAGGAACTGCAGAAAAAAATGCAGATCTTCTCCCTCACGTATTTCCAAAGCAGCGTGCAGGCCCTCAAACAGGGGCAGTATAAAACAAGGGACGCCGTGCCCACCACCGCCTATTACACCGAGGGCGACATGCGCCGCGCCGACGGCAGCTACTGCTACGGCGCACGCGTGCGGGACCCGCAGTCCGGCTATGCGCGGGAGCAGGTGGCCAATATCATCTACGCCAAGCCCGACTTCGCGGTGAAGTTCGACGGCGTGTCCGACCAGCTGGTGGCCCAGCTGACGGCCTTCGTGCGCCTGATGCAGGCCGACGGCGCCCAGGTGGCGCTGATGGCCGCGCCTTACCACCCGGATTATTACGACCATATGGCCAAACAGACCGACAATTACGTTGAGATCCTGGCCACCGAGGATGTGATCCGCGCCGTGGGCCGCGAGACGGGCGCAAAGGTGTTCGGCGGGTATGACCCCCACGCCTTCGGCCTGACGGCGGAGGATTTTTACGACGGCATGCACTGCTCCGATAAGGCCATGTACGCCTTTTACCCCGCCGACCTGTTCGACGGGCTGGAGAGCCGGCCCATCCCGGCGGCGTAACGGCGCGCCGGGCGGGCGCAAATTTTGCTTTTTGAATGGGGGACGCTATGGCTCATTTGTTGATTGTGGGCGCCGGCGCGGCGGGCTTGTTCGCGGCCGGCGCGGCCCTGCGCGCGGGCCACAGGGTGACGGTGCTGGAGCATATGGACGCGCCGGGCAAAAAGCTGCTGATCACCGGCAAGGGGCGCTGCAACCTGATAAACGACTGTGAGCCGGAGGAGTTTTTAAAGCACGTGCGGCGCAACCCGCGCTTCCTCTACTCCGCCCTGACCGCCTGTCCGCCCCGCCTGGTGATGGACCTGTTTCAAAACGAGCTGGGCGTGCCCCTGAAAACCGAGCGCGGCCGCCGGGTGTTCCCCCAAAGCGACCGCGCCGCCGACGTGCTGGCCGCGCTGCTGCGCTGGGCCCAGGGGGCGCAGATCCGCTGCGGCGTCCAGGTGGAGGGCCTGCTGCTGGAGGGCGGCGCCTGCCGGGGCGTGCGCCTTGCCGGGGGCGGGGCCCTTGCCGCCGACGGCGTGCTGGTGGCCACGGGGGGCGTCAGCTACCCGGTCACCGGCAGCACGGGGGACGGCTACCGCCTGGCCCGCCAAGCCGGCCACACGGTGGTGCAGCCGGAGCCCAGCCTTGTCAGCCTGGTGGAGGCGGGGGACGTTGCCAAACGCATGATGGGCCTTTCCCTGCGCAACGTGGAACTGACGCTGTACGAGGGCAAAAAGGCGCTGTTCCGCGAACAGGGCGAGATGCTGTGCACCCACTTCGGCGTATCGGGGCCGCTGGTGCTGTCGGCCTCGGCCCACATCCGGGATATGAAAAAGTACGCCTACCGCCTGTCCGTCGATTTGAAGCCCGCCCTCACGCCCGAACAATTGGAGGCCCGGGTGCAGCGGGACTTTGAGCAGCTGAGCAACCGGGACGCGGCCAACGCGCTGGACAAGCTGGCCCCGGCCTCCATGCGGCCCGTGCTGCTGGCGCTGTGGGGCGTGGACCCGGCCAAAAAGGTGAACCAGATCACCCGGGCCGAGCGCCGCAGGCTGGTGGAGCTGCTGAAGGCGCTGCCCATCGACATCCGGGAAAAGGGCGATCTGGATCACGCGGTGGTCACCTCCGGCGGCGTGTGCGTGCGGGAGGTGGACCCGAAGAGCATGCAGAGCAAGCTGTGCCCGGGGCTGTATTTTGCCGGCGAGGTGCTGGACGTGGACGGCTACACCGGCGGCTATAACCTGGGCATCGCCTGGGCCACGGCCTTTTCGGCGGCCCGCCATCTGGGCGTGCCGGCGTGAGGGGACCGCTTGGGGAAAACTGTTTTGCGCCCGGCTGCCGCAAGGGTGCGCGCGGGCCAAAGGCAGGGCCCGCATGTGACGGCCACGGACAGGGCCCGGCTGTTTTGCGCGGCCGGCGTGCGGAAAAACCTGGCGCGCCTGACGGAGACCGGGCGTTTGGCGCACACCGGGGGCCGCGACCGACGCTTTTGGCGTCAACACGCCTTGGGGCGGGGAATCTGAAGGAAAAGGGGAAGAAAGTATGATCTCCATTGCCATCGACGGGCCCTCCGGGGCCGGCAAATCCACTTTGGCCAGGCGGCTGGCCAGCCACTACGGCTATCTGTATGTGGACACGGGCGCCATGTACCGGGCCATCGGCCTGTACGCGCTGCGCCGGGGCGCGGCCACCAGGGACGGCGCGGCCGTGGCGGCGCTGCTGCCCGCCATCCGCCTGCAGCTGGCCTATGTGGAGGGCGCGCAGCATATCTTCCTCAATGGGGAGGATGTGTCCGCGGCCATCCGCACCGAGGAAGTGGGCATGGCGGCCTCGGACGTGTCGGCCCACCCGGCCGTGCGGGCCTTCCTGCTGGACACCCAGCGGGACCTGGCCCGGGAACACGATATCCTGATGGACGGGCGCGACATCGGCACCGTGGTGCTGCCCGGCGCGGCGGTGAAGATCTTCCTGACCGCCAGCCCGGAGGTGCGCGCCCGCCGCCGCTGCGACGAGCTGGCCGCTAAGGGCCAGCCGGCGGACTACGCCACGGTGCTGGCCGACGTGCAGCAGCGGGACTACAACGACAGCCACCGCGCGGCCGCGCCCCTGCGCCAGGCGCCGGACGCCGTGCTGGTGGACACCAGCGCGCTGGACTTTGAACAGTCCTTCGCCGCCCTGCGGGATTTGATCGACGCCCGCGTGGCCGCGGCGGGAAAGGGGTGAGGGCCACGAACTGGTTCTATTGGTTTTATTGGATCATCCTGCCCCTGGCCTGGGTGGTGTGGCACATCGCCTTCCGCATCCGGGTGGTGGGCAGGGAAAACCTGCCCAGGGACGGCGAGGGCGGCTTTGTGCTGGCGCCCAACCATCTGTCGGCCATCGACCCGGTGTTCGTGGTGGTGGCCCGCTTCTGGGGCCGGCGTATGCTGGTGCTGGGCAAGGAGGAGCTGTTCGAGATCAACCCCTTCATCACCTGGTTCCTCAAAACGGTGAACGTGATCCCCGTGCACCGGGGCCGCGGCGACACCGCGGTGGTGGACAAGGCCATCGAGGATGTGCGGGCCGGCCAGGGGCTGCTGATCTTCCCCGAGGGCACCCGCTCGAAGGACGGCAGTCTGGGCCGGCTGAAAAGCGGCGCTTTCGTGGTGGCCAGCGCGGCCGGCGTGCCCATGGTGCCCTGCCGCATCATCTACAAGGGCGGCAAAATGAAGCCCTTTTGCCGCTGCACGGTGGTGTTCGGCAAGCCCATCCCGGCCGAGGCGCTGTACCTGGGCGAGGAGCGCAGCGCCGCCCGCCTGCGCCAGGTAAAGCAGCTTTTGCACGACGAACTGGAACGACTGCTTGAGGAGAACAAACAGTACTTATGAAGATCATCAAGGCCAAAACGGCCGGTTTCTGCTTCGGCGTGGACCGGGCCGTGAACATGACATACGCGCTGCTGGACAGGGGCGTGAAGGTGGCCACCCTGGGCCCGCTGATCCACAACCCCCAGTGCGTGGCGGACCTGGAGCGCCGGGGCGTGGTCACCGCGGAGCGGGTGGAGGATGTGCCCGCGGGGTACGAGGTGGTCATCCGCAGCCACGGCGTGCCCCGCGCCGTGTACGAGGAGCTGGCGCGCCGGGGCATCCCTTACCACGACGCCACCTGCCCCTTTGTGGCCAAGATCCACCGCCTGGCCCAGCGCGCCGGCGCCGAGGGCCGCACCCTGCTGGTGGCCGGCGACGCGGCGCACCCGGAGGTGCAGGGCATTGTGGGCCATGCCGCGGGGCCGGTCCACGTGTTTGCCGACTTGCCCGAATTACAGCGTCTGAGCGAGGAAGAAAATGTAAAAAATGGGGCTTTTGTGGTAGCACAGACGACCTTCGAGGTGAAAAAGTGGCAGGAATGTGCAAAGTTTATAAAAAAGCTCTATACAAATCCACAATTATTTGATACAATATGTAATGCAACATGGGCGAGGCAGCATGAGGCGGAGTGTTTGTCCAAGGAGTGCGACCTGATGGTCGTCATCGGCGGACGCCATTCCTCTAATACCCAAAAGCTGGCAGCGGTCGCGGCAAAGCACACGAGGGTAGCCGCAGTGGAGACGGCGGCGGACTTGGACCCGGCGTGGCTGGGCGGTGTGCGCGCGGTGGGCGTGACGGCTGGGGCATCCACGCCCTCGTCTATTATCGAGGAGGTACTGAGCAGTATGAGCGAGGAAATTCGTGAAGAGGAATTGAGCTTTGAGGAAATGATCGACGCGTCCCTCAAGCCGGTCTACAACGGCAAAGTGGTGAAAGGCGTCGTCACGGCTGTTACGCCCAGCGAGGTCCAGGTGGACATCGGCACGAAGCAGACCGGTTTCGTCAAGCTCGAAGAACTCACTAATGACCCCTCTGCCAAAGCGGAGGAATTGGTCAAGAAAGGTGACGAGCTCGACCTCATTGTGACAAAAGTGAACGATCAGGAAGGCATTGTCTACCTGTCCAAGAAGCGCTTCGACGAGAACAAGGGCAAGGAAGAAGTTGCCGCGGCTGTCGAGAGCGGCGAGATCATGGACGGCTATGTCACCGAGGCGAACTCCGGCGGCGTGGTCGCGCTTGTCAACAATGTGCGTGTATTCGTGCCGCGCAGCCAGGCAACCTTGCGCCACAGCGAGGATTACACCCAGCTGGTGAAGCAGAACGTGCGCCTGCGCATCAAGCAGTGCGAGGGGCGCCACATCGTGGGCTCCATCCGCGAGGTGCTGGCCGAGGAGGCCGACGCCAAGCGCGACGCGTTCTGGCAGGACGTCGAGGTGGGCAAGCACTACACCGGCGTTGTCAAGAGCCTGACCACCTACGGTGCCTTTGTAGACATCGGCGGCGTGGACGGCCTGGTGCACATCAGCGAGCTGAGCTGGGACCGCATCAAACACCCGTCCGAAGTGGTCAAAGTGGGCGACACCATCGAGGTGTACGTCAAAGATTTGGACACCGAGAACAAGAAGGTGTCCCTGGGCTATAAGAAGAGCGAGGACGACCCGTGGGAGAAATTCCGCGCGGAGTATCCCATCGGCTGTTCGTTCAAAGCGCCCGTTGTCTCCATCACCAAATTCGGCGCCTTTGTGCGCATCCTGCCGGGCATCGACGGCCTGGTGCACATCAGCGAGATCTCCCGCGAGCGCGTGGAGAAAGTGAGCGATGTGCTCAGCGTCGGCCAGGAAGTGGATGTGAAGCTGATCGATGTCGATTACGATAAGAAGCGCATCAGCCTGTCCATGAAGGCCCTGCTGTCCGACGAGGCCCCCGCCGAGGAGTACGAGGACGAGCAAGAGGACTGAATCTCTTGATAAAACACAAACAGGCGGAGAGCTCTCCGCCTGTTTTTTTGTTTGCAAAACAGCAGATAAACGCCGAAATTCCAGGCGTATCAAGCAAAAACTGCGGTTTAAAGGGCTTATTTGCCGCTTATTTTCCGCCTGCAGAAGAGGTTTGGCGCGGCGCGACGGCCTGATAAACCATAAAAAACCGCAGATTATGGCCAGCCGCTCGGCGGATCATCCATAATCTGCGGCTTTTTTCACAGGATTTCGCCGCCCTGGACAGGCTGTTTAGCGCGCTTCTGCTTTCATTGCGTTATAGCCGATCCACACGGTCCAAACATAAGCGAGGGTTTTGGGGATCATCAGCATGCCGATCATCGGCACCATATCGGCAAAGAGGACGACCGGCAAATAAAAGCCGAAGCTGATCACGATCGTCAACCACATATTTTTGAACAGCTTGTCGTTGTTTTGTCGGGAGCTTTTATAAAAAAGAACGATGATGAGAAGGCCCATGAGCGTAAAAGGGATGTTCCGGTAAATCCCCCAGGATAGCGGGGACGCCGCGCTGGTCCAGGCGTTCTGGGGGAAGAGGCACAAGGCGATCCTTAACAGCGCTAAACCATATACGGCAACCGTATACTTCGTTTCCCCTTTGACCTGATACCGGATCCGCCAAATGTAATAGAGGATGATATAAAATACCGTCATGGTGATGGACGTGATGAATTTGCCCGTTCCCAAGGCAACGGTATAATGGTCCAAGCCCGTTGTACACAAGGCGACGGCCCTGGGCACCAGATGGAAGGAATCCCCCAGGCCCAGCACAACGGCCATGATCCCGAATAATTTATACTGTTTGTTCCCCTTGCTTTTCAGGATCATCGTCACGCCCAGCGCGATCACACCGATCAGGTAAAACGTATCAAATAAAGTTTCAATTACTGCTTGCATCATGCAGCCTCCCAATTAATTATTTGTGTTCAAAAGCGTTTGCCAACCCCTGGCCGCCGGCCAAAAAGCCGAAGAGATTGATCGGGCCACAGCCTCACCTCCCATATGTGAACAGTGTTCATTTTAGCTTAAAATGAATCCCACTTTTTTCAGTGGGATCAATAGATATAGTTCGCTATAAATTTAAGCAAAGGGGCACAGTCTTCCTGATTCAACAAAGTGGAGATCAGCAAAGTAAAAATGTAATCGACAAACTTTTCAGCCGACAGCGCATCGTCAAACAGGCCGTCCCGGATGTTTGGGTCCTTTTTGAGTATGCATAAGAGCCGTTGCTTCAGCTTGGAAAAGTAGGAATTCATCATTTGAACGCCTTCTTTTTTTTCTTCCGAGGCAAAGCTTAAGGAATGGACGGAAAAAAAGCCGGGATAGTTGGAATCCCCATGTTCGATCGTTTCAAACATGCACTGTATTGCTTGAACAAAAGTGCTGCCTGGGTCCATACCGTGAAGGGGCTCGAAAATTTCTGTCCACACGCTTTCCACTGCCGCGGTGATCAATGCGGATTTTGAGGGAAAGTAATTGTAAACAGCCCCGATGGAGATCCCGCATTCTTTCGCGATCGCCCGGATGTTGAAGGCGGGCAAGCCGTTTTCCAAAATAAATTTTTTGCTGATGGCCAAGATATCCTCTTGCGTCGTTACAAGCTTGTTCAAAAGATCCCCCCTTAAAGTGAACATTGTTCACATGCTCATGATAAATCTTTCAAAGGGTTTTGTCAATACATAATATCATAAATTTCATCCGAATATAAAAATAGCTGCAAGAGGAGAGAGGAGATCCACCTATGATCCAGATCAGGAATGAGGAAGAAAAAGATTATAAAGAAGTGGAAGCGATCATAAGAAAATCTTTCTACAATTTATATGTTCCGGGCTGTGTGGAACATTATTTGGCCCATGTGATGCGGAGGCACGAGGATTTTGTGCCGGAGTTGGATCTTGTGCTGGAGATGGACGGCAAGATTATCGGCAGCATCATGTATACCAAGGCAAAGCTGGTCGATGAGGTGGGGGAGGAAAAGGAGATATTGACCTTCGGGCCGGTCTGTATTTTACCGGGATATCAGCGAAAGGGATACGGAAAAATGCTGCTAGAGCGTTCTTTTGAAAAGGCGGCTTCCATGGGATACGATGTAATTGTGATTTTTGGCAGCCCGGGCAATTATGTGGGCAGAGGATTCAAAAGCTGCAAAAAATACAATATCTGCATGGAGAACGGGATCTGCCCGGCGGCGATGATGGTAAAGGAACTGAAAACCGGTGCATTGGACAATAGGAAGTGGATCTATCATGACAGCCCTGTCATGCAGATCGATGAGAAGGAAGCGCAACATTTTGATGATGCACTGGAACGGATGGAAAAGAAATTTCAGCCCAGCCAGGAAGAATTTTATATCCTCAGCCATGCATCTTTACAGTAAAAAGAAGCGTGGGGTGCTGCCGTTCCATTTGGCCAGCTTTTCCGGCCGCGCGCAAGGTCTTGGCCAAAAGTGAGAAAAATGTAAAAAATGATTTTTTTCTGTAAAAGGCCTGCATTTTATGCCGCAATCCGCTATAATGAACCAGTGAAATGGGATAATGCCGCTTTTGCCGGCATAAGCTAAGGACGGCACAAGGAAGCATTGCAGAATAAAGGGGCGGAAAAATGATTAAGAAGTGGACAGCGCTGTTGCTGGCGGTGTGTTGGGCAGCGTCCTTGGCGGCCTGTGGAGGCGGGGAAAGCGGGCGCGAGGAGGAAAACCAGGCGGCGGCGTCGGCCATGCCGGAGGGAGACCTGAAGCAAGTGTCGGGTACGGTGCTGGACGCGGCGGGGGAAAAGCTGATCCTGCGCACGGACTCGGGCCTGGAATATGCGATGTCGCTGCACAAAACGAATATTGACATCGAGGGCGGCCTGGTGAACGGCATGCGTGTGGATATCACTTACAAAGGCGAACTGAGCGAGACAGGCCCCGCGCCGCGGGCCGTCACCATCACCCAAGGCGAGGCGGCCGCCGCCGACGGGCTGCACACCGGCAGCACGGTGGACGGCAGCGTGGTCACGGCCAGCAACAATGAGCTGACCGTGCGCACGCCCGCGGGCAAGGAGTACGTATTCGCCACGGCGTCGGCCGGCCAGTATGAATCGGACCAGTGGCTGCGCATCACGTTTGACGGCGAGGCAAAGCCCGGCCAGGTGTCCAGCGGCGTGGTGGTGAAGAAGCTCCGGCCCTGCGTGGACCAGCCGGATTGCTATGTGTTTTCCGCGGTTTTGCAGAAATACGACGACGAGACCGATCTGCTGAAATTCCGCACGGACGCGGGCACGGAATACGAAGTGAGCCTGGCGGACGCGGAGACGCGGATCCCCATGGGGTTTGTGGGCGGCGGCAAGCTGTTCGTCTACTATCAGCTGGCCGGCCAGCCTGGGGAGGGCGGCCCGGCGCCCATCCGCGTGCTGCGGGTGGCAGACCAGCGCATCACCGCGGCAAACGAGCTGTACGCCACGGTGGAGAGCTGGGACGACAACGGCAAAGCCGTCCTGCACACGCTGGACGGCCGGGTGCTGATCTTCTGGTTCGGCAAGTCTTTGCTGGACGAGGACAGCGCGGAGGACGGCCTGCAGGAGGGCGACGGCGTAAAGCTGACGTATACCGGCGCCCTGGAGGGCGGGAATACGGCCAACGTGAAGCTGCTGAAGGTGACGCGCACGGCCAAGGCGGTGGAACTGCGCAACGCCCTTACCGGCACGGTGAAAAAGGTGGAGGATAAGGCGCTGACCCTGGAGGCGGACGACGGCCGCACGCTGCGTTTTGCCAAGCTGGAATCCGCCGACAGCCTGCCCGAGGGCCTGAAAAAGGGCGATTATGTGCGGGTGGAATTCTCCGGCTGGCTGGGCGCCCCCCAGAACAACGCCGACGCCTCCCAGGCGACATTGGCCCGGGTGACCCTGGCGCTGCAATAAATGTGGAAAACAATCCTTGAAATACTTGCAAAGGCATCAATTGTTTGATAAAATAAAACCAGAAACCGGGAAAGGAGGGCTCCTCATGTTCAAGATGAATAATGGTAAAAATTGGAACAGGGGGGGGCGCTTCTAATTTAACAGCTAGTCAATACGAACAAGGCCAAGGGATACCCCAGTTGATGTCCGTGGGTTGTTTGTTTTGTATAAGATGTAAAAGGAGAGAGGAATTGTGAAAAAGTTTTTATCCCTGCTTGCGGCCCTGTGCCTGGCGTGCGCCTTGGCGGCCCCGGCCCTGGCCGATGCGCCTACGGTCGGCGGTACCATTGAAGAAGCGGTTGCGATTTCCGCAGACACCACCTGGGACGAGGCCACAACCCTGGCCGCCAATCTTACGGTAAACCCCGGCGTAACGCTGACGTTGAACGCCGGAGTGACTGTCTCCGGCAAGGTGACCGTCTCCGGCGGCGGCACCATTCAGCGTGGGGAAGGATTTACCGGAGTCATGGTCAGAGTCCTCGGGAAAGAGGATTTGACTGCGGATTTGACTTTGGAAAATATAACACTGGACGGCGGTGCGGTATGGGGAACGGCATACAACGAAACTTATGATGGAACAGATCGGACTGTTTTTGATATATTGGGCCACAGCACCCAGAACACCGGGCTGTTTAACAGCGATCAAATTATTAAGATAGAGGGTAAAAGCACATTAAATCTCAAATCCGGGGCAATCATCCAGAACAATGATACCAGCAGTGACGGCAGCGGTGCGCTGAACGGGGACAAGGGAGGTTCACGAGGGGCCGTCACCATTCTTTCCGCAAGTACTTGCAACATTTATGACGGCGCAATCGTCCGAAACAATCTTGGCACAAATGGCGGCGGCATACAGATAAAGAATGCCGATACATCCCTTAACATGTACGGCGGAGAACTCTATGGAAATATTGCTACCAAAACAGGGTATGACACCTCTGGCGGCGGTGCAATCTATATGGGAACGCAGACATCCCACCTGTACGGCGGCGTCATCCGAAACAATGTTTCTATGGGCTTTGGCGGGGGCTTTTCCCATTTCGGGGGAACATTGTATCTGTATGGGGAAGGCGAAGGGCAATCCGGAATCAACTTTTCAAAAAACTATGCGGCCGATAAGGGGTCTGCCATCTATGGGAAAGATAACGTCGCAACGCTTTACATGTATGGCGGCATCATACAGAACAATACAGGCGGCTGTGCGGTTCACATTCCTGTTGTTCCGTTCTATCTATACGGAGGAACGGTCAGCAATAATACCGGCGGCGGCATTCAAGCAAATTATAAAGTTGCGGCTTTGCAGGGAGACGTGTACATCTGGGACAACTACAACGAAGACGGTGAGCCTTACAATTTAAACGGCGGCAGAAATTCCTTTAACGTTACGGGGCCTTTAACGGGGAAAATCGGACGCAGGAACGCCTAAACAGGCGGTACCAGTGACATTACAATCACGCGGAAAGCCCTTGAAGCCGGGGCAACCGCCGAAGACGTTCTAAAGGTGATAAGCCATGATGATGAAAATTTCATTTTACGAAAAGCATCGGATACGAAAATTGTTGTTGCGGACGCCATTCGCATCACCCTGAACAATACCTACGGCAACACGGATAATTCGCCTGTTGTTCTTAAAACGGTAAAGAATAGCGCAAGCGAAATGCTTGTTTCGCCGGTGCGAATCGGATACATTTTTTCGGGATGGACGGATAGTTCCAACAAATTACTCAGCACAAGCGAAATCGATGCGCTTGCGAACGGAGCGGCAATTAATGCCCAATGGGCCAGCGAAATCACTTTTGACGCCAACGGCGGCGTCTGCGAGACAGCTTCCGCCGAAATTGCGGAAGGCAGTACGTATTCCTCTCTGCCTGTCCCCACCCGCACAGGATACACCTTGAACGGCTGGTACACGGCGCGGACGGGCGGCGAAAAGGTTGAGACAACAACCGTTCCCACTGGCAACACCACCCTCTACGCCCAATGGCGGCCCAACACCTACACCATCAGCTTTAACGGCGGCGAGGGGGCCTCGGGTTCGATGACGCAGCAGGACGCTGCCTACGATACCCCTGCAACCCTGCCGGCCAACGGCTTTACCATGTCAGACAAAAACTTTGCCGGCTGGGATACGGACAGCAGCGCGGACGAGGTTGTTTACTCCGGCGGCGCGCAGGTGAAAAACTTGACCGCCCAGAACGGCGGCGCCGTGACCCTGTACGCGGTGTGGACAAGCAAAGCGGTTCTCGCCCCGTCCCTGGCGGTGCAAAGCAAAATCTACAACGGCGCAGCCCAGGCCTTCCAGTTGGACGGCTTTGCCCTTTCCTATTGGCAGAACTGCGAAAAGGTAACGCAGCCCGTTAATGTCGGTGCCTACGACGTGGAGATTCGCGCAGACGAAACCGACGACACGGCGGCTTATAGAAGCGCCCTTTACGGGGGCCTGGTGATTGAAAAGGCGGTGCTGACCGTCACTGCCGATGATAAAGCCGTTTATGTGGGCGGCACCCTGCCGGCGTATACCTTTACCGTCAGCGGCTGGCAGGGAAGCGATGAGCAGAACGTGACCCTGGAAGGGCTTTCCCTTTCCTGCGCCCACGCCGATGCAAACCTCGTCGGCGATTACCCCATCACCATCAGCGGACCGGACGCCCTGGACAACTACGCCATCGTTTATAAAAGCGGTATGTTATCCGTCCGCCAGCCCGAGCCCGGCCCGGACATCACCCCTGACACCGGCCTGGCCCTGGACCAAACGATCCTGACGCTGGAACCGGGCGGGACGGCGAAATTGAAAGTCACCCTGACGCCCGCCGACGCCACCTACAAGCATATCTTCTGGACTTCCTCGGATGAGACCATAGCCGCAGTCAGCAACAGCGGATTAGTAACGGCCCGTGCCGAGGGCACGGCCATCGTCACGGCCAAAAGTTGGTACGGAAACGAAGCGTTTTGTACCGTGACGGTGAACGCGGCGGACAAGCCCACCCTGCCCACACCGTCCGATCCCTGGCCCACGGAAGGCCTCGCGGGCTTCGTCACCCGCCTGTATCGGGAGGCTTTGGGCCGCGACCCGGACCAGGCCGGCCACGACGACTGGGTGCGCTGGCTCTCGGACGGCACCGTGGATGCGAAGAACTGTGCCTACGGCTTTGTCTTCTCGAAAGAGATGAACGATAAGAACCTCTCCGACAAGGCCTTCGCCGAGACCCTGTACAAGGTGTTCATGGGCCGGGAAGGCGAGGCCACAGGCGTCGCTTTCTGGACGGATTATCTGGCGCAAGGCCACACCCGGCAGGAGGTGTTCGACGGCTTTGCGGATTCGAAAGAATTCTCAGACATCGAAAGGCATTATAGCGTTGCATAGAAAACAGCTGTTAAGCGAATTTGGTCTAGGCGGTTGCCTTTGCGGATAAGAGTACGAAGATAAAAAACAGGCCATTCCCCGCAAACCGGACGGGGGATGGCCTGTTTTCATGCTATAATAGGGGAAAAGACAATCCTGAAAGGGGAGAAAAGCCCGATGGCGTGCACACTGCCCACGGTGCCGGCCAAGCACTTGCTGATCAAAAACAAGTCCACGGCCTGGTTCGGCACGGATTATACCATCAACACCTACCGGGGCTGCTGCCACGGCTGTATCTACTGCGACAGCCGCAGCGACTGCTACCACATCGAGGCCTTCGACACCGTGCACGCCAAGGAAAACGCCCTGGCCATTTTGCGGGACGACCTGCGCGCCCGCGCCCGCACGGGCCTGGTGGGGCTGGGCTCCATGAGCGACCCTTACAATCCCTTTGAACAAGAGGCGATGCTGACGCGCCACAGCCTGGAACTGCTGTCCGCCTTTGGCTTCGGCGCGGCCATCACCACGAAAAGCGACCTCATCGCGCGAGACATCGACGTGCTGCGGGAGATCGCCGCCCACAGCCCGGTGCTGTGTAAGATGACCGTCACCACCACCGACGACGCGCTGGCGGCGAAGATCGAGCCGCGGGCGCCCGCGCCCAGCCGCCGCCTGGCGGCCGTGGAAAAGCTGGCCGGCGCCGGGCTGTTCACCGGCCTGCTGCTGATGCCGGTGCTGCCCTTTGTGGAGGACACGGAGGAAAACGTGCGCACCGTGGTGCGCGCCGCGGCCAAAGCCGGGGCGCGGTTCGTCTACCCGGCCTTCGGCGTCACCATGCGCCAGGGCCAGCGGGAGCATTTCCTGACCGGCTTGGACGAAGCCTTTCCCGGCCAGGGACTGGCCGCCCGCTACCGCGCGCGGTACGGCCCGCGCTACGAATGCGCGTCGCCCCGGGCGAAACAGCTGTGGGCCGCCTTCTGCCGGGAGGCCGACGGCGCGGGCCTGCTTTACCACATGCGGGATATCGTGGCCGCCTCCCGCCAGGGGAATGCGGCGCAGCTCTCGTTCCTGTAAAGCTGCCCTACAGTTCCTTCACCAGATAGGAATGCGTGCCGGTGGCGGGGTGTTCCTCCAAGGTAAAGGCGATGTGATAGCCCTGCTTTTGGTAGAAGCCCGGCGACTGGAAGGCAAAGGTGTCCACAAAAGCGCGGGTACAGCCGCGCCGGCGGGCCTCCGCCTCGGCCGCGTGCAACAGGCCGCTGCCTGCGCCTTGGCCGCGCAGGGGCGCGCCCACCCACAGATACTGGATGAACAGCCAGGCGCCGTGGGTATAGCCGGTGAGCCCGGCACAGGGGACGCCCGCCGCGTCCCGCACAAAAACGCCCAGCGGGCGGACGGCCGCCTGCCCCACGAAAGGGGCGTTGTAAGCCGTCAGCCCATCCACCACCGCCTTTCTGTCCTGCGGCGCGATCTTGTCTGTCACTGTAAATTCCATTTCCTACCTCCGCGGGGATCGTTTTGCTCTATCTTATCACGCCGCACGCCGCTGTGGCAAGCGACATTGTTCGCGGAAGTTTTCACCGGAGCCCTTTTCTTATGGGGCGGAATTTGTTATACTGATAAGGAATATAAACAGAGGGGAAACAGCGGATGGACGAGACATTGCGGGAAGAACAGGACGCCCGGCCGGCCGGGGGCGAAGCCTGGACCAGGGAGGACCTGGAGGCCACCATGCAATTGGAACAGCTGACGGCCCGCCACGCCACCATGCAGATGGACGCCGTGCAGGTGAAGGGCTCCACCGTGCAGGTGCGCCGCGCGGACATCGCGGCCGAGACGCGGCGTAAAGAGGCGTCCCGCAAGGCGGTGAAAAAAGCGCGCGCCCGGGCCCAGGACGGCGAAAAAGAGCCGAAGGCCTCCGGTGGGAAGCCGGCGGCCCGCCCCAAACGGGACCCGCTGCGCTATGCCGCCAATCTCATTGCCTTGGCGGCGCTGCTGTATCTGGCGCTGACGGCGCTGCTGCGCCTGGGGGCGGGCGGGCTGTTCACCCTGTTCCACAAAGGCGCCACGCTGGAAAACCCCATTGCCGTGCCCGAGTGGGTGCTGGGCATGGTGAATTTGCTGCTGCCCGTCATCAGCCTGTGGGCGTCGTTCTGGTTCCTGCGCGTATCGGTGAAGGGCGGGCCCATGAAGCTGCGCATCTCCCTGGCCATGCCGAAGAAGCCGGCCCTGTGGGCCTTTGTGCCCGTGGTGCTGGGCGTCAGCCTGGTGGGCGACGTGCTGGCCAGCGCGCTGCAGCGGTTTTTGTACGAACATACGCTTTATGACATCCCTGAGGCCGTGCACCTGCCCGCGGGCGGCTTTGCCACCTTCCTGTATTTTCTGGGAATCTGCGTGGCGCCGGCCGTGTTTGAAGAGCTGCTGGTGCGCGGCGCCATGCAGCAGATGCTCTCCCGCTGGGGGGCTTGGTTCTCCATCATCGTGTCCAGCGTGGTGTTCACGCTGATGCACGGCGACATCGCCCAAATGCCCTCGCTGTTCGTGGTGTCGGTGCTGATGGGTTTGGCCTCCCACTGCACGGGCACGCTGGCCATGGGCATGGCGCTGCACTTTGCCAACAATACGATGGCTTTCTGCTTTTTGTATGCCACGCAGAAGATGGACGGCGTGTCCGCCCTGGCGCTGACCGGGTACCTGATGCTGATGTTCCTGCTGGCCGCGGTGCTGTGCGCCGTGTTCATCCACCGCAACAAGGTGCTGAGCCTGTTCAACCCCATCCCCCGCGTGTACGACCCCAAGAACCGCCAGAGCCGTTTGGAGCGCCTGGCCACCACGCCGCTGTTTTTATTGGTGATGCTGGCCCTGGCGGCCCGGGCGGTGCTGCCGCTGTTCGTGGCCCTGAAAGGACCTTTCTGATGACGGATGAAGAACTGATGCGCCTGGCCCTGGCCGAGGCGGAAAAGGCCGCCGCCCTGGGCGAGGTGCCCGTGGGCGCGGTGGTGGCCAGGGACGGCCAGGTGGTGGCCGCCGCCCACAATACCCGCGAGACGGAAAAGAACGCCACCCACCACGCCGAGCTGCTGGCCATCGACGCGGCCTGCAGGGCCCTGGGCGGCTGGCGGCTGTGGCAGTGCGAGCTGTTCGTGACGCTGGAGCCCTGCCCCATGTGCGCGGGCGCCATCGTCAACAGCCGCCTCAAGCGGGTGGTGTACGGCGCAAAGGACGACAAGGCCGGCTGCTGCGGCAGCGTGGTGGACCTGTTCAGCCTGCCGTTCAACCACAAACCGGCGGTGGAGGGCGGCCTGCTGGCCGGGGAATCGGCGGCGTTGCTGGCCGCCTTTTTTGAGGATCTGCGCCGCAGGCTGCGGGAGGGGGAGAGAAAGAAATGGAAAAAACCGCAGTTGTGACCGGCGCCTCCCGGGGCATCGGCGCGGCCGTGGCCCGGGCACTGGCCGCCGACGGCTGCCGCGTGGCCGTGTGCTACCGGCACAGCCGGGAAAAGGCCTTGGCCGTGTGCGGGCAGATCGCCGCCGCCGGCGGCACCGCGGCCCCCTTCGAAGTGGACGTGGGCAAAGCCGGCAGCGTGGCCGCCCTGTTCGCAGCGGTGGAGCGGGAGCTGGAGCAGCCGCTGATTTTGGTGAACAACGCGGGCATCGCCCGCCAGAAGCTGTTTACCGATTTGACCGAGGCCGAGTGGGACGAGATGATGGACACCTGCGCCAAGGGGACGTTCCTGTGCTGCCGCGCCGCGCTGCCGGGGATGATCCGCCGCAAGTGGGGCCGCATCGTGAACATCTCCTCCATGTGGGGGCAGGTGGGCGCGTCCTGCGAGGCGGACTACTCGGCGGCCAAGGCGGCGGTGATCGGCCTGACGAAAGCCCTGGCGCAGGAGGAAGGGCCCAGCGGCATCACTGTGAACTGCGTGGCCCCGGGCGCGGTGGACACGGACATGATGGCCGGCTTTTCCGCCGGGGACAAAGCGGCCCTGGCCGGCGACACGCCCCTGGGCCGGCTGGGCACGCCGGCGGATGTGGCGGCGGCCGTGGCTTTTTTATGCAGCGAGCGGGCCGGGTTCATCACCGGCCAGGTGCTGGGCGTGAACGGCGGTTTTGTGGTGTAAAGCGCCGCGCAAGGGATAAAAAGGAGGAGACCCCATGGCAGACCCCATGTTTGAGGCGAACGACGACAAATTGCTGAAGGAGATGTACGGGGAGGACGCCGCGCGCTTTTCCGGCAAGGACAGCATGTTCCGCGAGGCGCACAGCAGCGCCACCGGCGCCTGCAGCGAGACGTTTGACGAGGAGACCGGCGGCCCGGCGCCAAAGAAAGGCCCGCCCCGGCAGCACGGGCCGCGGGGCACGGCGGCCGCCCGCGGTGCGGCTTACGGGCAAAAGTACATAGGGACCAGACCGCCGGCCGCGCGGCGCGGGCGCGGGGAAGAGCCCGGGGCCGTGCGCAGGGGCCGCCGCCTGCTGATGGGCACGCTGGCGGCCACGGTGTGCCTGATGCTGGTGGGCACGGCGCTTACCAGCAACAGCGGCAGCCAGCTTTCCGTGCTGCGCCGCGCCTACCCGCAGGCCTTTGTGCAAAAAACAGAGGATTGGAACGGCCGGGGGCAAACGGCCCGGGCCTGGGAGCTTCTGCGCGGCAACGATATGGGCTATTTCAGCTATGCCACAAGCGGGGAACTGGGCCTTTGGGGCGCACAGACCGATTATGCCCGGCGCTATGAAGATGTGTTTATCCGCTGGGGAAGCACCTGCTGGGACTACGTGCAGGGCAAAACGGACAGCCTGCCCACCGACCTCTCCCTGCTGGGCTACGCGGTGGCGGACGTGATGGCCCCGGCGGAAGATGTGCCGCTGCCCGAGGATCTGACGCGGCGCTGCCAATTGGGCGTGGCGCTGTTTTTGCAGGATGTGGCCGGCGTGCCCCAAGCGGTGATCGAAGAGCTGGCCAGCGAGAGCTATGCGGTGTACAGCGAGGCCAAGCGCGAGGTGGAGCGCCTGCTGGAGGAGGCACTGCCCGGCACAGCGCGAGCATATTTGGAGCAACTGGGTTATGACGCCCAGCAGCCGGAAGGGGGCGACGGGGCATGGAACTGACCCTTTTGGTGGGCATGGCCGCCCTGATGGGCCTGATCTTCCTGGCGGTGTACAACCGAGGGGAGCGGGCCAGCGGCAGTGCCCGCATGTACACCGTGCTGTCGGCCGTGGTGGCCTGTGTGGCTGTGACGGCCCTGGCCGTGAGCGCGGCCGGCGCATTGCTGCCCCGGGAAGAGGACGTGTCTGATTACCGGCTGGAACGGCTGGAAGAGGCCTATGCGGCCGGCCGTTATCTGGATGAGGACGCCCTGGACGGCTACGGGGACAGTGTGGCCGGGGGCCTTGCCTGGTCCGGCGCCACCGGCGACAAGTACGACAAATATTGGGAGATCGTGGCCGCGGCCGAGGCGCACCGGGACGGCCTGTACTGGAAGGCGGCGGCCGCCGCCCACCCCGCAGAGGCGGACTGCGCACGTTACTGGCAGAACGCCCGGGACCGGCGGGCGGCCATGCGGGGCGGCACGGCCCACGGGGACAATGCCCGCGCCATCGGCCGGATGCTGGAAGAACTTGACTGACCTTGCAAAAAGGGCGCAAAGCGGGTACAATAATACCATTCCAATGAAAGCGAGGAAACTTTTATGTATACCATCACCAAAGAGACCATCATCGGCGATATCCTGGACAACGCGCCCGAGACGGCGCCGCTGTTCATCGAGATCGGCATGCACTGCCTGGGCTGCCCGGCCAGCCGCGGCGAGACTGTGGAGCAGGCCTGCTATGTGCACGGCCAGGACGCGGACGTGCTGGTGAAAAAGCTGAACGCGGCCATTGCGGAAAAGGCGTGAGCCTGCCGGCATTGGACGCGCGGCTGGCCGCCGCCGCCGGCTATGTGCGGCGCGGACACACGGCCGCCGACATCGGATGTGACCACGGCAAACTGGCCGCCTATCTGGCGGCGAGCGGCGCGTGCCCACGGGTGATCGCGGCGGATCTCCGCCCCGGCCCGCTGGCGCGCGCCGACGCGCTTTGCCGGGAATTGGGCCTGGCGGACAAGGTGGAATGCCGCCTGGGCGACGGCCTGGCCGTACTGCGGCCGGACGAAGCGCAGGATATCGTCATCGCCGGGGTGTCCGGCGTCACGGCCGCGCAGATTTTGGACGCGGCGCCCTTTGTGCCGGCTGTGGGCACAAGGTTCATCTTCGTGCCGCCCTCGAAGCACGGCGTGCTGCGCCGCCACCTGGCCTGCGGGGGCTACGCCTTGCGGGACGAGACGCCGGTGCGGGCGGCAGGCCGTTTGTACACCGTGCTGTGCGCCGAGTATACGGGCGCGCCGCGCACGCCCACGCTGTACGAATGCGCGGTGGGCAAAGCGGAAAAGCACACGCCTGCGGCGCAAAGCTACCTGTACCGCGTGGCGGACCTGACGGAAAAATACGCCCGGGGGGCCGACGACCCGGACGTCTACTTAACACTGGCAAAACAAGTAAGGGAGGCGGCCCAGCGATGCGGGATGTGCTGATCGAGGAATTGGTGGACTGGATGGGCGCCTGGGCGCCCTGGGACACGGCGGAGGAATGGGACAACTGCGGCCTGCTGGTGCGCACGGCCGACCGGGTGACGGGCGCCGTCTGCGCGCTGGACATCACGCCCGAGGCCATTGCCTTTGCCCGGGAGAAAGGCTGCAATACGCTGGTGAGCCACCACCCGGTGATCTTTCACCCGCTGAAGCAGCTGTGCGCGCAGCAGCCGTCGCTGCTGGCCGCCCGCGCGACTATGAACGCCCTGTGCGCACATACCAACCTGGACAAAGCCCCGGGCGGCGTGTGCGAGACGCTGGCCCGGGCCATCGGCCTGGAGGGCGTCCGCCCCACGGCGGGCTTCTGCTGGCTGGGGCGGCTGCCCGCGCCGCTGCCGCTGTCTGTTCTGGCGCGGCAGGTGGCGGACCGGCTGACCGTGCCGGCCCAGTATACCGCAGGGCTGGCGGAAAAACAGGTGTGCACGGTGGCCGTGGTCAGCGGCGCGGGCGGGGACCTGTTCGGAGAGGCCGCCGCCCTGGGCGCCGACTGCCTGGTGACGGGCGAGGCGGGCCACCATGACTTCCTGGACGCCGCGGCCCTGGGGCTGCCCCTTGTTGCCGCCGGCCACTGGGGCACCGAGCGCCTGATCGCCCCGGTGCTGGCCCGGCGGCTGGAAGCGGCATTCCCCGGCCTGCCGGTGTTTGCCTTCGAGGGACAGCCGCCCATGGCTACGGCCGGCCCGGCAAATGAACATTAGAGGAGAAACGATATGGCATTGGACGCCGCCACCATGGCGCTGTGCGCGCGGGAGCTGGAAGAAAAGCTGACGGACGCGCGCATCGATAAAATTTTTGAGCCCACGCGCGATGAGATCGTGCTGAACATGCGCAGCCGCACGGACAATTTCAAGCTGCTGCTGTCCGCCCGCTCGGGCTCGGCCCGGGCCTGCCTTACGCGGGAGACCTTTGAGAACCCGGCTGTGCCGCCTTCCTTCTGCATGCTGCTGCGCAAGCATTTCACCGGCGGACGGCTGCTGGGCATCCGCACCATCGCCGACGAGCGCATTTTGTTTTTTGATTTTCAATGCACCAACGAGATGGGCGACACCGTGGTGAACACCATCGCCGCCGAGCTGATGGGCCGCTATTCCAACCTGGTGCTGGTGCAGAAGGAAAACAAGGCCTTCCCGGAGAGCGAGGGCAAGATCATCGACGCCCTCAAGCGTGTGGATTTTGAGGACAGCGAGCTGCGCCAGCTGTTGCCGGGCCTGCGCTATCAATTGCCGCCTCGGCCCCAGCGCGTCAGTTTTTTATCCATGAGCACGCCGGGCCTGCTGGCGGCCCTGGCGGAAAAGGACCTGCCTGTGGCCGCGGCCCTGACCAAACTGACCGGCGGTGTGGGCCCCGTGGTGTGCCGCGAGGCGGCCTGGCGGGCTTTCGGCGCCCGGGACGTGCCGGCAAACGCCATGACACAGGCGGACAAGGCCGCCCTGATGGAGGCCGTGGACGCGGTAAAGGACGCCTTTGCCGCCGGCGGCATGCCCACCATGGCCTGTGTGGAGGGCCGCCCCGTGGAGTTCAGCTTCCTGCCCCTGACCCAGTACGGCGAGGAACATTTGCGCGCTTTCGACAGCTACTCTGAGCTGTTGGAGGGTTATTACGCGGCCAAGGACAAGGCCGAGCGCGTGCGCCAAAAGAGCCGCGAACTGGCCAAGACCGTGCACAATTTGCAGGAGCGCGCGGTGCGCAAGGCCGCCGCCCGCCGGGAGGAACAGGCCCAAAGCGAGGCGTCCGAGCAATTGCGCGTGTTTGGCGAGCTGCTGAGCGCCAATTTGTGGGCCATTGAAAAAGGCGCCAAAGAGGTGACGCTGACCAATTATTACGACGGCCGGCCCGTCACCATCCCCCTGGACGTGCGCCTTTCGCCCAGTGCCAACGCCCAGAAATATTTTAAGGAATACAAGAAAAAGCAGACCGCCGCCCGCCTGCTGACCCAGCTGATCGCCGACAGCGACGCCGAGGCGGCTTATTTGGAGACGGTGCGCTACGAGGTGGACCGGGCCGAGAACGAGGCGGCTCTCGCCGAGATCCGGGCCGAGCTCAAGGCCCAGGGCTATCTGAAATATTTCAAGCTGCGGGACAAAAAGCAGAAGCCCGCCGATTTTTTGCGTTACCGCTCGTCGGACGGGTTCGCCATCCTGGTGGGGCGCAACAATGTACAGAACGACCGGCTGACGCTGAAAACCGCCCGTGGGCGGGACTTGTGGTTCCACGTGCAGAAGGCGCCGGGCAGCCATGCCGTGGTGCTGTGCGAGGGGAAAGAGATTCCCGACCGCACCAAGGAGGAGGCGGCCATCCTGGCGGCCGTGCACTCCAGCGCCTACAGCAAAGAGATGGGCGGCGCCAAGGTGGCCGTGGACTACACCGAGGTGAAAAACGTGTGGAAGGCCAATGGGGCCAAGCCTGGTATGGTGCTGTACGACCCCTATCAGACGGCGACCGTCACCCCGGACGAGGCCCTGGCCCAGCGTCTGCGGGAACTGTAAAAGCAAAAGGCCCCGGCATTGCGGCGACACAATGCCAGGGCCTTTTGGCCCTTCGGGCAGCCTATGCCCGCGCCACGGCCGCAGAGGCGTCCCGCCCTGCCAGCAGGTCGTCCAGCGGGATCAAAACGTAATTGCGCTGGATATCGGGATCCCGCGTGACGGTGCCGTCCTCCCACACCTGTGTGGCGGGCGTCAGGGTGGCGCCCGCTTCGGCCAGAACCAGCCCGCTGGACAGCAGGGCCCGGGGCATCAGCACGCCCTGCGCGCCTGTGCTCCAGACACAGGGCACCGTGGCGTCGCGCGCCTCGCCGGCGGCGAGGCCCACGGCCCACAGGCTGAACGAGGCCGCGTCCGGGTCCGGCGTTGAAGAGGGAGCGCCGCCGAATTCGGGCTCGTCCTGCCGCAGGCTGAAAAATATCTGCCCGGCCAGGAAGGCGGGCGGAAACGTGTAATCGACCGTGCCCGGAAAGGCGTGCCGCTGCGCCTCGAACAAAGTCCGCTGCTCGCCGGAAGCAAGGTCCCGCGCCGTCAGCACATAGCCGCCGGGCAGGCCCTCGTCAAAGGAAGGATAGCGGAAGCTGTACAGCACGCCGTCCGACACGGTATGGACGCCGTATTGGCCGGCCGCCGCGTCCAGATAGTCCGGCGGCACTTCGCACAGCGCCTCGGCCTCCAGAGTGGCCGGGTCCAGCGCAAATAAATGGGTGGTCTGATTTTCAATGGCGAATACCCCGGATTCGGCATCCGCCGCGCCGAGGGTGTACGTGTCATGTTCCAGCAGCAGTCGGCGGCCCCACACTCCCGCAAAGCGCGGCGGACCGCTCTTCTC
>CAJMEU010000022.1 GCA_905212515.1 uncultured Oscillospiraceae bacterium | reverse complement strand
CTGACCACCAATTTCCTTCATCAGGCTGTCGGGAGCACCTGAAAATTCCCGCTTTTATACTGCCTGTCCGCCAACTTGGCCGGACTGGGGCTCGCGCTGATGATCCACCGCTCGTCCTGGTTCAACAACGTGGCGCGCACGGTGCTGTTTCTGCCGTTCACCGTGTCTGTCACCGCGGGCGCCATCGTCTGGTCCTACGTGTTCACCGACGTGTACGGCCAGCTCACCGGGCTGGTCAGCCCTCTGGGCATGCCGGGCCAGATCGTATACGGCATGGTCATCATCGCCAGCTGGCGCGACATGGGGTACACCATGCTGATTTACATCGCCGCTTTGCAGACCATCCCCAAGGATTACTTTGAGGCCGCCACCGTGGAGGGCGCCAGCAAGCTGCAGCAGTTCCGCTCCATCACGCTGCCGCTGATCGTGCCCGCCTTCACCACCAACATCACCCTGCTGCTGGCCTGGGGCCTGCGCACGTTCGACCTGCCCATGGCTGTGGCCCGCAACGCGCAGGAGGGGCAGCTGACGGCCGTTTACATCTACGACAGCATCTTCTCCAACAGCAAGGCCGGCCTGGGCCAGGCGGCCGCCATCATCCTGACGCTGATCCTGGTGGTGCTGACGCAGATCGTCACGCGCATTCTGCGCAGATTGGAGGTCGAAGCCTGATGACGACCACCGCAGTGAAAAATGACGCCTATTACCTCAAGCTGCATCGGGCCAACCGGCGGAAAAAATTTTTGAGCCAAGGCACCAAAGTGGTGCTGACGCTGCTGGTGATGCTGCTGGTGGTGCTGCCCTTTTATGTGGCTGTCCTCTATTCCTTCCGCTCGCCGGGCACCATCACGGCCGACCGCCTGGCCTGGCCCGATCATCCTACCTTGCAGAATTATCACGACGTCATCTTTGAAAACGAAAGTTTCCTCACCGGTTACAAAAACAGCATCCTCAACACCATTCCCACCGTGTTTTTGCTGATGGCCATCACCTCCATGTCCGCCTGGGTGCTGGCACGCTTCAACACCAAATTTTACACGTTCATGTACGGCTTGCTCACCCTGGGCCTGCTCATCCCCTTCCAGTGTTTCGAGCTGCCGCTGTATATCAACTGGTACAACGCCGGGCTGGTCAGCTCGAACATCGGCTTTGTCCTGGCCCGTGCCGGCCTGCAGATCTCCATCAGCCTGGTGGCTGTCACCGGCTTTATCAAAACCGTCCCCCGCGAGCTGGAGGAGGCGGCCAGCATCGACGGCTGCAACCGCTTCCAGACCTTCTGGAAGGTGGTGTTCCCGCTGATGACGCCCATCAACGTCACCCAGCTGGTACTGAACACGCTGTTCATCTGGAACGATTACAGCACCTCCATCATCCTGCTGCGGGACAAAGCCTCCTTCACGCTCACCCTGGCACAGATCGTCTATTTCAACGAGAACACCTCCATGCTCAACCAGGCCTTCGCGTTCTTCGTGCTGGCCATGCTTCCCATCCTGGTGCTCTATCTGTGCCTGCAAAAGTATATCGTCAGCGGCATCACCGCCGGCGCCGTCAAGGGCTGATGGTCACCAAAGCCGCACCCGCCAAGGCAGGTGCGGCTCGTACTTTGCCCCTTTGCAGGGGGGTATGCTATAATCAATGCATCATGGCGCCCGCCCGGGCGCGAAAGGCAGGTCGTCCCTTCATGCTGAAAAAACTGAAGTCCCACCTATCCTCCGTGCGTTTCCGCAACAAGGTGATTTTGGTGTTCGCGGTGATCCTGTTCCTCATCATCACTGTGATCGTGATCCAGCAGATCTACCTGAACAACCGCCTGCGCTTCAAGGATACCCGGGACAATCTCTCCCTGGTCACCGAGCAGGTGGGCATCAACTTTTCCACCTTGCTGCAGGATCAGGAGATCCGCCTGTACAACGCCATGAAGATGTTCGACCTGCCGCTGCTGATCCGCCGCTCGGAGTCCCAGGGCCGCACTGCGGACGTGCAGCTGGCGCTCAATCAAATGCTGTCCACCACCTCCCCCTTTGATTTTTTGATGATCCTCACCCCCAAGGAGGTGATGCTCTCCGCCACCACGCTGCGCACGGGCAACAGCGAATTGGCCTCGGAGGCGGCGGGCTTTCTGCTGACGCCCGCAAAAAGCGATGACGCCAGCTGCCAGTGGCACCGGGGCCGGGACGGCGATATTTACCTGGTGCGCCACAATGACTACACTTCCCCGCTGACCCACTGCGGGCGCTTCGTGGCCCACTTGAAGGACCACTCCCTTTTCAGCCTGGGTGAGCAAAGCCGGGAGCTGGAGTACACCTTCCTCTTTTTCACCCCCAGCGGAAGGGCTGTGGAACCGGAACTGCTTTTCACCGCGGGCCTGGAAAACGACAGCCTGCTGGACGACCTGGCCCTGCTCAGCCAGCAGGGCCGGTGGGACCAGCCGGAGGTGACCATCAACGGCTGCGAATATTTTGCCTCCCAGATCACCTACAACGGCGTAAAAACCATGGGCCTTGCCCCGCTGGGCCGGGTGCAGCGCTCCAATGCCGCCGTGGCCCGCTCTGTGGCTGTGTGCGGCATTGCGGGCCTGGCGGCGGGGGTGTTCGCGCTTTTGGTCTCCATGCAGCGGCTGATGCGCCAGCTCAATAATCTCACCAATGCCATGGACAATTTGGCCAGCGGCCACCTGGATCAGACCATTCCCGTGGTCAGCGAGGACGACATCGGCCAGCTGACCGTCCATTTTAACGATATGTCCCACAAGATCTCCCTGCTGCTGCAGCGGGTGGTGAAAGAGGAGACCCTGAAGGTGAACGCCCAGTTCAAGTTATTGGAATACCAATACCGCTCGCTGCAAACACAGCTGAACCCCCACTTTATCTTCAACTCTCTGGAGGCCATCAATGCCATGGCCAAGGTGGAGGGCAACCCGGAACTGAGCCGCAGCATCCTGCGCATCAGCCACTATTTCCGCCTCATCACCGGCAATATGAACCGCCAGTTCATCACCGTGGGCGAGGAGCTGGAAAGCCTGGAGGACTATGCCCAAATTCACCAAACCATCCAGGGCAGCCGCCTGCAGGTCACTTTCTTCTGCGAGCCCGCGGCCCGGGCGGCGGTGATCCCCACCATGTCCCTGCAGCCCATTTTGGAAAATTCCCTGGTCCACGGCCTGTGCACCACGCCTGAGATCTCCGTCGTCTGCGTCTCGGCCCGGCTGGCGGATGAAAAGCACCTGCTGTTGGCCGTGCAGGACAACGGCCCCGGCATCACCCCGCAGCAGCAGGAACTGCTGCTGTCAAAAAAGCAGGGCCCCGCAGCCCCCGGCCACACCGGCGTGGGCCTGCGCAATATCATCGAGCGGCTGGATCTGCTGTACGGCACCGACGCCCGGGTGAAGATCGACAGCCGGCCGGGCAGCACCTGCATCTCCGTCACCCTGCCCCTGAGCTACGAGAACCCCATGGAGTTCGACCAGACGGTTTTATAAGTATCTCATTGCCCGCGCCGGTACCGTGTGGGCGCCTGCCCCACCGCGGCGGTGAACAGCCGGGTGAAATAGCTGCCGTCCTCAAACCCCACCAGGGCGCCCACCTCCCCCACGGGCAGGTCGGTGAACAGCAGCAGCTCCTTGGCCCGTTCGATGCGCAGCCGGTTGCGGTAGGCGCCGGGCGGGGTGCCCACACACTGTGTGAACAGGTGGGCAAAGCGGCTCATGCTCAGGCAGCAGCCGGCCGCGTATTGCTCCAGCGGCACGTTTTTGTTGTATTCGCGCTGCATTTGGCAGCAAATTTGTCCTATCCGCCGGTCCGAGGGGGCGGCCTCTTCTTTCCCCGTCCTGGCCTTGCGGCCAAAGAGAGCCAGCAGCTGGTACAGGTAGGCGGCGCAGGCCTCCTCATAAAAATCCCGTTTGAAGATCAGCTCCTGGGCCATGCGCTCCAGCACCATGCTGCAGGTGCTGCTGTTCCCCACGAAGAATACGCTTTGCCCCGGGGGAAGGAAGCGCCCCAGCAGGCCCGCGCACCCCGTGCCGGCAAAGTGGATGTACTGCGAGACCGACTGATACCGGGCCAGCAGGCAGTAGTGATGCGCCTCGCCCGGTCGCAGAAGGATCACGTTCCCCTGCGCCACTTCGCGCCTGTGCCCGTTTTGTTCCAGGGCACAGGCGCCTTTTTCGATATAGAGGATGTGGTAATCAACGCGCCCTTTGGGGCGGTTCGTGGGGATGTCGCGCTCCAGCGCGATCTCCGTGCCGCAGCTGTTGACGCACAGGTATTCGGCCGACAGCTTTTGGCTGCTCCATTCCCATTCCACAGGCAAACTCCTTTCCGCCCCAGGTGGGCTTCTCTCTTTTAAAAGCAGTTTTGTGCTAAAAGTTGACAGTGCCCTTCATTCCCCCGCCCGGGGCCCTTTGTTATAATAAAATAAAAAAGGAGGCACTTTTATGACACGTTCGGAATACAACGCTTTGCCCGCCGAGGCGCTGGGCACCGGCAGCCCCATCCGCCTGGAAGTCTGCGAGACGGAGGTGGATTTGTACTGGAAGATGGCCATCGAGGTGCTGGAGGTCATTGCCGAGAACAACCGCAAAGGCGAGGACACGCTGATGGTGGTGCCCTACGGCCCGCTGGGGCCTTATGCCCGCCTGGTCTATCTGGTGAACCGCTACCGCGTCAGCCTGCGGCGCTGCACGTTCATGAATATGGACGAATACCTCACCGATGACGGCCAATACATCCCTCTCAGCGACCCGCTGTCCTTCCGCGGCGGCATGGACCGCACCTTCTACAGCCAGGTGGACGACGAGCTGAACGTGCTGCCCGAGAACCGCTATTTCCCCGACCCGGCCGATCCCGGCAAGCTGCAGCGGTTGATCGACCGCTTCGGCAAACTGGACATGGCCTGGGGCGGCATCGGCATCAACGGCCATTTCGCCTTCAATGAACCGCCGGAGCCCGGGGAGGCCTGCACCAACGAAGAATTTTTGCAGCGGGGCACCCGGGTGCTGCGCATCTCCCGCGAGACAAAAACCATCAACTGTTTCATGAACTGCGGCGGCGATCTGGACGGCATCCCCAGCAACTGCATCACCGTGGGCATCAAGGAGATGTTCCAGGCCCGCAAGGTGCGCATGTGCATGCCGCGGGACTGGAACGCCGGCGCCCTGCGCAAAGTGCTGCACGGCCCGGTGGACTGCCATGTGCCCTGCTCTCTGTTCCAAACCCATCCGGACGCCAAGCTGCTGGCCGCGCGCGTGGCCCTGGCTTCGCCCGTCCCCGCCATCCGCATCTACAACAAGTGAGGTGCCGCCCATGCCATCCACAGCCCTTGTCAACGGCCGCGTGGTTTTGCCCGGCCGCGTGCTGGAGCGCGCCGGCGTGCTGATGCGGGAGGGCAAACTGGCTGCGGTCGGTCAGTTCCCCCTTCCCCCCGACGCCCGTGTCGTCGACGCGGCGGGCGGCCTCATCCTGGCCGGCTTCATCGATGTGCACCTGCACGGCGGCGGCGGCAGTGATTTCATGGACGGCACGCCGGAGAGCTTTTGCCGCGTTGCCCGTACCCATTGCCTGCACGGCATCACCGCCATGGCCGCCACCACCCTCTCCTGCCCTTATACAGAGATGAAGGCCCTGTTCGATCTCTACCGCGTGGCCGCGGCCCAAAGTACGACAGCCGATTTCCTGGGCATCCACCTGGAGGGGCCCTATATCGCCCAGGAGGCGCGTGGCGCGCAGAACCCCGCCTATATCCGCGCGCCCAGCCGCGCCGAGGTGGACCGCCTGATGCGCGACGCCGGCGATCTGATCGTGCGCTGCTCCTGCGCGCCGGAGGTGACGGGCATGGACTACCTGGCGCACACCATGCGCGAGGCGGGCATCCTGCTGGCCGTGGGCCACAGCAACGCCACCTACAGCCAGGTGGAGCGGGCTTATCAGCAGGGGTTCCGCCATGTGACGCATCTGTACAGCGCCACACCCAGTATCCGCAAGATCGACCAGCGCGTCTGCGGCGGCGTGGTGGAAGCGGCCTATCTGCTGGACGATATGACCTTTGAGCTCATTGGCGACGGCCGGCACGTCCCGCCGGAGGTGCTGCGCCTGGCGGTGAAGTGCAAGGGCGAAGACCGGGTCCTGCTCATCACCGACGCCATGCGCGCCGCGGGCACCGACGTGTGCGAGAGCTACCTCGGCGCCGACCGGCCGGAGAACCGCGTCATCATCGAGGACGGCGTGGCCAAACTGCCCGACCGCTCTTTCTACGCGGGCAGCATCGCCACCGGGGACCGGGTGTTCCGCAATGCCTATCGGGAGGCAGGGCTGCCGCTGCCCGTCATCACCAAGCTGATGAGCCTGAATCCCGCCCGCCATCTGGGCGCCGAAGGCCGCAAGGGTTCCTTGGAAGTGGGCAAGGATGCCGACGTGCTGCTGTTCGGCCCGGACCTCAGCCTTCGCCGGGTGTTCGTCCGTGGACGCGCGGTCGTCTAAAACCAAAAATACGCGCCCCGCAGTCTCCTGCGGGGCGCCTGTCATTTCAGTGATACAACGGCGCCAGCGCGTCGTGGATCTTCTTATAGCGCCCAAACACCTGGTCGTACGCCGCCGCTGCGGCCGGGTCCGGCTCGGTGACGGCTTGCACCTCTACGCAGGCCTCGGCCGCCTGCTTGAAATCCCGGTACCAGCCGATGCCCACGGCCGCCAGCAAGGCCGTGCCAAAGGAGGAATCGTCCACCTTCACCTTTTCCAGGCGCATGTTCAGCACGTCCGCCACGATCTGCCGCCACAACGGGCTTTTTGCCCCGCCGCCGATGATGCGCAGGCGCGTCATCTCCATGCCCTCTGCCTTCACCACGCCCATGCAGTCCCGCAGGGACAGGGCGACGCCTTCCAGGGTGGCCCGGGTAAAGTGGGCCGTGGTGTGGCGGGAGGTGATGCCCACATAACTGCCCCGCAGCACCGGATCGTTATAGGGCGTCAATTCCCCCTGCAGATGGGGGTGGAAGATCAGCCCCTCACTGCCCGGCGCCACGGCCGTGGCCTGCTCATCCAGCTCCGCGAAGGCCCCGCGCCCGATGGCGTCCCGGTACCAGCGGTAACTGGCCGCGCAGCTGCTGGTGGCTGTGCCCGGATACCACAGCCCGGGCACCACGTGGCGGTAGTTGAACAAGTAAGGCGAGGCGTGGCCTGTGTCCGTCACCACGCAGATGCGCCCGGCTGTGGCCAGCTTTACCGTGGCGTGCCCTACCTCCACATTGCCCACGGCCAAAATCTCCATCACTGTGTCCGAGGTGCCCACCAGCACGGGCGTGCCCTCGGCCAGGCCAAATTCCTCTGCCGCCCCGCGCGTCACGGTGCCGGCCCGGTCGGTGGGGGCCCGCAGCGAGGGCAGCCACTCCCCGGGGATGCCGGCCACGGCGCACAGCTCCTCGCTCCAGCACTGGCGCACCGCGTCGTAGAACATGCTGCCCATGGCGTCGATGGTGTCTGTGGCGGCGGTGCCCGTCAGGCGGTAGCGCAGGTAGTCCTTGGCGAACAGCAAATGGCGCGTGGCCGCCCACACGTCTGGCCGATGCTTTTTTACCCACAGCAGCTGCGGCAGCGTCCACACGGCCGTGGGTGTGTTCAGCGTCTGGCGCAGGATCGTGTCCAGGCAGTTCTCTTTCAGCCATTCCACCTCCTGCCCGCTGCGCTGATCGGTCCACAAAATGGCCGGCGCCACCGGGCGGAAACCGTCGTCCAGCAGCACGGCCGTGTGGGTGGCCGCGTCCGGCGCCAGTGCCGCGATCTGCCCCGGCTGCGCGCCGGCGGCTGTCAGTACCTGGGCCAGCGCTTGCTTGAAGGCGCGGCACCAGTCCTCCGGGTCCTGTTCAGCCCAACCGGCCTGTGGGTAGCTGGTGGGGTATTCGCAGCCCTCCGTGGCCGCGATGGTCCCTTTTTGTGAAAGCAGCGTCAGCTTGACCGAACCGCTGCCGATGTCTATCCCCAGTACGTATCGTTCCACGTCGCTCCCTCCTGTATCCTGGCCCGCGGGGGCAAAAGCCCCCGTTCTAACTTCATCATACCCGCTGCGGACGGCGGGCACAATATCGCCAATTCAAGCCTTTTCGCCCGGCTGTCCGTAAGAAAAGCTAAGGTCTTTTCCGGCCCTTTGCCTTCTTTTTTTTGCTGTTGCCCCTTGACAGCGCCGCTTTAGCGTGATAAACTACCCGCATAAAGGCAGAGAGGGAGAAAAGTACGGCGGCAGGCACGCTGCAGAGAGCGGGGGCCAGGTGAAAGCCCCGCGCGCGCAGCCGCCCGAACGAACACTCCGGAGCCGCAGGCCGAACCCCCGCGCGGGCAGTAGGTGCGCCGTGTTTCTCACGTTACAGGGATAGCGTTTCAAAGGCGAACGCGAAAAGGCGGCCGTATGCCCAAAAGGCGCGGCAAATTAGGTGGCACCGCGAACAGGCAGCTTGTTCGTCCTAATGGTTTAGGGCGGATGGGCTGTTTTTTTCGCCCCTATTCGGGAAAGAAAAGGAGCGGTGTATCATGTGTTGTATCATCGGGTATCTGGGTAAGGACATCCCCCGGGAGGCGTTCGCCTCCTATCTGCTGCGGGCGCGGCTGCGCGGCCCGGACGACCAGCGCGTGCGCGAAACACCTTTTGGTCTGCTGGGCTTCGGCCGGCTGGCCATCATGGGCCTCACACCCGAAGGCATGCAGCCCTTTTGCCGGGATGGCAGCTGGGCCGTGTGCAACGGCGAACTGTACGGTTTCCGCGCTCTGCGTGAGGAATTGCAGCGGAAGGGATACCGCTTTGACAGCGGTTCGGACTGCGAACTGCTGCTGCCTTTGTACAGGGAGTACGGCCTCGGCCTGTTTCGCCGGCTGGATGCGGAATTCGCCTGCATCCTCTATGACAGCGCCACGGGCCAGGTCGTCGCCGCGCGGGACTCCATCGGGATCCGGCCCCTGTTTTACGGCTATTCCGCCAGCGGGCATATCGCCTTTGCCAGCGAGGCCTCCTGCCTGATGGGCTGGGTGGACGAAGTGCGCCCTTTCCCGCCGGGCCATTACTGGTGCGGCGGCAAGTTCACCTGCTACCGCGACGTGACAAAAGTGCCCGCCGTGTGCACAGACGACGCGGACACAGCCGCCGCCCGCATCCGTGAAAAGCTGACGGCCGCGGTGGAAAAGCGGCTGGACGCGGATGCGCCCATGGGCTTTCTCCTCTCGGGCGGGCTGGATTCCAGCCTGGTGTGCGCCATCGCGGCCCGTGCGCTGAAAAATCCCATCCGCACCTTTGCCATCGGCATGGACACAGATCCCATTGATTTGAAATACGCCCGGCAGGCGGCCGACTATCTGGGCGCCCGCCACACCGAGGTGCGCATGACCCGGGCCGAGGTGCTGGAGGCCCTGCCCGCGGTCATCAAGGCGCTGGCCACTTACGACATCACCACCGTGCGCGCCAGCATCGGCATGTATCTGCTGTGCAAAGCCATCCGCCGGCAGACGGACATCAAGGTGCTGCTGACCGGCGAGGTATCCGACGAACTGTTCGGCTACAAATATACGGATTTCGCCCCCGATCCCCAGGCTTTCCAGGAAGAATCCGCCAAGCGCATGCGGGAATTGTACGCCTACGACGTGCTGCGGGCCGACCGCTGCCTGGCCGCCAACAGCCTGGAGGCCCGGGTGCCCTTTGCGGACCTGGACTTTGCCGGGTACGTGATGCGCCTGGACCCCGCCCTCAAGATGAACACCACCGGCAAGGGCAAATACCTGCTGCGCAGGGCCTTTGCCGGCGCCCACTGCCTGCCCGACGAGATCCTGTGGCGGGAAAAGGCCGCTTTCAGCGACGCGGTGGGCCACAGCATGGTGGACCACCTGAAAGCCTACGCCGAAACCCGCTATACGGATGAGGCGTTCGCACACCGGGCAGCGGCCTACACCTACGCCCGCCCTTTTACCAAGGAAAGCCTGCTGTACCGGGACATTTTTGAGCAGTACTACCCCGGCCAGGCGGCCATGATCCCCGGCTTCTGGATGCCCAACCAGGCTTGGGCGGGCTGTAACGTGCAGGACCCCAGCGCCCGCGTACTGGCGAATTACGGCGCCAGCGGGGTTTAGCTATCCACCAAACAAAAAAGGCCCCCGGGATGAAACCCGGGGGCATTGCGCTTTTAAATCGTCCTTTTCCACTTGCCCGTCCTGTATTCCGCAAAAGAGATGAGGTAATTGGCCGCCCAGCCGATGGGCACGGCCACCCACACCATGGCGATGCCCCACACGGGCGCCAGCGTCACCGCCACTGCCACGCGGATACACAGGTTCACCAGGTTGGCCACGGTGAACCACTTCATGTCCCCGGCGCCGCGCAGCAGGCCGTCGGTGATCATCTTAAGGCCGATGAGGGCGAAAAACCATCCGATGAACCGCAGGTAGGAAACGCCGGTGTCCATGGCCAAAGCCGTGCCGTCGTCACCCAGGAACAGAGCCATCAGAGGGTGGTAGAACACCTCCAGCCCCACGCACAGCACGGCCGCAAAGGCAAACACGATGCCGTAGCCCGTGTGGTAGCCCTGCACCACGCGGTCTGGCCGGCCCGCGCCCAGGTTCTGGGCCGTATAGGCCGAAATGGCGTTGCCCATGGCCGCCATGGGCACCACGCAGATGCTCTCGACGCGCATACCCGCGGAATAGCCCGCCAGCATCTGCGCGCCGAAGCCGTTGACGACGGACTGCACCAGCATCATGCCGATGGACACCGTGGACTGCTGTAAGATGGACGGCAGGGCGATGCGGCACATACGGGAGAATTCGCGCGGGTCAAAACGGGCCGTCTGCCCCTGCGCCGGGTAGGCTTTCAGTTCCCGCAGGAAAATGCAGAAGGCCACCACGGCCGAGATGCCCTGGGCGATGAGCGTGGCCCAGGCCACACCGGCCACGCCCAGGTGAAAGCTGCGCACCAGTATCACGTCCAGCGCAATGTTGAACAGCGAAGAGAAGATCAGCAGGTACAGCGGCACCCGGGAACGGCCCAGGGCGTTGAACATGGCTGCCAGCACGTTGTACATGAACAAAAACGGCAGGCCCAGAAAATAGATATTCAGATATTCGGCCGCCTGGGGCAGGATGTCGGCCGGCGTGTTCAGCACCTGCATGATCTGCCGCCCCCACACAAGGCCGGCCGCGCCCAGCAGTAGGCTCACGCATAAAAACGAGAGCAGCGCCGTGCAGGCGGATACTTTCATGCGCTTGTAGTCCCGGGCGCCGAAGTAACGGCCCGTCAGCACCGACGCGCCCACGCCGCCGCCGATGGCAATGGATATGAACACGTTGGTGAACGAGTAGGACGCCCCCACCGCGGCCAGCGCGTTTTCGCCCACAAAACGGCCCACCACCACCGAGTCGGCCATGGTGTAAAACTGCTGGAACAGGTTGCCGATGATCATCGGCCCCGCAAACACCAGCAGGGCTTTCAGCGGTTTTGCCCGGATCAGATATTCTTTGTCCATAGGTCCCCTTCTTTTACGCGGTTTCTTTTGCTTATTGTATCACATTTTTTCAAAGCCGGAAGCCCCGGCCCAGCAAAAAGCTTCCGCCCGTTCAACGGGCAGAAGCTTTTTTGCTGTCTTTATGTTCGCTTTGCAGGGCTTCTTTGGCGGTTTTCGTGCGCAGTTTGATCTCTTTCAGGTAATTGTAGATGGTGTAATTGGTCACGCCCAAGCGGTCGGCCACGTACTCCACCGCGCCCTTTACGTCAAAAATGCTTTTTTCGTCCAGGTTTTTCACCAGGCGCATCTTCTCGTCCTTCTGCATATAGGCCACGGGCTTCTGCATCAGGGCGATCTCCGTCTCCACCATGCTCTCCATCAGTTCGCCGATGTCGGTGACGAACACTTCGCCGGGGTGGGCGCCCGTCTGGTCGTCGCCGCTGAAGCGGGTGCACTGGTCCAGGATATTGCGCGCCACGATGTAATCCGTCAGATCCTGGTTGATGCACAGCGAGCCGATGATCCTGCCCGCCCCGTCCCGCAGGAACATGGTGGAGGAGCGCAGCACCCGCCGGTCCGGCAGCTCGTTTTTGTAATTGATGCTGTTGGGCGCCGCGTCTCCGTATTCCGCCAACGTCTTGATCAGGTAATTGGTCGCCGGGCCGCCCACCTTCCGGCGGGTGATGTTCCCCTCGATGGCCACGATGGAGGATTCCGGATGGCTCAAATCGTGCAGGATCACTTCGTAATGTTCGCCCAGCATCTGCCCCAGGCCCGGCAGCAGCTCGCGCACGGCCGTGAGATAGGGGTGCAGTTCCACACAGATCCCTCCATTCCCTTGTGAGCGGCCGTCAGCCTCAGGCAAGGCCGTGCTCCTCGATGAAGAGATGCAGCCCTTTCTCCAGCCGGTCCAGCCCCTCGGCCAGCAGCTCATGGCTGGTGGCAAAGCAGATGCGCATGTACCCTTCGGACTGCTCGCCAAAGAACTTCAGCCCGCCGGACACCAGCGCCAGCTGCGCCTTCTCGATCAGATAGGCGGTGAACTCCTCGGACTTCACGCCCAGGCTGCGGATGTCCACGTACAGCAGGTAAGTGGCCTGGGGCTTGCGGCAGCTGATCAAAGGCATGGCGTTGATGCGCTGCACTGCGTAGTCACGGTTTTTCTGCAAATGCTCGATGAACGCGTCCACCCAGTAGTAGCACTCGTTCATGCACGCGGTGCCCGCCACCTGGGAGATGGAGGCAATGCCGCCCGCAGTGGTCATCACGGCCGAGACGTCCACCAATTTCTCAAACAGCGCCTTGTCCGTGCAGTACACGCACCCGGCGCGCAGGCCGGCGATGCCGAAGCTTTTGGAGAAGCCGAACACGCTCATCACCCGGCGGCAGCGCTCGTTGCCCAGGGTGTAAATGCTGCGGAAGGCGGCGTCGCTGTACACGATGTCGGACCAGATCTCGTCGTTCATGATGTAGAGATCATGTTTTTCGCACAGGGCCATTATGGTCTCCAGGTCCTCGGCGCTGTACACCACCCCGTAGGGGTTATGAGGGTTGCACAGGCCCAGCATGCGCGTTTTGGGGGTGATGTATTCCTCCAGCCGGGACAGGTCGATGGAGCCGTCCTCCCGCCGCACGGCCGGGAAGCAGACGGGCACGCCGCCGGCCGCCAGGCAGCTCTCGCGGAACAGATAGTCCACCGGGTCGAACACGATCATCTCGTCGCCGGGGCGCAGGATGGTCTTGGCGATCTCGTACATGCCGCGGGCGGCGCTGTCGATGGGCAGCACCAGCTCGGGGTCGATCTGCTCGCCCTTGCGGCGGAACAGGCCGGCGGCAATGGCCTGGCGGAACTCGGGATACCCCATTTTGGGCGTGTAGGAAAAATAGCCGTCCTGTACATAATCCATCAGCGCCCTGCGGATCTCGGGCGCCACGGGGTAGTCCGGGTCGGCGGCCGTCAGGGGCAGGGTGCCGGCCGGCACCTCGGCCCAGCGGTAGTTGAAGGCGCGCTTTTTCAGCACGTCCAGATTGATGGTGCTGTTGTCGAACAAATCAGCCATAGATGATCTCCTTTTCTTTCTGGCCGCGGGGCCGTTCACTCCATATCCAAATGGCAGGCCACCTGGGTGCCGTCGCTCAGGGTGCGCAGGGCAGGCTTTTCCTGCTTGCAGATATCCATGCAATAACTGCAGCGCGGATGGAACGGGCAGCCGGAGGGCGGGTTCACCGGGCTGGGCAGATCGCCCGTCAGGATGATGCGCTGGCCGCTGCCCCGCGTTTTCAGGTTGGGTATGGCGCTGAGCAACGCCTGGGTATAGGGGTGGCGGCGCTTTTCGTACACCGCGTCCTTGTGGCCCAGCTCCATGATGTTGCCCAGGTACATCACCATCACCCGGTCGCAGATATGCTTGATGATGCGCAGATCGTGGGAGATGAACAGGTACGTCAGGTTGAATTCCTTTTTCAGATCCTGCATCAGGTTGATGACCTGGGCCTGGATGGACACGTCCAGGGCGGACACCGGCTCGTCGCACACGATGAACTCCGGGTTCAGGGCGATGGCGCGGGCAATGCCCACGCGCTGGCGCTGGCCGCCGGAAAACTCGTGGGGATAGCGCCACATGTGCTCCCTGCGCAGGCCCACGGCGTCGATCAGTTCGCACACGCGCCTGTTCATCTCGTCGCGGCTCATGCCCGGGTGATGCACCTTCAAGGGCTCGGATACGATCTGATACACGGTCATGCGTGGGTCCAGGCTGGCGTAGGGGTCCTGGAACACGATCTGCATCTTGCTGCGCAGGGGGCGCATGGCGCGGCGGCTCAGCTTGGTGATGTCCTGGCCGCGATAGAGGATCTGCCCCTCGGTGGGCTCCTGCAGGCGCAGTACCAGGCGCCCGGTGGTGGATTTTCCGCAGCCGGACTCGCCCACCACGCCCAGCGTCTCGCCCTGCAGCACCTGGAAGCTGACATCGTCCACCGCCTTCACGGCCTTGCTCTTCTCTTGGGTGGGGAAATATTTTTTGAGGTGGTTCACCTCAAACAGCACTTCATTTTCCATCCTGATACCTCCTGCAGCGCACTTCGCGGCCATCCTCCAGCCGCACCAGCGGCACGGGGCCGGCGGCGCACTCCTCACAGAAATACTGGCAGCGCGGGCCGAACCGGCAGCCCTCGGGCATGTCGTACAGGCTGGGCACCAGGCCCTCCAGCACCTGCAGACGCTCCACATGGGCGTCGATGTCCGGCACCGACTCCATCAGGCCGATGGTGTACGGGTGGCGCGGGTCGCTGAACAGCTGCTCGGTGGGGGATTTCTCCACGATCTCGCCGGCGTACATCACGGCCACCTCGTCGGCCATCTCGGCGATGACGCCCAAATCGTGGGTGATGATGATGATGCCCATGTCCAGATGCTGGCGCAGCTTTTCCAGCAGCTCCAGAATCTGGGCCTGGATGGTCACGTCCAGGGCGGTGGTGGGCTCGTCGGCGATCAGCAGTTCCGGGTCGCAGGACAGCGCCATGGCGATCATCACACGCTGGCGCATGCCGCCGGACATCTGGTGGGGATATTCGTCGATGCGCTTTTCCGCCTCGGGGATGCCCACCAGGTTCAGCAGCTCCACGGCCCGCTGGCGGGCCTGCTTTTTGTCCATTTTTAAATGCAGCTGCAGCGCCTCGCAGATCTGCTTGCCGATGGTCAGCACCGGGTTCAGGCTGGTCATGGGCTCCTGGAAGATCATCGAGATCTGGTTGCCGCGGATGGCCCGCAGCTCCTTGGGGTTCATCTTCAGGATGTCCTGTCCCTTGAACAGGATCTCGCCGCCCTCGTTGCGGCCGGTGATGGGGTCCACCAGGCCCATGATGGACAGGCTGGTGACGCTTTTGCCGCAGCCGGACTCGCCCACGATGCCCAGCACCTTGCCCTTTTCCAGGCTGAAGGACACGCCGTCCACCGCTTTGGCGCAGCCCGCGTCCGTGTAAAAATAAGTTTTCAGGTCCTTTACTTCCAATAAATTCATCCGCTCGCCCTCCTTAACCAATATGGATCTCATAGGGTGTGCGGGACAAGTCTTCCACACCCGTGGCTGTCACCAGCACGTCGTCCTCGGTGCGCACGCCGCACCTGCCGGGGAAGTAAAGCCCCGGCTCGATGGTGAACACCATGCCCGGCCGCAGCACCGTCCCGTTTTGCGGGACCATGCGCGGGCATTCGTGGATCTCCAGGCCGATGCCGTGCCCCAGGCCCGCCAATGTATAGCCGTTCAGGCCCTCCCGCAGGAAGGGCGCCCGGTGGGCGGCCTCCACCTCTGCGGCCGTCACGCCGGGCCTTACCGCCGCCCGGGCCGCCTGGAGGGATTCCTCCACCAATTTGAAAACGCGCATGTCCTCGGCCGCGATATCGCCGAACAGCAGTGTGCGGGTCATGTCCGAACAGTAGCCGTTCCACTTGACGCCGAAGTCCACCACCACCATATCCCCGTTCCCGATCACTTTGTCCGTGGGCACGCCGTGGGCCAGCGCGCCCCGGGGGCCGCTGGCCACGATGGTGCCGAAGCTCATGGTCTCGGCCCCCTCTTTGGACAGCAGATAATGCAGCTCGTTGGCCAGGTCCTTCTCCGTCATGCCGATCTTCAGCCGGGGCAGCAGTTTTTCGAACCCCGCCTCGGCCGCGGCGATGGCCCGGCGGATATTGCCCAACTCTTCCTCGTCCTTTACCATGCGCATTTCAAGGAAGCGCTGTCCCTCCAGGCGCAGCTCCACCTGCGGCAGTTCCTTGGCCAGGGCGGTGTACTCGCCCACGGGCAGGCTGGCCTCCAGGGCCAGTTTGCCCGCGCCGGCCTCTTTCACTGCGCGAGCCACCGCGCCCAGCCGGTCGGCGCCGTGCTCGATGACCGTGCAGCCCTTCGCCTCTTCCTCCGCCTGGGTGGTATAGCGCTTATCCGTCACCAGCCGGGCGCCGTCCGCCGTCACCAGCAGATAGCCGCTGGACCCGGTGAAACCGCAGAAATAGCGGCGGTTCTCGTAAGAGGTCAGCAGCGCGCCGTCCAGCCCCGTTTCGGCCAAATAGGCCCGCAGCGCCGCCAGGCGGCGCGTGGTCGCGTATTGTTCCATGCCTCTGCGCCCCCTCACTTTTTCTGGCGGGCGTCAAACGCGTCGCGCAAACCGTCGCCGATGAAGTTGATGCTCAGCACGGCCAGCAGAATGCACACGCCGGGCGGCACCCACTGCCAGGGGCGCATGGTCAGGGTGGAAAGGTTGTTGGCGTCCATCAGCATGTTGCCCCAGCTGGCGGTGGGCATCTGCACGCCCACGCCCAGGTAGCTCAGCGAGGCCTCGGTCAAAATGGCGCGGGCCATCTGCATGGTGGCCTCCACCAGGATGGGCGCCACAATGTTGGGCAGCACGTGCCGCATGATGATGGTGCTGTTGTGTTCGCCCAAACTCTCGGCGGCCTGGATGTATTCCAGTTCGCGCACGCGCAGGATCTCGCCGCGCACAAAGCGGGCCATGCCCGTCCAGTTGCACAGGCCGATGATGATCATGATGTTGTAGATGCTGGGTTTCAGAATGGTGGCCACGATGATGACCAGGAACATCACCGGGAAGCAGCACACCACATCCACGATGCGCATGATGAGCGAGTCCACCCAGCCGCCCAGATAGCCGGCCAGCGCGCCCAGGATGACGCCCACGGCCGTGGAAATGCTGACGGCCACGATGCCCACGCTCATGGACACGCGGGCCGCGTACACCACGCGGGAGAACACGTCCCGCCCCAGGCTGTCCGTGCCCAGAAGGGTGCCGCTGTCCGCGGGGGATTTATTTTTCAGCACCAGGCCCGCCTCGTCGGTCAGGGAGGTGTAGGGGTCGTTGGCGGACAGCACCGGGGCCAGCAGGGCCGCGGCGATCATCACCAAAATGATGGCAAGGCCGATGAGGGCCAGCTTATTCTTGCGGAACCTCTTCCACGCATCGGATTTGAACGGGTTCATGCGGGGCTTCATCCCCGCGTCGAAGGTCAGTTGTTTTGTCTGTTCCATGCGTGTCACCTCAATACCGGATGCGGGGGTCGACCAGCGAATACAGCAGGTCGGCCACCAGGTTGCCCAGCAGCACCAGCAAGGCCGTGAACACCGTCAGGCCCATCAGCACGGCGTAGTCGCGGTTGCCGATGGCCTCCACGCCCAAAAGGCCCATGCCCGGCCAGTTGAACACCTTCTCGGTGATATAGGCGCCGCCGAACAGGTTGGGGATGGACAGGCCGAAAATGGTGATGACGGGGATCATCGAGTTCTTCAGCGCGTGCCCGTAGATGACCGCCTTTTCCGACAAGCCCTTGGCGCGGGCTGTGCGGATATAGTCCTGGTTCAGCGTCTCCACCATGCTGGAGCGGGTGAACCGCATCACCGTGGCCAGGTTGGCCAGGCTCATCACCAGCGCCGGCATGATCAAGTGCTTGACCCTGTCCCAGAACAGCGCCATCCCTCCCCCGCTGAACACCGTGGTGGCCAGGCCCGAGGTGGGCAGCCATTTCAGCTGGATGGCAAACACGTAGATCAGCCCCATGCCGAAGAAGAACGCGGGGATGGAGATGCCCAGGAAGGAGAAGATGGTCAGGCCGTAATCGCCCGGGGTGTACTTATGGGTGGCGGAGTACACGCCCAGGGGCACGCCGACGATGAAGCTGAGGACGAAGGCCGTCACCGTCAGCAGCAGCGTGGCGGGCAGACGGTCGATGATCATCTGCAAAACGGGCTGGCCGGAGGTGGAGCTGAAGCCGAAATTGCCCTTCAGCAGCTCCATCAGCCAGTTCCAATACTGGATGATGATGGGCTTGTTCAGGCCCATGGCCTCCTTGGCGCGCATCAGCGCCTCGGGCGACATACGCGGGCTGATCATATTGGCCAGCGGGCCGCCGGGGGCCAGTTTCATGATAAAGTAAGTAAGGATGGTGATGCCGAATACCGTCGGGATGGACTGTACCAGGCGTTTTCTCATATAGCGTCCCATGGTCGATTCCTCGTTTCCTCGTTCGTTATGCGGGGTTCTCGTCCATCACTTTGGGGATGAACCGGTCGGCGCTCACCGTCTCGAAGTCCAGCTTGCCGCGCATGAGCTCCATGAAATGTTCGTAGCGGCCCACCGTCAGGCCGTCGCAGCCGGGCACGTCCTGGGAATAATCCAGGGCCAGCACCTTGGGCGATGCCTCCAGCAGCAATTCCGTCAGCGAGTCGTCATAGTCCTGGTAGCGACCCACCCGCTCGAACAGGCCCGATTCCTCCACATCCTGGGCGTCGATGCTGCTGGTGATGGCCAGCGCGCGGCCCTCGGCGGTAAACAAATACGCGCCGTTGCCCACGGTGTCCACGCCGGGGATGAACAGGGGCATGGGGTCCTGGCCGTCGCCGGTCAGGATCAGGTAGGCGTCGATGCCCTGCGCTTTAAGTTCACGGGTCACACAGGCGATGACCTGCTCGTGATACGCTTTATTTTTCATCGTGTTCACTCCTTCTTTTTCTGCGGGCCGCGCCCGCGTCACCCTGCCAGCTCGGCGTCCACCACGTCGGCCAGCACCCTGCAGCCAAAGGCGAACGACTGCTGCAAAATACTCTCGTCGTCGCCGTGCACCTTGGGCAGGATCTCGTCAAAGCTGTCGCCCATCAGCAGGGGCGAGCAGCCGTACACCGCTTTTGCGCCGGCGCCGAAAAAGCGGCCGTCCGTGCGGCCGAAGGCCAGCATGGGCATCACCCCGCAGGGCATGCCGCGGGCGGCGCAGGCTTTGCGCAGCGCGCCGGTGAAGCGGGCGAATTCCGGTGAATCCACGTCGGCCAAAAAACCCGGCTCGAAGCTCTCCACCTGTACCGCTACGCCCAGCCCTTCACAGCACGCGGCCGCGTATCGCTCCACGTCCGCGGCCTTTACTCCGGGCAGCACCCGGAATTCCACTGTCGTCCCGGCGCGGGCGGGCAGCACGTTGCTGCGCTCGCCGATCTGATAATCGCGCATCGTCACGCTGTTTTCGCCCGCGTAAGTCCAAATGGCCCTTGCCACCGGGCTGTCGGGCGCATCGGTCCCGATGGCCTGTTCGATGAGGGGCCGCAGGCAGGCGCCCGCCGTCAGGGCCTCCGTTCCGGCGAACATGCGGTGCACCGCGGCCGCCAGCTTCTGCACGGCCTGCTCTTCACAGGGGCCCGGGCTGCTGGCGTGGCCGCCGCGGCCTTCGGCCGTCAGGCGCACTTTGCACACGCCCTTCTCGCCCACGGTCACGGTCATGTAGTCGCGGCCGTGTATCCGCAGCGGGAACCCGCCGCCCTCGTTGATCACCACCGCGTTTTTAAACACTTCCGGCCGCCGGCGGCGCACCTCGGCCATGCCGTATTCGCTGCCGCACTCCTCGTCGACGGTCGCCAGCAGCCACACGGGCCTGCGCAGTTCCCCCTCGCGGGCCTTCAGCGCGGCAAAAGCCGCCAGCTCCATCACCGTCAGGTGCTTGGTGTCCAGCGTGCCGCGCCCCCAAATGCGCCCGTCGGCCACGTCGGCGGAAAAGGGCGGGTGGCTCCAGCGCGCTTCGTCCGCGTCCACCACGTCGATGTGGGAGATCAGCACCAGCGGGTCTGCCCCGCCGGCCGGGCCCAGGCGCGCCAGCACGTTGGGCCGGGCCGGGTCTTTGCACAGTATTTCACTGGCGATGCCCCGTTTTGCCAAATAGTCCTGCACCCAGCCTGCCGCCGCGGCCTCGCCGCCGCCGCCCTTCACCGAGCGGATGGCCACCAGCTCCCGCAGGGCCGCCTCGGCGGCCGCGGTATCGATTTCCATGGCCACGGCTCAGGCCTCCCGGTAGGGGATCTCGATCAGCGCCGTCTGGCGGCGGCTGATCAGCTCGCAGCCGTCGTCCGTCAGCAGCACGTCGTCCTCGATGATGGCGCAGGGCAGGCCGCCGTCCTGCAGCACCGTGGGCTCCAGGGCATAGATCTCGTTCTTGCGCAGCACGCCGCAGCAGCTGGCCTTGGCCTTGTTGGGGCCCAGGGTGGTGCCGCCGTCGTGGACTTCCAGGCCCACCTGGTGGCCCACCGAGTGGGGGATGTTGGGATATCCGCTGTCCAGAATGGACTGGCGGCCGATGGCGTCCACCTCATGCCCCTTCATGCCGGGCTTGATCTGGGCCATCACGGCGCCCACGGCGCGGATGGCCGCGTTGGCGCAGTCCTGCACCTCCTGGGGCGCGTGCTCTTCGCCGGGCTTGAGGAAGTAGGAGGTGCGGGCGATGTCGGAGGTATAGCCGTTGTAGCGGATGCTGAAGTCGATCACCAGCATATCGCCGGGCATACAGATGTTTTTGTCATTGGGGCCGCGGTGGCTCATACCGCCCTTCACCAGCAGCACCAGCGGGTACTCGGGCGGATTGCCGAAGGCGGTGGTCACGCCGCGCTTGGCGCACTCTTCCATCATGATCTTTGCCACGCCGATCTCGCTCAGCCCCACGTGGATGCGCTCGAACAGGGCGTCGTAGATGTCCGTGGTCAGGCGGCTGCACTCGCGCATGATGGCGATCTCGCTGGGGGTCTTGACGGCGCGCAGCTCCTCCAGCATCTCATAGCTGGACACGCGCATGGCCGCCAGGCGTTCGGCCCCCAGGGCCTCCGCCAGTTTGCGGTACAGCCCCAGGCCCAGGCCGTCGCAGCGGCTGTCGTCCTGCGAGTAGTTCAGGGCCAGCTTTTCGGCGCCCAGCGCCTCGAACCGGCGCTTGAATTCCTCCATGATGGTGTCCGGCGTCACGGCCGCCACCTCCGTGTACAAGCCGCTGGCCGCCATGGCTTCGGCGTCGTCCGCGCCCACCAGGGCCACGCGCTTGCCATCCTTCGTCAGCAGGAACAGCACCTCATTTTTCGTGCTGGTATTGAACATCAGTTCCAGGGCGTTGTCGGCCGCCCCGCGGGTGTACACCACCCAGGCGTCGATGCCGCGCTGGGCCAGCATTTCCGCCGCGCGGCTCATTTTTTCTCTCGCAACTTCGTTTCTGTCGATCATGGTACCCTTCCTTTCTCTCATTCCCCGCCGGCCGCCAGCGCGCACACCGCGTCGGCCAGTACGGCGCACCCCAATTCCAGGGAACGTTCATGGATGCGCTCATTCACGCCGTGCACCATCTGCACCGCCGTGTCGAAGGTCATATCCCAGGCGTAAACGGGGCTGTACCCGTACACACGGGCGCCCAGGGGCGCCAAAAAGCGCCCGTCGCTGGAACCCATGGAGACGAACGGCACCACCTGGCAAGGCCCGTCCGCCTGCACATGCGCCAGCGTGGCCGCCCGCAGCGCCTCGAACACTGGCCCGTCGCCGCCGCTTGCGTAGCCGGGGGTGAACTGCAGCGCATAGGTGCACTGCCAGCGCCGGGCGGCTTCGTCCGCCAGCGCTTCCACCGCTTCCCTGCCCACGCCAGGCAGCATGCGCACGTCGCACACCACTTCCACGCAGGAAGCTGTTTTGCCCCGCAGGAGGGTGGGCGTCACAGTTCCATGGGTCATGGCGCGCCAGATACTGCCCAGCACCGGCGGCACCGCCGCGGGCCAGTCCGGCGTGCCGCAGGCCTCTTCCATCGCCGCGGCGAACGCTGCGGCCGCGGGCAGTGGCTCCGCCTCCGGCTCCAGGCGGCCCATCTCGGCCGCCAGGGCCGTGGCGCGCACCATGGCGTCGCCGCTGGCCAGGAAGGGGCCCCGGTCTTCCAGGGCCTTTACGGTGAAGGTCAGCGTGCCGCAGCCCTTCTGCCCGGTCTCGCACAGATACAGGGTGCTGCCCCCCGCCAGCACGGGGAAGCCCCCGCCCTCGCTGATGACGTCCGCGCCCCGCAGCAGCGCCGCCCCGTCCACGGTGCGGCCGGCAAGCTCCATCGGGTGGGCCAGGAAGTACTGCAGGCCCAAGGCGCTGCCGCACTCCTCGTCCGCCGTGGCCAGCAGGTACACGTCCCGGGTGCGTACCGCCTTCTGCGCCAGGGCGCACAGGGCGGCCGTCTCCATCACCGTCAGCTGTTTGGTGTCCACGGTGCCGCGGCCGTAGATATAGCCGTCCACCTGCCGCGCTGCAAAGGGGGGATAGTCCCACTGCGCCGGGTCGGCAGGCACCACGTCCACGTGGCTCAGCAACACCAGCGGCGCTTCGCCGCCGGGCCGGGTGGCCGGCACACAGGCCAGCAAATTGCCCCGCCCCGGCGCGGTGGGCTGCACGGCCGCCGCAACGCCTGCGTCCGCCAGTACCTCGGCCAAAATATCCAGGGCCGCCAACTCGTTGCCGGGCGGGTCGCTGGTGTCGGCGCGCACCAGGGCTTTCAGCAATTCTGCCGCAGTTGTCTCCATATTGTCAACCTCTTTAACATACGGATATGGCCACAGGTCAAAATGCACTGTGGCCATATCCGTCTTGCTATTTTGTCAGGCTACTTTGCTCCATTTTTCGATCTGGAAGGTAAAGCCGCGGTAATCCGCCGCAAAGCCCTCGATCTTGTCGCTGACGCCGGCAATGGTCTTTTTGCCGTACAGGGGGATCCAGGGGATATCCTCGGAGATGATCTTGCCGATCTCATGGTAAGCGGCAGCGCGCTCCTCCTGGTTGGTGGCGGTCAGCTGTTTCAGGAACAGTTCATCCACTTTTTCGTTGCTGTAGTCGACGAAGTTCCAGGAGCCGGGCGCCGTCGCGGTGGACAGGTACGGGCGGTACTCGTCGGGGTCGGCCTCCTGGCCGAAGCCCAGCGTGTAGCACTGGAAGTCGTCCGCGGTGGTGAAGCGCGGCTGGCCCGCGTCGTCAGAGGGGAACAGCTTGGTGAAGGCCAGGGTGGAGAAGTCCTGCTCAATAACTTCCATCTCCACGCCGATGGCTTTCCACTGCTGCTGCACCAGGGCGGCCACCTGGTTGCCGTCCACGCCGGTGACCAGGTCGTAGGTCAGGTGCAGGGTCTTGCCGTCCTTCTCGAAGTAGCCGGTGGAAGCGTTCATGGTGTAGCCGGCTTCCTCCAGCAGGCTCTTGGCCTTCTCGGGGTCATAGGGGTATTTGGTCACGTCGTCGCTGTAGGTCCAGTTGTTGGCCGGGAAGATGCTGTCGGTCACAAAGCCGGTCTCGCCGTACACGGTGTTCACAATGGCCTGCTTGTCGATGCCGTAGCTCAGGGCCTGGCGCACGCGCAGGTCGCTCAGCGAATCCACGTTCAGGTTCAGGCCGATATAGTACACGGTCATCTGGTCATACAGCTCGGCGTGCACGCCGTCCATGGCCTCCAGGGTCTCCAGCTCGCTGGCGCTCATGTTGTACAGGGCGTCGATCTCGCCGTTGATCAGGGCGGCGGTCAGCGTGGTCTCGTCGCCGAAGCGCAGGAACACATGGCCGATCTTCGGCGCCTCGCCGTAGTAGTCGGGGTTGGCCTCCATCTCAATGTACTGGCCGGATTCCCATTTCACGAATTTGTACTTGCCCGTGCCCACGGGGCTGCGGTTGAAGTCGCAGGTGGCCCAGTCGGCGGGGTCCACGTCCTTCAGCAGATGCTCGGGCAGGATGCAGGTGTAGCAGTTGCCGATAAAGGCCGCGTTGGGCTCGTTCAGGGTGAAGGCGATGGTATGGTCGTCGATCACCTGGATGCCCTCGATGGCGTCGGCTTCGCCGGCCTGGTAGGCGGCGGCGCCCACCACGTCCAGCACGCGGCTCTCGCAGCCGCCGGTGTAGGTGGGTGCGGCCAGGCTGGTGTAAGTAAAGGCCACGTCGTTGGCGGTGAAGGGCTCGCCGTCATGCCACTTGACATCCTTTTTCAGGTGGAAGGTATAGGTGCAGCCGTCCTCGGACACGTCCCAATTCTCGGCCAGATCGCCCACGTAGTTGATCTCCTCGTCGGGGATCACCAGGCAGCCGAAGATCATGCACGTGGCGTTGGAGTCCACGGCGCGGGGCTGGACCAGCGGGTTCAGGTTGGACACCTCGGACGTCTGGCCCAAAATGGCGGACGTGTCGCCGGCGGGCGCGGCCGTTCCGGCGCTGCTGCCGTCCCCACCGGACGCGGCGGGTGCCGCCGTGCTGCTGGTGCCGCCGCCGCAGGCCGTCATCAGGCCCATGACTGCAGCGAGGACAAGCGCGAGCAATCTCTTTTTCATGTTCTTTCCTCCTGCTTTTCTTAGCTTTTGTGCGCCCTTGCGGCAAATTCCGCACGGGCAGTTTTACAAAAAAAGGTGGGAAAGCCTTGGGCATTTCACACCTTTGTGTACTCTTATTATAGCGGCATATTTGGGCGCGTCAATATTTTTTTAATATTTCAAAAAAATTTTAATCTTTTTGTAACGCGCTAAAGTGCTAATTGAATATACCCGCCGCAAAAAAGCCTTCTTTTTTCGTCCAAATCAACAAATTGTGCGCCCCAGGGAAACAGCCTCAATTTCTCTTTTCCCCGCCGTCAGCCCATGGTCTCCTGCTTCACCTTGTGGTCGATCACATGCCGCCCCGCCAGTTCGGCCCGGATGTCCGCCGGGGCGCTCCCCATCTCCACCATCAGCACCAGCACATGGT
>CAJMEU010000021.1 GCA_905212515.1 uncultured Oscillospiraceae bacterium | reverse complement strand
AGGAACGCAAGCTTAGGCGATGCCCAGCGGAAAGCTCCGATGCTAAAGAAAGCCACGGTATCCATGCCGGCTCGCACCAGCACACAATCGTTTTGGAATTGATCCTGTACCATCAGGATCCTGCCGAATTCCAGCTGCTGCGCCAGGGTACGCAGCTGGGCGTAAAGGTGGGCGGAATTTTGTAGCTGGGCCCGGATGCCGAGATCCAGCGCAGTGAGGTCAACGTCTGGAGATTCAAAAAACTGCAGGGAAAGCCCCCAGCCTTCCCGCAAGACATTGCGCAACAAGTAGAAAGCGGTTTGATTTAGCATAATTCATAATCCTCAGCTTTGATAATTGTGCATGTTGTACAGGGGCGGTTGGGATCGGAAAATCATTTGATTATATTATACCATATTTTCTATCTTTGGACATAAAATTTCTATTTTTTATCTTGAGTGCCCGCTAAAATTTGTTTAACGAATTAACCAACGGCAGCCATCCCGCAAGACCTGTAACGAGGCGTTCGGTAATACTGCACCTTACAAATTGCAAGAACAGGAGGAATGAATCCATGCCCCCACAAAAAGGCGAAGTTATGCTGGAAGTCAAAGATATGTGCAAGAACTTCGGCGTGACCGTCGCACTGGACCATGTCAACTTCACGCTGAAGGCTGGCGAAGTCCGCGGGCTGATTGGGGAAAACGGTAGCGGCAAGTCCACAGTGTCTTCCATCGCAGCCGGTATGCAGAAGGCGACTAGCGGCGAGATGTTCTATCTCGGCAAGCCCTGGGCGCCGGCCACTGCGCTGGAAGCCCAGGAAAAAGGCATCTGCATGATTGTGCAGGAGGCCGGCACGATCCCCAATATCCCAGTGGCAGACAATATCTTTCTTGGACACGAGGGGTTGTTTGCGGTCGGGCCGTTCGTCAACCACTTCAAGATGGTGGCGGCAGCGCAGAAGCTACTGAATGAGCTGGGCATCGCGATCGACGCCTCCATCGTTACCGGGCGGCTGGATTTGCAGCAGTGCAAGCTGATTGAGATCGCCAAGGCCATGTATTGGAAGCCGAAGATCCTGGTGGTAGACGAGACCACCACCGCGCTGAGCCAGACCGGGCGCGAGTTGCTGTATCGACTGATGCGCCAGCTGACCGATGCGGGCAGCAGCGTCATGTTCATCAGCCACGACCTGGACGAGATGATGCAGCAATGCGACGCGGTCACCGTCCTGCGCGACGGCCACATCATCGGTTCGCTGGACAAGGACGAATTTGACGGCGACGTGATGAAAAAGATGATGGTCGGGCGCGAGGTCAAGGGCGACTACTACCGCAGCGATATGGACCCATACGGCGACGAAGTCGTGCTGAAGGCTGACTGCATCACCACGCGCCGCGACCTGCTTTGCTTCGATCTGGAGCTGCACCGGGGCGAGATCCTGGGCATCGGCGGCCTGTCCGAGTGCGGTATGCACACGGTGGGAAAGGCGCTGTTCGGCTACGAAAAGATTTTGGACGGCCGGGTCCTCGTTGGCCCCGAGCAGGAGGTGGTTCGGGATCCCGAGACCGCCATCTAACACGGCATGGCCTATACCTCTAAGGATCGTGACCATGAATCGGTGGGCTTGGCGGGCACCATCCGGGATAACATCGCCTCCACCGGCTATATCAAGAACCTGCTGGTGGGGCCGATCATTTCCTTCAGCAAGGAAAAACAGTACGTGGAAAAGCAGATTGCCGACCTGAACCTGAAATGCGCCAGCCAATACCATGCGGTCAATACGCTGTCCGGTGGCAACAAGCAGAAGGTGGTCTTCGGCAAATGGATCGGCGGCGACGCCGATATCTTGATCTTGGACTGCCCCACCCGCGGCATCGACATCGGCGTCAAGGCGTCGATGTACCAGCTGATTTATCAGATGAAAAAGGAAGGGCGTTCCATCATCCTGATCAGCGAGGAGCTGCCCGAGTTGATCGGTATGTCCGACCGCATCCTCATCATGAAGGATGGCCAGGTCACTCATGAAGCCCGGCGGACCGAACAGCCCACCGAGCATGACCTGATCAATTACATGATTTGAAAGGAGGAGGCTGATTTTTATGCAAAAAACATGGAGCAAGCTCGCAGAAACCCGCTGGACCAGCCGCCTGCTTTCACCCATCATTCTGGTACTGTTGATCATTGCGTTCTCCCTCGCCACGGGCGGACGGTTCAGCAGTATGCGCAACTTGAGCATAATTTTGAAACAGGCGTTGGTCGTGGGGACGGTCGCTACCGGCGCGGTATTTATCTTCGCTACCGGCAACGTCAACATCTCCATGGGCGCCACCACTGCTTTGGTGGCTACGATCGCGGCCAAAGTCTATATGGCGACGAATTCGGTGCCCGCCATGTTTGCGGCGGCCCTTGTCTCCGGCGTGATCATCATGGGCTTGACGGCGCTGCTCAGTACCTGGCTGAATGTCCGCGTGCTGTTCGTCACCGTTGTCATGATGACGCTGCTTTCTTCCATCCAGATGTCAGTGCTGGGCAGCGCCAACATCCAGCTGCCCTATGATATGACCAGCGGCATGAGCAATGCCAACGTGCCGTTGATCCTGTTCCTGCTCTTTTTTGCCTTTGCCACGGTGCTGTTCCACTTTACAGCGCTGGGCCGCAAACTTCGCTACATCGGCATCAACGACGTCTGCGCCGAGCTGACCGGCTTTAAAAAAGGCCGATATTTGCTCATCGCCTTCCTCGTCGCCGGCATCGGCGTCGGGCTGGGGGCACTGTCCACCATCATGCGCAACGGCACCATCACCACCGACACCTGCTCTACCTTAAATATGGATTGCATGCTGGCCATCGTGCTGGGGGGCATGTCCTGCTTTGGCGGCAGCCGCTCCAACACCTACTCGGCCATCGTGGGCGCAGTCATCGTCACGGTGCTCAACAACGGGCTGCTGATGCTGGGGGTTTCCAACACGATCCTGCAGGCGGTGCGCGGCGTCGTCTTCATCATCCTGGTCTGCGCCAGCCAGAAACGCCCCCAGGGCTTGCCCAGCCGCGATGGCTAAAGAACCTCGTTTCCCAGAAAACCGTGCGCAACTCTGCGCAGTAGAACACCATACAACGAAAAGGAGAATCACCATGAAAGCAAAACGAATCCTCACCTCTGCGGTCGCCATGTTGACCGCCGTCTTCATGCTGGCCAGCTGCGGCGGCACTGCGTCCTCCGCCACCAGCGCAAGCGCCTCCGTGGCAGCTTCCGATAGTGCCACCAGCACTACTGGCGCCACCAGCGCCACCGGCGAATTTGAACCCATGACCATCGCCTATGCGGCCAATGCTACCGACGAGACCTTCGCACAGCTGAAGAACGCGTTCGACAACGTGATTGGGCCGGCGCTGAACATCAAATTTACGTACTCGGAACCCATCAGCGATACCGGCGCGCTGACGACGTTCATTGAGAACTCTTACGCCGCGGGCGCGGACGCTGTCATCACGAACCTGTCCTCCTCTATCGACCAGGCGGCGGCCGTCTGCAACGATTTGGGCCTGTATTTTGTGGGCATCAGCTCCTCCGGCGCGGTGGAGAATATGGATATGCCGTACTACGTCGCTTCCACCGGTGCTTCGGCGGAAGGCTACGGGAAAGCCTACGGCGACGTCATCAATTCCATCATCAGCGATGGGGAAGAGCACGGCATCCTGATTCTGTCCGGCGCGGCTGCCTACGGCGCCACCAGCTTTATCGAAGGCACCGCCGGTTCCCTGCGGGCCCTGCAGGAAGTCTATGGCCTAACCTACACCGAGGACATCAACGCCTTGGCTACCAGCGCCACCCAGGTGGACGCCGAGAACGACAAAGGCATCAAAATCACCGTCTTCCCCGGCATGGCGGACCTGGCCACCAACGTGTCGCCGCTCCTGCAGACTGGTGCGTACGATGTCGTTGTCGGCACTACCAACATCTACGATTCTCTCGGCGTCGCCATCAATGAAGTGGAAGAAGCGCTGGATATGGATATCGAATTCATCACCCGCGGCGTCTTCTCCGATGCGATGAGTGCTGCGTTCAACGGCACTGATTCCCAGGGCAACCAAATCGTCGACGGCTTGGTCATCGGCGGTACGTTCGAGAATGTCTCCGCGGTAATCCTGCTGCGCAACGCCTTTGACGGCAATACCAACATGCGTGACGGCGACAACTGCGCCCGGGTGACCGGCTGGGCCCCCCTGTCTGTTACCAGCGTGGACGACTACAACATCCTGTCCGGTGATGACATGCCCTACGCGTTCGTATCCACAGAGGATCTCCTTTCCCTGTGCGGCCCCGACGCGACCTGGCAGGACATCGCCGACTACGGTATGAGCTTGACCACTGAAAACATCGTTGCTAAGTACACCGCGTAAGCTCACTAGCCCCTCTGATACGAAACGGAGGAATCAGTATATATGAAACAACAAAGCAAGGTTGTCAAGCTTTTAAAGAGCGCGGCTGCCACAGTGGCGCTGCCGCTGATCGTCTGGGCCATCATGGAAGTGATCGCGCAGATCTTTACCGGCTCCCATGTGATCAGTTCGGCCCTTGACATCCGCAACTTGATCCGCTCGGCCGGCATCTCATCAGCCATTGCCTTCGCACTCTCCATGAATATTACCAGCGGTCGTATGGATCTCTCCTTGGGCGCCCAGCGGGTGGCGGCCACCATTCTGGGCGGTGTCGTCGCCGAAAGCCTGGGCCTGGGCGGCATCTGGGTATTAATCTTCGCGTTGATCTTCGGCACCGTCCTGGGCGCGGTTGTCGGCGTGCTGTACGTTACGCTGCGCATCCCGCCCATGGTGTTGGGCATCGGTATGGCCTGTATCTATGAGTGTTTTGGCTTTGCCGCCACCGACGGCGTCGGCCTACGCCTGGTGGGTACCGAAGGCGTGGCACTGCTGTCCAACATGAACTTTACCATTGCGGTGGTGCTGGTGATCCTGGTGTCCATGCTGGTCTTGATGACTTACACCAAATTCAGCTACAAGTTCCGCGCGGTGCGCGGTTCGCAGCAGATCGCCCGCAATTCCGGCATCAATATTTTTGTCAATGTTGCGCTCTGTTACACGGTGGCGGGCCTGGTGGTCGCGGCTTCTGGTGTGCTGGATGCGGCGTTTGCAGGTTCGATGGGCGCATCCATGGGCCTGACCAGCAACGGAAGTGTCATGGCCAACATGTTCCCCATGATGATTGGCTGCAATTTCCTTTCCCGGTATGTCAACCAATCCATCGGCATCGTCAGCGCGGCCGTGGCCGTGCGGATCATGACCATGGGCCTCAACTGCTTCAACATGACGGAGGCCATGAGCAACAGCATCAACATGTTCCTGTTCATTGCCTTCCTGGTGTGGCAGGCCAATTCCTGGCGGCTGCAGCGCGCCCGCGACGATAAAAAGCGTATCGCCGAAGCGCGTGCCTTCAAGGCCGCCCGCGCCGCCGTATAACCCAAAGACTGTTGCCGCGCCCATGCCGGCAGCAAAGGAGGCCCGCGATATGTCAAAGCCGGATATCCTCGTCTTTATGACCGACCAGCACACTCCCTATTATTCGGGCTGGTTGGGCCACAATGTGGATACGCCTAACTTCGACCGCCTGAGCGCGGAAGGGACCCGTTTTGACCAGGCTTATACGCCGTGCCCGCTATGCGTGCCCGCCCGTATGGCCATGCTCAGTACGTTGCTGCCGCACAGGACGGGGGTCTTTACCAACCGGGATGCTTTGCCCGACACGCAGGCAACTTTCCTGCACCCCCTGGCGGCGGCCGGCTATGAGACCGTCCTCTGCGGGAGGATGCACTTCGTTGGCCCGGACCAGCGCCACGGATTCACCAGGCGCATTGCACCGGATATCACGGCTACCTCCTGGGGCGGCGCATGGCAAAAAAGCTGCGAAACGCGCGGCGTTTTCGCCACTACCTTTGGCGCGCCCGGCGCCACAGCCTTTGCCGGCGGCGGGCTTTCCCCCGTTTTGCTGTACGATGAGCTGGTCATACAGCGGGCGATGGAATATCTTGCCCTTCCCCACAAAAAACCGCAGTGTCTGTTCGTCAGTATCTACGCGCCGCATTTTCCCTATGTTGCCCCCAAGGAGCTGTTTGAAAAGTATTTCGAGCGCGTTCAGCTTCCGCCCACCTTCGGCCAGACGCCTCCGTACCTGAACACGCCCCTGCAAAGGCGCCAGAATGCGGGCGTCACACCGGAAAAGGCGCGGGCGGCGCTGGCCGCCTACTGCGGCATGATCGAGAATGCGGACAAACAATTTGGACGGATCAGGGAAGCGTTCGAGGCCTTCACGGCCCGGCGCGGCGCCGGGAAACTGGTGTGTTATGTTTCCGACCATGGTGACCAGGTGGGTGACCGGGGTATCTACGGCAAGGACACCTTCTTTGAGAAATCTGTAAAGGTTCCCATGATCTTTGCCGGGGACGGCGTACAGGCGGGCCGGGCTGTAAATACGCCTGTCAGTCTGCTGGACCTGGGCCCCACCCTGTGGGATTGGTTGGGGACCGACCACATTCCGCAGACCGATGGTGAGAGCCTGGCGCCTGCGCTGCGTGGGGAACCGCTCAATGCGGACAGACCGATCATTTCAGAGCTGCTGGAGCTGCTGACAGGCAACAAGTTCGACCCCAAAGTGATGGCGGCCCCCAAAGAATACGGCTTTGGCGTGATGGTGCGGCAAGGTGCCTACAAATATATCCGCTACCATGGATTTAACGAGATGCTATTCACACCGGAACAAGATGCCGAGGAACGGTTGGACTTGACAGACGCCGAGCCGGAACAGGCTGCTCGCCTGCGCCGCCTGGCCGATGCCGTTGCTGATCCAGTGGCTGCACAGCAGCGCCAGAAATGGCGCGACCGTAAACTGGACTGGTTCGCAAAGGTGGAGCAATCTGTGGGCTGCGACGACAGCGAATGGTGGCTGGATTGCCCGCCGGAAGCGCGGGTCAAGCCCGAGATCTGTGTGGAATAACGGTTGCGCGGACCATTTCGGCGAACAGTGAGGCTCGCATTCTTTCCAGGACAGCCGCTTTTCCAGAAGAAAGCGCGGGGCAGCGGTCATGCTGCTCCGCGTTTTCCTGTTCTCTGGCAACGCTTTAATGAGAGGAGAAGCCATGAACACACAACCCAATTTTATTGTTATCCACACAGACCAGCAGCGCGCTGACTGTGTAAGCATCAACGGTCAACGGCGCGGCGTCTATACGCCGGCCATTGACTCGATTGGCTACCGCGGCGCCAATTTCACTTCGGCCTACACCGCTTGCCCGGTGTGTATCCCCCAGCGCCTCAGCCTGCTGACGGGGCAGCTGCCAGAGCATCATGGCCTGTTTTCCAATGCAGGTATCCCCTATCTGCCGCTGCAAACGACCCTGCCGGCGGAGATGCGCAAGGGTGGGTACCAGACAGCGCTGGTGGGCCGCAACATGCATACCTACCCGGAAAGTTGTTCCTATGGCTTTGAATACTACCGCCCCGGCGATCCCAGCAGTGACGACAAGGCGAACGACCCATTTTTTCGCTATGTGCAGGAACACAGCCGCGCAGGAGACGGCGGCTACTACGGCTGCGGTGCGCAGAACAACTATCGTCTGGCGACGCCGTTCCACCTGAGTGATGATTGCCACCAGACCAAGTGGGCGACCAATGAAGCGCTGGAATTCCTGCGCGGCCGGGACAAATCGCGTCCTTACCTGCTGTTGGTGGGGTACTATGCGCCCCATTCGCCGCACAATCCTCCCGCACCCTACTTCGATCGCTACTACCAGCGCGGGGATCTGGGCAAACCAGCTATCGCTGACTGGGATGTTCCACCGCTGGACGGCGGGCATATCATGGCTTCCTATACAACATTGAGCGAGGAAGAGACCCGCTGCCTGTACGCGGGCTATTACGGGAATATCGCTTTTATCGACGCGCAGATCGCCCGCCTGCTGCAGGCCGTATTTCTGGAACGGAACACCTATGTGATCTTTACCTCCGATCACGGCGAGATGTTGGGCGACCATTACAGGATGCAGAAAAACTGTCCCTACCAGGGGTCGGTACACATTCCATTCCTGATGCTGGGCCCCGACATCCCCGCCAGCCAAACGAGAGCCGAGCCGGTGGGCTGGCAGGATATCATGCCGACCATTCTGGACCTGGCCGGGCTGCCCATCCCCGATTCGGTGGATGGCCGCAGCATGGCCTCCCTGCTGCGGGGCCGGCCTTGCGCAACGCCCTGGCGTGAATATGTGCACGGCGAGTGTGTGCGCAGCATGGTCATGGACGGTCCCGCCAGCCCCCACGGGGATGGGCCGGACCTTGCGCATGAGGCCGGTTCCCACTTCCTGACGGACGGTCGTATGAAGTATATCTGGCATGTGACCAGCGGGACCGAGCAGCTGTTCGATGTGGCCCACGATGCCGATGAACTGTACGACCTGGCCCGCGACCCGCAGTATGCCGGAGAGCTGACAAAATGGCGGCAACGGCTGGTGTGCGAGCTGGCCGGCAGGCCGGAGGGCTTCAGTGACGGCGAAAGGCTCATCCCCGGCAGCAGGCCGGTGACGGTAAGCCGCGCGATGAAAGACCTGATGGAACAGCGGCGGGCGGAAGGCTTCGCCATCGCCTATCAGGGCCGCCCGAACCCGCTGGACAAATTGCAGGACGCGCCCGACCTGATGCGCTGACGCAGACGCTGTTGTGACCGCGCCCGAATTTAAAAAAAAGGAGCTGTCGTCCCCATGAACAATCCAGAAGAAGCCTTCCGGCGCTATCCGCCGGACTACAGCGGCATCCATATGGAAGAACCTGTGTTTGCCGAAATGGAGGGGCCTTGCGGCCGCGTACAGCCCTGCCAGATGGATATCTTGACCTTGGAGGGCGCGCCGGACGCCCCGCTTCCCGTAATCTGCTTTGTACACGGCGGCGGTTTTTTGCAGCCTTGTAACCGCAAGCAGGCGTATATCAGCTATTTTGCCCAAAAATTGTTGCCTGCGGGATACGCGCTGGCCGTACCGGACTATCCGCTGTTTGAGACCGAGGAGGAGCTGAATGCGACAGGCGACGAGTACGCGCAAAGCCGTTACGCGGCCGAGGGCATCCATCGTGCGGCGGCCTTCTTGCGGGAGCATGCCGCCGAATACCGCCTTGATACCCGCCAAATGATCCTGATGGGCGGCAGCGCCGGGGCCATCGGCGCGTTCCGCGCCTTGGCCGAGGCGCCCGCCGAATTCGCACTTTTCGTCAACCTGTGGGGCGCGCCCGCCCGCGTGCCCGATGTTCGCGGCTTCCCGCCGGTCTATTCGGTCCACGGCACCGCCGACGCGCTGGTGCCCTATCACCGGGAGCCTCCCCTGCAGCAGGCGCTGGCTGCGGCGGGGGTGCCCCACGCGCTGTATACGATCGAAGGGGCCGGCCACACGCCAATCCCCCAGGCGATCAAGCACATTCCCGTCATCCTTGATTTTATCAGGGAGCAGTTGGGCTGAGGGCGAACGAATCAGAACAAGGAGGTCTTTCTTCATGCAGCGCACCACACCTTGCGGCCCCATCACGGGGGTTCCTGCCCGCGCGCCGGGCGTGACCGCCTACAAGGGGATCCGCTACGCCACGGCGGGCCGCTGGCAGTATCCGCGGCCCGTCACCCACTGGGACGGCGTCTACCGGGCCGTGCAGTACGGCCCCTGCGCCATCCAGGAAAGCGCCTTCGTGCCGGAGGGGCAAAACGGACGCTCGCCGTTTTACTACTACGAATTTCGGGAAGGACTGCCCTATACCTACAGCGAGGACTGCCTGTATCTGAATATCTGGGCGCCCGACGATGCCAGGGGCGCGCCGGTTATCGTGTATATCCACGGCGGCGCGTTTCTCAGCGGCGCAGGCTGGGACAAGATTTTTGACGAACCCGCCTGGCCGCGGCAGGGCATTGTGGCGGTGACGCTTAACTATCGCCTGGGACCCCTGGGCTATGCCTGCCTGCCGGAACTGGCCGCGGAGGCCGGGCACGCCGGAAATTACGGCCTGTACGATCAGTTGTGTGCACTGCAATGGGTACACAACAATATTGAAGCCTTTGGCGGCGACCCTGGCAATGTGACGCTGATGGGGCAGAGTGCCGGGGCCCGCAGCGTACAGTGGCTGTGCAGTACTTCGGCCACGCGGGGGCTTGTCCATCGGGCGGTGATGTCCAGCGGCGGCGGGGATGCCTCGGCTCTGTTTCAGGGCGATCACGGCATGGAGTGCACCTACGATTTTTGGTCCGCCTGGCAGCAGGCGGCGGGAAGCGACAGCTTGGCGGCGCTGCGGGCATTGCCCGCCGGGGCGCTGACGGCCGCGCTGGGGAAACTGATTGGGCAGAGGGGTTTTGGCCAAGTGCTCCAAAACCTGGGGCCTGTTTGGGATAACGCACAGTTTTCTGCCGGGCAGCCCACGCTGGCAATCCCCTATTTGGCGGGGGGCAACAGCCAGGACATGCGCCCTGAAATGGCTGCGGATGCGCTGGCCTGGTGCAGCAAGCAATCGGTAAACAGCTACGCCTGGTATTTTACCCGGCAGCTGCCCGGTGATGACAAGGGAGCTTGGCACAGTGCCGATTTGTGGTATTGGTTTGGCGCGCTGGACCGCTGCTGGCGGCCCTTTACCGCGCAGGATCATGCGCTGGCCGACGCGATGACGGGATATCTGGCACGGTTCGCCGCTGCCGGCGACCCCAACGGGCCCGGCCTGCCTTGTTGGCTGCCCGCACGCGAAGGCGGGGTGTTGGGGCTGGATGTGCCCGCCCCGGCCATGCGCCCACTGGACACCCCGGCGGCAGCCGGCGAGTTTGGCTGGTGAGCGCTGGACAATTATACGACATTACAACCATCCTGGAGGGATCTGCATGAAGAAAATCGACACGCATGTCCATGCCGCCCTGGTCAAAACCCCATCCCGCGGCGGCGACCCGCGCCACCCGGAGCAACACTATATCGCCACGCCGCAGGAATTGCGCGCCCACCTGGAAGCGCAGTGCATCGGCCACGCGGTGCTGATGAGCAGCGGCGAGGCCATGGGCGCATCGGGCTGTGCCAATAACGCGGGCTGCCAGGCCATCGCCGCTGCGCATCCCGGATTTTTTTCCTGGATGTGCAACTTTGACGACCGCGATCCCACAACCGTGGCGGCGCGGATGGCAAAATACCAGGCGCAGGGTGCTGTGGGCGTGGGAGAACTGACGATTAACGAATGGCTGGACAGCCCGATGCTGCGGGCAATCTTTGACGCCGCCGCAGGGTTGAACCTGCCGGTGACCTTCCATATGAGTCCGCGGCCCGGCATGGGCTACGGCATCTGTGACCACTGGGGCCTGCCGTTGCTGGAGCAAGCCCTGGCCGCCCGCCCGCAGCTGATCTTCGTCGGGCACAGCCAGGTATTCTGGGCGGAAATCTCGGGCGATTGCCCCAAAGCCGATGAGGAACGCGGCGGCTTTGGCCGCGGCCCGGTGTGCCCCGGCGGGAGGGTACCCGCCCTGCTGGAGCGCTACCCCAACCTATACGCCGACCTTTCGGCTTACAGCGCTTCCTGCGCGATCTTGCGTGATGAGGCGTTTGGTCTGGCTTTTCTCGAGCGCTATCAGGATCGGTTGTTCTTCGCCACCGACACACTCAACCGCCATCAGATATTCCCGCTGGGAAGGTTTCTCGACGAAGCGGCTGCCGATGGCCGCTTGAGCGCGGAGGCTTACCGCAAGATATGCCGGGACAACGCCCGGCGCGTGTACCGCCTGTGAAAAAATGTTTTAATCGGAGGAATACCATGCGAACCGTCACTCCCCTGAATGCCGGCTGGCAGTTTGCCCGGCTGGAGACCGCGTCCCTGACGCCGCCCGCGCGCTGCCCCGCCCTGCAGGACGTGGTACTGCCCCATGTTTGGAATCGGGACGACCCAGGCGCTTCCGGCTGCTGCCTATACCGCGTGCGATTTGCGGCGGCCTTGGCTGCCGGGCAACGCGCCTACCTGGCCTTCGACGCCGTCTGCGGCGTGGCCCGGGTCTTTGTAAACGGCGTATTTCTGGGCGAACATCGCGGCAGTTATTCCCGTTTTGTCCTGGAGGCAACTACCGCCCTGCGCCCCGAAAATACGCTGGAGGTCCTTGCCGACAACACCCGTTTTGACGACGTCAACCCGCTGATCGGGGATTTCACCTACTGGGGGGGCATCTCCCGGCCCGTCAGCCTGCTGACCGTGGAAGACGATCACTTCGACCCCGCGTACTACGGCGCGCCGGGGCTGGAGATTCTGGAGGCCAGTGCCGAGGGTTTGCTGCGGCTGAACGCGCGCGTCTGCGGCGGTGACGGATGCGAGGTGGAGTACCTTGTGACAGACGCCGAGGGGCAGGAGGCCGCCTGCCGCCGCGTGCCGGCCGGAGCTCCGGCGACGCAGCTCCGGCTGAAAAAACTGCGCCTATGGAACGGACAGGCGGATCCTTATTGCTACCGCTGCACGGCCCGGCTTTTGCGCGGTGATACGGTTTGTGATGAGGTGAGCCTGCCATTTGGCTTTTGCAGCGTATCTCTGGACGCCGAAAACGGCTTCGCCCTCAATGGGAAACGCCTGCGCCTCAACGGCGTGGCGCGCCACCACGACCGTCAGAGCGAGGGCTGCGCCCCGACCCCTGCGCAGGTGGAGGAAGACTTCGCCATCCTGCAGGATTTGGGGGCCAACGCGGTACGGCTTTCCCATTACCAGCACCCACAGCAGGTCTACGACCTGTGCGATGGCGCCGGCCTTGTGGCCTGGGCCGAGATCCCCATGCTCGCCATGCCGGCGGGCAACGACGCCGTGGTGGAAAACGCCCGCACCCAGCTGACTGAGCTGATCCTGCAAAACCGCCATCACCCGTCTATCTGCTTTTGGGGCGTGCAGAACGAGATCGCGATGATGGGCGAACACTTGGCAATGTACCGCCATGTGCGGGAACTGAGCGAACTCGCCAAAACGCTGGACCCCACCCGCCTGACCGGCGCGGCCAACCTGTACAGCGTCCCCAACAGCAGCCAGTTGAACTTCCTTACCGATGCGGTGGGCTATAACATTTACTTCGGCTGGTATTATGGGGAGCTGAGCGACTACGCCCCCTTTTTTGCCCGCTTCCACGCCGCCGACCCCGCCGTGCCGCTGGGCGTGACCGAGTACGGCGTCGACTGCAGCCCGCAGTACCATACCGACACCCCCGCATGCAAGGACTATACCGAGGAATTTCAGTGCCTGTACCACGAGACCGCTTACGCCGCCATGCAGGCAGATGGGCGGCTGTGGGGCACCTTTGTGTGGAACCTGTTCGATTTCAGCAGTGCCATCCGGGATGAGGGCGGCGTCAAGGCCCGCAATTGCAAAGGCCTTGTGACCTGGGACCGGGCGCTCAAAAAAGATGCCTATTATTATTATAAGGCCTGCTGGAGCCGCTGCCCTTTCGTGTATCTCGCCGGCCGCCGCTACCGGAACCGCTGCGGCGCGGCCACTGAAATCAAAGTCTATTCCAATCAGCCGTCGGTCGCGCTCTACGTCAACGGGCAACTCTTCGCCGAGCAGACCGGCCGCACGGTCTTTACCTTTGCCGGGGTTCCCCTGACCGAGACGACCTGTCTCGAGGCCCGCGCCGGGGAATGTCGCGATACCATCGTGCTGCACCGCGTCTCCGCGCAGGATCCCGCCTATAACTGCCCCCAGAGGGGTACGGGCAACCGGGTGACCAACTGGTTCAAGCGGCAGGATGCAGCGGACCTCTTTCCGCAGGGGTGCTATTCTATCGGTGACAGGATCGGCGACCTGCTGGCCGATTCGCGTACTGCGGCTATTCTGGAGGACGCCCTGCCCGAGGTCATGAACAATCCCAGGGCCCGCACCATGGGCGGCATGACGCTGATGCGGGTGCTGGACTATAACGCCGACGCCGTCACAGAGGAACAGGTCCTGGCGGTGAACGCCCGGCTAAACGCGGTGCCGAAGCCCGAATAAAAAAGCCAAGGTCAAGAAAGGAGGACTCTCATGCCAAAACGTCCCCATATTATTATTTACAACCCCGATGAAATGCGTGCCGACACCATGGGGCATCTGGGGAACCCCGCCGCCCATACCCCGAACCTGGATGCCTTCGTCCGCAGCGAAGCCGTCTCCTTCTCAAATGCCTATTGCCAGAATCCTGTCTGCGTGCCCAGCCGGTGCAGCTTTTTTACCGGGCTGTATCCGCATGTGCACGGCCACCGCACCATGAGCTACCTGCTGCGCCCCGGCGAGAAAAACCTGTTTTCACAGCTCAGGGATGCCGGCTACTCCGTATGGATGAACGACCGAAACGATCTGTGCGCGGCCCAGTATCCCGGATGGGTCGAAAGCCAGGCCGATACGATCTTCAGCGCCGAAGGTCCCGCTGCGCCGGGACCGGTCAACCCGCGGCAGCGGGGCGTCCCAGGCGGGAAATACTACTACTCCCACTTTGAAGGCGAGCTGGGGCTCGACGCGGATGGCCGCAATTACAGCCGCGATGATGAAGCGGTGGATGCCGCCGTCGCCCGTATCCGGCAATGGCGGGAGGGCGACGCGCCGCTGTGTCTGTTCCTGGGGCTTTTGTTTCCCCACCCGCCCTACGAGGTCGAAGAACCCTGGCTTTCCGCCATCGACCGCACCCGGCTGCCGCGGCGCATACGGTGGGAGGACTGCCGCGGCAAATCCCGCATGATGGAACTGATCCACCGGTACCAAAACCTGCAAGGGTTAGACGAACGCGAATGGGATGAATTGCGGGCGGTATACCTGGGTATGTGCGCTAAGGTGGACGCCCAGTTCGGCCGCCTGTGTGACGCTTTACGGCAGGCGGGGATCTATGATGACTGCGCGATCTTTTTCCTGTCAGACCACGGTGACTTTGCCGGTGACTACGGCCTGGCGGAAAAAGCGCAGAACTGCTTTGAGGATTGCCTGACCCGTGTGCCGCTGCTCATCAAGCCGCCCGCCGGGACCGCGCTGGACGCCGGCGTTTCACAGAGCCTGGTCGAGCTGGTCGATTTTTATGCCACGGCGCTGGATTTTGCCGGCCTGCCGCCGGACGGTGAACAGTTTGGGCACAGCCTGCGTCTCATCCTAAGCGACCGCGCAGCCGCTGTACGGCAGGTCGTATTTTGCGAGGGCGGCCGCCGCCCCGGTGAAATGCAATGCGACGAATATCACCAGGAAAATGGCGAAGTGGCCCCGGAAAGCGACGTTTATTGGCCGAAGAAAATGGCCCAGAACGACGATGAGGCCCACGCCAAGGCGACGATGGCGCGCGACGGGCGTTACAAATATATCCGCCGCAGTGCCGGGCGCGATGAGTTGTACGATCTGGTGACGGATCCGGCGGAGACGGACAACCGCATCGACGACCCCGCGCTGGCCTCCGCGCGCGACCGCCTGCAGGCTGCGATGCTCGACTGGCTGCAAATGACCTCTGACGTTGTACCGCGTGATTATGACCGCCGGATGACCGATGGCCGCCTGTGGGGAATGGTCCGGCATCTGGTGCCCGCCCGTGAGGAAGAGAATGTCAAGGCCAGGATCCGGGAGGGGATCGGCATCGGCGCACTGTTTGGCTACTGCATCGGACTGAAAAAGGCGGCTGCGGGGTCGGATGCCTCGGCCCCTGGGAAATAAGCCGGCTTTATCAAATAGATCGTATACAATTTCAGGAGGAATGTGAATTATGGTTGATCTCAAAGCAGCGCCCTTTTACCTTGACAACGAACAAATCCGCTGGGTGGAGGATACCATCGACAGCATGACGCTGGAGGAAAAGCTGGGACAGCTCTTTGTTCTCCTGCAGGCCCAACCCGGCTTTGGTGAGCCGCAGGTCGAGGATCTGCTGGCCCGGTCCCATATGGGCGGCCTGCGCTGGCAGAACGGCGGCAATAAGGAACAGATCCACAGGCAGCTGGCCCTGTTTCAGAAGCACAGTAGGCTGCCGCTGTTGATAGCGGCAAACTGTGACGATGGCGGAAACGGCGCGGCGCCGGAGGGTACTTTTGTGGCCACTGCCGCCGAGTGCGGCGCCGGACAGGGGACCGAGAACGCCTACCATGTGGGGCTGGTCTCCGGCAGGGAAGCCAGCGCGCTGGGCGCCAACTGGATGTTCAACCCGGTGGTGGACGTTTACAAAAACTGGCGCAACACCATCGTCAATACCCGCAGCTACGGCGGCGACCCGGACAAGGTCATCGCCAACGCACGGGCCTACATCAGGGGAGTCAAGGACGCCAACCCCAACATGGCCTGTACGATCAAACATTTCCCGGGTGACGGCGTGGAGGAGCTGGATCAGCATCTGGTCATGGGTGTCAACGACTTGAGTGTGGAGGACTGGGAGGCCACCTTCGGGAAGGTCTACCGTGCGCTGATCGCGGACGGGACGGAAGCCGTTATGGCAGGCCACTTTGCGCTGCCCGCCATGTCCCGCAAGCTCCGGCCCGGCATCCAGGATCAGGACATCCGGCCCGCCACCCTCGCGCCGGAACTGCTCACCGACCTGCTGCGCGAGGATATGGGCTTCAACGGCGTCATCATCACCGATGCGTCCCACATGGTGGGTATGGCCGCCGCGGCCCGTCGGGAGGACGCCGTACCCGGCGCCATCATCGCGGGGTGTGATATGTTCCTGTTCGCAAACGATGTGGAGGAGGACATCGGTTTTGTGCGCGCCGCCTACGAACGCGGCGACCTGACCGAGGAGCGGCTGTCCGATGCGCTGCACCGCATTTTGGGGCTGAAAGCGAAACTGCATTTGACCGACCCGGCAGTGCGCACCCCTGCCCCCAGCGGCCTTGACTGCCTGGGCTGTGCTGAACACCGTGCCTACACCGCCGCCGCCGCCGCCAGCTGCATCACCCTTGTCAAGGACACGCGCGGCAACCTGCCCATCAGGCCGGAGGCCCGCAAGCGAGTTTTTCTGGTATATGTGGGCACCACGCCCACCAGTAAGGGATACAAGGGCGACCCGGTCAAGCAGGTGGTCGTCGAGGAACTGGAGCGGGCTGGTTTTGCGGTGGACATCTGCCCCAGTTTCTACGAGTTGGAAGTGAAAAACGGCGTTACGCCCGCCAACTTTGCCAAAATGCTCAGCCACGAAAGCCGCGCCAGCTTCCTGTCCAGCCACGATTGGGCGCTGCTTGTGGTCAACGTCAAGGGATACGCGCAGGAGAACAATGTGCGCCTGCGCTGGAGCTGCAACCACAGCTGCGAGCTCCCGTGGTACAATGAAGAGGTGCCCACCATCGGTGTCAGCCTGAACTATACCAACCATCTGATCGACCTGCCGCAATTGCACACGTTTATCAACGCCTACGCGCCCACCCGGGAACATATCCGTGGGGTCATTGAGAAGATCACCGGCCAGAGCGAGTTCAAAGGCACGGCGGAGGATACCGTTTTCTGCGGCCGGTGGGACACCCGGCTGTAAACAGCCGAAAGGAGAATGCCCATGAAGCGCAGTGAACTGTTGGCAAGGATGAACCTGCAGATCCCCGAGGCGGCGCAGATCCGCGTGGTGGTTTGCAGCGATGTGAAAAATGAGGCGGACGATCCCTTTGCAGTGGCGCATCATCTGCTCACCCCCAGCTTTGATGTGCGCGGTGTGATCGCCACCCATTTCGAGGGCAAGGCAGGCGCCGGAACGTCGATGGAACAGAGTTACCAGGGCCTGCAAACGCTTTTGGCCGAGATGGAACTCGACGACGTGCCGGCGTTGCGCGGATGCAGAGAGCCTTTGAAACAGGAAGGCGATGGGCCGGACAGCGAGGGCGTGCGCTTCCTGCTCCGGGAAGCGCTCCGCCCGGACCCGCGCCCGCTGTACGTGACGGTGCTGGGGGCGCTGACCGACGTGGCGGCCGCCATCAACCGCTGCCCTGAGATCACCGCGCGGATGACGGTGGTCTGGATCGGTGGCGGGCCGTACCCGCACGGAATGCGGGAATTCAACCTGATGCAGGATCTGCCGGCCGCCCGGACGGTGTTTGCGTCGCCAGTCGCGCTGTGGCAGATTCCGCTGAACGTGTATGCCTCCATGGAGGTTACGGTGGCCGAACTGGCCAGCCGGATACGTCCCTGCGGGGCGGTTGGGGCGTATCTGTATAAGCAACTGGAAACTTACAACTGCCAAACATTCCAGCCTGGCGGCAGCCTGCACAGAGGGGAAAACTGGTGCCTGGGTGATCAGCCTGCGGTAGGCGTGCTGCTGCAATGCCCGATGCGGGGCAACTGGCATATGTGCCCGGCACCCCAAATCCGCGACGACATGACCTATGCCCCGCATGCGGCGGGCAAACCGATCCGCATCTACGACGCGGTGGACCCGCGGCTGATCCTGGAGGATCTCTACGCAAAACTCAAACTGTGCTACGCTGAATAAAGAAAGGGGAAACCATGAAAGAAACGACTGCACTACAGGCTTTCGTTGGGAAGAAAGAGTTTCTCGTCTGCGTCGATTCGGACGGCTGCGCCATGGATACCATGGATATCAAGCATATCCGCTGCTTCGGCCCTTGCATGGTGGCCGAGTGGGGGCTGGAAGCCTGGCAGGAGCCGATCCTGACCCGCTGGAACGAGATTAACCTCTACACCATGACCCGCGGCATCAACCGGTTCAAGGGGCTCGTCATCGCCCTGACCGAGATCGACCGCCAGTACATCCCCATCGAGGGGCTGACCGAGCTAGCCGATTGGGCCAACCACACCGGAGAACTGTCCAACAGCGCGCTGGAAAAGATGTTGCCCCATGCGAAGGGACCGGCGCTGGCCAAGGCGCTGGCCTGGTCGAATCAGGTGAACGCCGCCAGTGACGCGCTGCCCAAACGCGAGAAAAAGCCCTTCATCCCTGCGGCCGAAGGGCTGGCCGCCGCCCATGCCGCGGCGGACGTGGCGGTGGTCTCCAGCGCCAACCGGGAAGCGGTGGAAGAGGAGTGGAGCCGCTGCGGCCTGCTGGAATCGGTGGATGTACTGTGCTGCCAGGATGCCGGGACCAAGGCCGACTGCATCGCACAACTGAAGGCGAAAGGCTATGCGCCGGATCACATCCTGATGGTAGGCGACGCGCCGGGCGACCGGGACGCAGCACGCAAAAACGGCGTTCTCTTCTACCCGATCCTCGTGCGCCACGAGGCGGACAGCTGGGCCCAATTCACCCAAAAAGCACTGCCGTCGCTGTTGGACGGCAGCTATCCGCACCGCCAGGCGGCGCTGGAGCAGCGCTTTGCGGATAACTTGGGCGCAGAAAAATAAGCAAGCTGCCGGGGATTGTACCTTTGGGGAAAGCCCCTTTGCAGTTGCAGATGAAGACCATCTCAAGCAAAGAAATTTCCAGGACGGAACAAAACTATTTCGCTCGCGCCTCCAGGCGAGATACATGGATCGCATTTTCTACTGCTCCTGCCGGCGCCTTAACGGAACATAATCTACGGCATCCCCAGAGGTCGAAATGTTCGTGAAAGAGGCCGCCCGCGAAGCATAGGGAAAAGATAAAACCCGTCGCAGTGGTGCACCTCTCGATTCCCTAAAGTCTTTCTCTGGAGGGCTGCATGCTGCCGTCGTCGGATTGGCCAACATTTGACCATTTCCCCTTTCCAATCAGTCCCCATCTCAAAAATCCACATTACCAGCGGATCCAGGGCTGAGGAATGTCTTGGAGCTGCACCAAATAGATCCAGTGCTGTAAAAAGCACTGGTTTTTTATCGCGCTGCATTTTGGCAATTTGCAAGAGGAAAATTGGCCGGGATATTGCTTTCATCCGATAAAATGGTATAATCAGATATAATGTGATAAGCAGGGAGCGCGATGGCCGCTTGCTCACAGACCAAATATTTATTTGGGATTCGCAGGAGGACACTATGCAAAAACGGATCATCCCGCTGCTTTTGGCTGCGGCGCTGCTCATCTGCGCCTTGGTATCGATTCATTCTATCCATGGGTTGCAGGGCAACGCCCGGGTCATCAACTATGCGGGTGTGGTGCGCGGCGCCACCCAGCGCCTGGTCAAACAGGAGCTGAAGGGCCAGCCCAACGACGTCCTTATCGCCCGATTGGACGGCATCCTTACAGAGCTGGCCACCGGCGAAGGGGAAAACGGCCTGGCACGGCTGGAAGACAGCACGTTTCAGGATTTGGTGGGCCGGATGCAGGCCCAGTGGGCCGCCCTGAAAGCTGAAATCGTGCAGGTGCGCCAGGGGGCGGAGGGCACGGCCTTGTATGAACAAAGCGAAGAATATTTCACCTTGGCCGACCGCACAGTGTCAGCGGCCGAGGCCTATTCGGAGCGCCAGGTCCAAAGGGCGGAGCAGGGGCTTGTGTTCCTCAGCGCCGTGTTCCTGTTGCTGACGGCTTTTTTGGCTTGGTACAGCGCCCTGCAGGACCGCCGCCAAAAGCAGTTGACCCAGGCCGAGGACGAAAACCGGCGCAAACACGAGCATCTGGCGCGCATGTCGGAGGATCTGCGCGCGCCCATGGACGAGATCTCCGAGGTGATGTATATATGCGACCTGGAGACCCATGAACTGCTGTTTCTCAACGGCAAGGGGCGCGAGGCCTTTGGCATCACGGATCTAAAAGGACAAAAGTGTTATCGGGCCCTGCAGGGCAAGGAAAGCCCCTGCGATTTCTGCACCACGCCCAAGCTGGTGCCGGGAGAAAACTACACCTGGGAGTTCACCAATCCCATCACCCAGCGCCATTATCTGCTCAAGGACCGGCTGCTGGAATGGGAAGGCCGGCCAGCCCGCATTGAGATCGCCTTTGACATCACCGAGGCCGAAGCGGAAAAGCAGGCCCTGAAAAACACGCTGGACGCGGAGCAGATGATCATGGAGTGCGTGCGGATGCTGTATCAGGAGCACGACCTGGACCGATCCGTTCCCCAGGTGCTGGAACATTTGGGCAGCTTCCTCAGCGCGGACCGGGCCTATCTGTTCATGAAGCGCCAGGGGTTGTTCTACAACGATTACGAATGGTGCCGCGCGGGCATCACACCGCAGAAAGAGGTTCTGCAGGCGGTTTCGCCGTCTATCGTCAGCCGCTGGCTGCCCATCTTTGCCCGGCAGGAATGCGTGATCCAGGAAGACGTGGAAAAGCTAAGCGGGAGCGACCCGGAGGAATACGAACTGCTGCATGCCCAGGGGATCCAAAGCCTGGTGGCCGCGCCCTTGAACCAGGACGGCCAATTGCTGGGCCTGCTGGGGGTGGATAATCCCCCGCCCGAGCGCATCCGCAGCATTGCCTCCCTGCTGCAGACGCTGTGCTATTTCCTGATGCTGGCCTACCGCCGCACCGAAAGTGAGCAGCAGCTTTCCCTTTTGAGCTATCACGACACGCTCACCTCGTTCTACAACCGCAACCGCTATATCGAGGATACCGCCGCGCTGGCCGGCACCAGCGGCCCGGTGGGCGTGGTCTATCTGGATGTGAACGGTTTGAAGGACATCAACGACCAGCGGGGCCACGCCGTGGGCGACAGGGTGCTGGTGGAGTGCACGCGGCAGATCCAGGAAGTGTTCCGCAACGCCAACTATTACCGCATCGGCGGGGATGAGTTCGTCATCCTCTGCCCGGGGATCGACAGGGACACCTTTGACCAGCGGGTGGCGGCACTGCGCCGCCATTTCCAGGCCGACACGGTGTGCAAGGCCGCCATTGGCGCCCAGTGGGAATCGAACGGCCAGGACATCCAGCAGATCACGGCCCGCGCCGACGCCAAAATGTACGAAGATAAAAAGGAATTCTATCGCCAGAACCCCACATCGAACCGCTACCGTCATCACAGCGACGAGCTGCTGCATCTGGCCGATCCGCAGGTGCTGCAGGATGAGATCCGCAAGGAGCGCTTTGTGGTCTATCTGCAGCCCAAGGTCACCTCGGCCGACCGCACGGCCGTGGGCGCCGAAGCGCTGATCCGCTACCGCACCCCTTCGGGCTCGCTGGTGCTGCCGGGCAATTTCCTGCCGCTGCTGGAAGAGAGCCGGACCGTGAGCCAAATCGATTTTTACGTGTTCGAATACGCCTGTTCGCAGATCAAGGCGTGGGCCAAACAGGGCAAACAGACCCTGCCGGTATCCGTGAATTTCTCCCGCTGCTCCCTCTCTCAGCCCGATTTTGTGGCGCGGCTGGAAAAACTGTGTGAGCAGTACGGCGTAGACAAAAAATATTTGCAGATCGAACTGACGGAGACCGCCCGTGAGGCGGAAGGGGTAGACCTTAAACGGCTCATCCAAGACCTGCGGCAGGCGGGCTTCGCTGTGTCCATCGACGACTTCGGCACGGAATACGCCAATTTGGCCCTGCTGTCCGCGGTGGAGTTCGACGTGCTGAAGCTGGACAAAAGCTTGGTGGACGATGTGGCGCAAAACCCCAGGGCCCGCAACGTGGTAGAGAGCATCGTGAATACCTGCAAGCGCATGAATGTCGAGGTGGTGGCCGAGGGCATCGAGACGGAAGGCCAGCTGACCGCCCTGCGCGCCTGCGGTGTAGAGCTGGCACAGGGCTTTCTGTTCAGCGAACCCATCCCTATCGAGGAGTACGAGAAAAAATACCTGTGAGGCCGGCTGTCCTGCGGCGGTCATCAAAAAGCCCCCCATGTCCAAGACATGGAGGGCTTTTTTCACAATTCAGGCCGTGGCTGCTCATAGGCTGGCAACAGCCTCCGGCACCGCCAGCACCTCGGCGCCCAGCGCCCGGCAGCGGGCCAGGATCTCATCCGGGGCGCCGCCGTCGGTAATCAGGGTGAAGCGCTCGTTCAGGCCGCACAGGTGCACCAGGTTTTTTTTGCCCATTTTCGAATGGTCGGCCAGCACGACCACCCGCTTCGAAGCCGCGATGATTGCGGAGAACACGCCGGCCTCCAGCAGATTATAGGTGTAGAGGTCGCCGTGTTCGTCGATGGCGGAGGAACTGATGAAGGCCAGATCGATGGTGAAATCAGAGATCATCTTTTCCGCGATGTAGCCCGTGGCGTTCAGCGAGGGCAGGATCAGCTGGCCGCCGATGAGGATGACGGCGTTCTGCGGGTCGGCGGCCAACGTGTTGGCGACATAGGTGTTGTCGGTGATGATCGGCGCGCGCGGGCAGGTGCCCATCTGCGTGGCCATGCAATAGATGGTGGAGCCGGAGCCCAAAAACACCGACCCGGAGGGCTCGTCGGGCAGATGCTCCGTCAGGTAAGCCACGGCCGCGGCGCCGATGGCCTTTTTGCAGCTTTGGTTCGCGTTGACCCGCACCTCAAAGGCCGCCTCCATGTTCTCGTTTTTGCGCATGCTGGCGCCGCCATGGAAGCGCAGGATCTTCCCCTGCCGCTCCAGGACCATCAGATCCCGGCGGATGGTCATCTCGGAAACGTCGAACAAGCGAGTCAGCTCCACGGTGGTGACGGTGCCCTGCGCCTGGATGTGTTGGAGGATCTGTTCAAGCCGATCTCGTTTCAAATTTTTCACCTGTCTTTTTCTCTCGCTCGGGCCCTTTCAGGGGCCTGTTTGTGACTACTATACCATTTCTCGCCGCGGATTTCAAATAAATGGTAGAGAAATCGAACATTTTTATCGTCGATCTGAACAAATACAGCCTTGTCCGCGCATAAATTTAGCGTATCCTCTTGACTTTTTAGTCGTTTTTGTTTAAATTAAAATAAACGAACATAATTCGAACATCTTCAAACGGAAAACGATCGCTCACGGCCGGTCAGCGGCCCAAAACAGCGCGCTCCTGCGCGCCGAAGAAAGCGGGGAAATGACAGATGGCTTTGGTCACATCCAAACAAATGCTGCTGGATGCGCAGCAGGGCGGCTACGCGGTGGGCGCCTTCAATGTGGAAAATATGGAGATGGTGGAGGCGGTGATCGCGGCGGCCGAGGAGCTGAACGCGCCGGTGATCCTGCAGACGACGCCCTCCACCGTGCGTTATGCCAGCCTGGAACTGTACTGCGCCAACGTGCGGGCGGCGGCGGGGCGGGCCCAGGTGCCGGTGGCGCTGCATCTGGATCACGGCAGCAGCTTCGCCCTGTGCGCCCAGGCCCTGCGCGCGGGCTATACCAGCATCATGATCGACGGCAGCAAGCTGCCTTTGGCACAGAACATCGCCCTGACCAAACAGGTGGTGGATATGTGCGCGCCCGCCGGCGTGCCCGTGGAGGGCGAGATCGGCCGGGTGGGCGGCAAGGAGGACGACCTGGAATGTGAGAACGCCGGCTACACCATCCCCGCCGAAGCCCTGCGCTTTGAGGCGGAGACGGGCCTTTCCAGCATGGCCGTGGGCGTGGGCACGGCCCACGGCGTGTACAAGGCGGCGCCGGTGCTGAACACAGAGCTGGTCAGCGTGCTCAAAAATGCGCTGACCGTGCCCCTGGTGCTGCATGGCGCCTCGGGCCTGTCCGAGGAGGCGGTGCGGGAGTGCATCCGCCGGGGCATCTGCAAAGTGAATTTCGCCACCGAACTGCGCATGGCTTACACGGAAGGCGTGCGGGAAACGCTGCGGGCCGACCCGCAGGTATTCGACCCCAAGGCCTACGGCAAAGCGGGCCGCGAAAAGGTGAAGGAACTGGTGAAGGGCCGCATGCTGGTGTGCGGCTGTGACGGCAAAGCCTGAGGAGGTGAGACGGATGGGCGAAGTACTGCTGGGCATCGATATCGGCACTTCCGCCTGCAAGGCCGCGGCGTTCACGCCGGAGGGCCGTGTGCTGGCGCAGGCCACCGAACCGTATAAGGTCTACTATCCCCAGCCCGGCTGGGCCGAACAGGACCCGGAGGAATGGTGGCGGGCCGTGTGCCGGGCCATCCGCGCTGTGCTGGAGGGGGGCGTGCGCCCCGAAGACGTGCAGGGCGTGGGCGTGGACGGCCAAAGCTGGAGCGCCGTCGCCGTGGGTCGAACAGGCAAGGTGCTGTGCAACACGCCCATCTGGTTCGACACGCGCGCGGCCGCCCAGTGCGAACAGATGCAGGCGCAGTGCGGCGGGCGTCTGTTCGCCACCAGCGGCAATCCGGTGCAGCCCATGTACACCATGCCCAAGGTGCTGTGGTACAAGCAGGCCCGGCCCCAGGTCTATGCGCAGGCCGCGCAGATCCTGCAGTCGAACAGCTTTATCGCCTACCGGCTGACGGGCGCCTGCACCCAGGAGCACAGCCAGGGCTACGGCTGGAACTGCTACGACGTGGCCGCGGGCGCCTGGGACGAGGCCCTGTGCGCCGAGCTAGGCGTGCGGCCCGGGCTGCTGCCTCCGCTGGTGGCCAGCCACAGCGTGGTGGGCGGCGTGACGCCGAACGCCGCGGGCGAGACGAGCCTTTTGCCCGGTACGCCGGTGGTGGCGGGCGGGCTGGACGCGGCCTGCGGCACCCTGGGCGCGGGCGTGTGCCGGCCCGGCCAAACCCAGGAGCAGGGCGGCCAGGC
>CAJMEU010000020.1 GCA_905212515.1 uncultured Oscillospiraceae bacterium | reverse complement strand
GCCCCTGGCGCTGTTCAAGGACAGCTATACGGCCAGCACTGAGGCGCAGATCAATGTGAAATTGATGGTGTACGCCGTGGTGTCCATCGTGCTGGTCAGCGTGGTGCTGTCCCTGGCCGTCCCGCGCTTCATCAAGGACCGCCGGCGCTGCGGCGCCTTCGTGCAGGGGGCCTTCCGCAGCAATTTCGCCATTTTGGGCAGCACCATGGCGGTGCATGTGTTCGGCAGCGAGGGGGCCCTGCCCACGCTGATGCTGGTGCCGGTGGTGGTCACCACCTTTACCGTGTGCAGCATCGTGGTATTCACGGCGTTCTCCCCGGGCGGGGACGCGAAGGTGCGGCCGCTGGAACTGGTGAAAAAGGTGGTGACGAACCCGCTGATCTGGGGCAATGTGCTGGGGCTGTTGTTCCGCGCCTGGCAGGTGCCCGTGCCCGATGTGCTGATGAGCGGCATCAAATACGTGGCCGCACTGGCCACGCCCTTGGCCCTGATCTCCATCGGCGGGCAAGCCGGCCTGGGGGGCGGCAAATTCCTCTCGCCCTCGCTGGGGGTCTGCTGCGCTTTGAAGCTGGTGATCATCCCGGTGGCGGTGGTGGTGCCCGCGCTGTTCATGGGCTTTGCCGGCAATGAGATCGGCGCCATTTTCCTGGCCCACTGCGCGCCCACGGGGGTGACGGCCTACGCCATGTCCATGGGCATGAACAGCGATTATGAATTCACCGGGAATTTGATCACCGTCAGCACCGTGCTGTCCTTCGTCACCATCTTCCTCGGCATTTGCCTTTTGGGCGCCCGGGGGGTCTTTTGACCGCCGGCTTTGATTTGTTCTTAAATTGCCGGAATGTTCAAATTCAACAGTCCGGCTTTTTCAACTTATCTTGCAGATCAAAGCGCCGGGGCGGAAACCGGCGGCCTGCGCAGATGGGACGCCTGTTCGAAACTGTAAGCGATCTCGATCAGCGTGGGTTCGCTGAACGGGCGGCCGATGATCTCCATGCCCACGGGCACGCCGATGGGCGCCTCCGGGCTGGGGGCAAAGCCCGCCGGCACGGCGATGGAGGGGAATCCGGTGATGGAGCACAGCACGCCGTTGCGCTGCTTCTGCCCATCGCCGATCTTGCACACCAGCTGCTGCTGATGGGGATAGATGATGGCATCTAATTCCAGGTCGGCCATGATCTTCATCACGCGGGTGCGCACCTGGGCCTGGCGGATGATTTTTTGATTATACGCCGGCGTGCCCACGTCCAGCTTCACCGCCGTCAGCATATTCTCCTCGATGCCGGGGTGATACTTGCCGCTGGCCAGCACCTCTTCCATGGAGTGGACGGGCGCGTCCGGCCGCAGGGCGGACAGATAGCCGTTGAGGTGAGTTTTGAAGTCGTCCAGATGGACGCTGACGTCCTTGGTCAGCCAGGCGGAGTCGATGTCCTCGGTGATAGGCACCAGCGTGGCGCCGCCCTCTTCGAAATACTTCATGGCCTCGCGCACCACCTGGTTCACGTCCTGGTTGTAGTCCTCCTTGCCGAAGAAGCTTTCCAGAATGCCGATGCGCTTGCCGCGCATCCCGTCCGCCTTCAGATAGGGCAGATAGCTGTCCGGCTGGCGGCCCACGCTCCAGGCCGTCTCGGCGTCCGCCTTGTCATACCCGGCAATCACGTCCAGCGTGCGCACGCAGTCCTCCACCGTGCGGCAGATGGGCCCGGCGGTGTCCTGGGTGAGGCTGTAAGGCACGATGCGGTGCCGGGTGACCAGGGGGATGGGGGGCCGGAGGGCCACCTGGCTTCAGGCGGAGGTCGGGCTGAGGTTGGAGTTTATGGTGTCCGTGCCGATGCCCACGATGCCGATGTTGCAGGAGATGGAAGCGCCCGTGCCGCCGGAGGAACCGCCCGGGGTGCGGGTGGGGTCGTAGGGGTTCACCGTCTGGCCCAGGATCGAGCTGATGGTCTCGCCCCAGATGGCGAATTCATGCAGGTTCGTCTTGGCCAGGATCAGCGCGCCGGCGCCGCGCAGGCGCGCGGCGATGAAGGCGTCGTCGTCCGGCACAAAGCCCTCCAGGGAGGCCGAGCCCGCGGTGGTGGGCATATCGCCGGTGTCCACGTTGTCCTTGAGCATTACGGGGATGCCGTGCAGCGGGCCCGTCAATTTGCCCGTCTCTTTCAGCGCGGCGTCCAGCCGGTCGGCCTCCTCCAGCGCCTTGGGGTTCACCAGGATAATCGCGTTGATGGCCGGGCCCTTTTTCTCATAGGCCTCAATGCGGGCCAAGTACGCCTGTACCAACTCGCGGCAGGTCAGCTCGCCCGCCAGCATGGCGGCGTGCACCTGGGCGATGGTGGTCTCCATCAATTGGAATTTACTCATGATCGATTGTGCATCTCCCTTCCTGTAAGTTTTACTGCAAAGAAATGTTGAATGCCCCGCTCCGAACGTCGGGGCGTCAGAACGGCAGGAAGGACGCGCCGATGAAGATGAAGCCGCTGAGGATCATGATGGCGATGGTATAGCCCATGATGTCCTTCGGCTTCAGGCCGGTGATGCCCAGCAGGGCGATGGCCCAGAACGGCTGCGCCATGTTGGTCCAGGTGTTGCCGTAGGCGATCATCAGGCAGGTTTTCACCATATCGGCGCCCATGATCTTGGCGGATTCGATGGCGATGGGGCCCTGCACGGCCCACTGGCCGCCGCCCGAGGGAACAAACAGGTTGACCAGCGCCGCGGAGAGGAACGTCCAGAAATAGAAGGTGACTCCGGTGCTGATGGCGACGATGCCGTTGGCCAGAATGGTGACCAGGCCGGAGTACTTCACCATGCCCAGCACGCCCGCGTACAGGGGGAACTGGAAGATGATGCCGGCCACGCCGCCCACGGCCTCTTTTACCGCGCGCACGTAGTTGGCGATGTTGCCGTACAGCAGGATGCCGCCGAAGAGGAAGATGAAGTTGAGCAGGTTGATGTCCAGCGCCTCGATGCCCTTGGTGGCAAAAGCCCAGATGATGTAGACAAAGCCCATCAGGCCCACGACCCAGGCGATGACCGGGTTGTAGTTGAGGAAATCGCCCACGCTGGCATTCTGCGGCCGCTTGGTGATCTGCATGTCTTCTTTCTCGATCGCGCGGATGGCCTCGTCGTCCAAAGGCTGGAAGTCGTCGGTGCTCTTGGGCTGCAGCAGGCAGGCGAACAGCGGCGGGAACACGGCCAGGGCGATGGTGACGATGATGTTCATGGGATTGAGCATGTACTGAGACATGGGAATGACGCCGATCATATCCTCCAGCGCGTGGCCGGGGGTGGCGATGGACAGGCCGATGGAGGCGCTGAGCATGCCGTGCCAGGTCATCTGGCCCACATAGGCGCCGGCGGCGATCAGGCCGTATTCAAAAGGAACCTTTTTAATGCGCAGGTTGCGGGCCAGCTCTTTGGCCAGCAGCGCGCCCACCACCAGGCTGAGGCCCCAGTGGACGAAAGACACCAGGATGCTGACCAGCGTGACCACATACACGGCCTGCTTGCTGGTTTTGGGGATGGAAGCCAGCTTGTTGATGCCGCGTTTGACCAGCGGCGCGTTGGCCACGCAGGAGCCGGTGACCACGATCAGGGCCATCTGCATGCTGAAGGCCAGCAGCTCCCAAAAGCCCTTATACCAGTGCTGGACCATCTGGAAGGGGCCCTGCTTGGCCACGAAGACGCCCAGCAGGAACGCCACAAAGGTAAGTACCACCGCAAAAATACTGGCGTCCGGCATATATTTCAAGGACCAGCGCAGCAGTGAGTTGCCCATGCGGTTGATCGGGTTCCCGGACCGTTTCAATGTCGTCGGATTTTGTGCCATATTGATTCTCCTCTCTTTACGTTCACACGTTTGTCTCCGGGGCGCCGCGCGGCACCCCTTTTTTCCTGGGCGCGCTCGTTTGCCTGCCTTGGGCGCAGCCGTTTCGCTTTCCTCCTTTCATGCCGCATTTTCCAAAACGCTTTTTACAAAGCGCGTTTTGCCGCAGACTGTGATCGCCGTTTTCACTCGCCAAGGATCTGGAAGCTGCCGCCCACCGTTTTGTGGGAGGAACATTCGTGAAAGCCCAGATCGCCGTAAATGGCCACCGCGATGATGTTGCCCTTGCGCACGATGCCGATCTTGAAGCGGCAGTTCTGCCCCACGGAGGAGTCCAGCCGCGTGCCGTCCACCGCCTGTTCGATGGCGTGCCCCAAGGGGTGGATATGGGCCTGCTTGCGCTCGATCAGGCCCGCATTCAGGCAGGCGCCCACCACGTTCCCGGTGATCTTGCGCAAGGTCTCTTTGTCGTTCCCGCTCAGCATGGTGGCGGCGCATTGGCAGCCGTACTGGCAGAAAAAAGCGATCATCTCCTTTTCCTCTTCCATCGTATCCGTCATAGCGATGTGGAGCGCCGCCCGAAAGGGGTTTACCTCCCCCCGCGGCATCAAAATATTGGATGGATTCACCTGTATACCCTCCCTTTTTATCAATCCTTCTCGATTCAAAGAAAACAAAAAAGAGAATCGGAAATAAAACGAACATTATACTCTTTGTCCGTTTATCATTCTCAATTCTCAATCTGCTATACTATATTCAGTTTTAGGCGGCTTTACTATTTCTCAATACACAATTTTGGTATCCGATTGCCGCCGAACTCTGTCCTTAGTACAATTTAAACACATTTTTCTTCAATTGTAAAGAGAAATTTCGCATTTCACCCAGTTTTTTTGTAAAGTGCGGCACTGCTGCCTTATTGGCTTTTCCCCGTGTTCCGCCGATAAGCCATGTAGCTTTCCAAGATCACCGTGGCGGCCACGGCGTCCAGCTGTTCCTTGCGCTTTTTGCCGAAGGTGCCGTTCTCCGTCAGGATGGCGGCGGCGCTGACGGTGGTGCTGCGCTCGTCCCACAATTCCACGGGGATGGGCACGATGGCGCGCAGGGTATCGGCCAGCTTGCGGCTTTTCTGCGCGCGGGCGCCCTCGGTGCCGTCCATATTGCGGGGCAGGCCGATGACGATCAGCCCCACGTCGAATTCCCGCGAGGCGTAGACGATCTTTTCCGCCACCTTGGCAAAACTTTTTTCCTCAATGATGCCCACGGGGCTGGCCAAAAATTCCGTTCGGTCGCACACCGCCAGGCCCGTGCGGGCGTCGCCATAATCCACAGCCATGATTTTCACGGTCCATCACTCCCATTGTGTTGATTGGTTTTCAGTTTATCACAGATCCTCGCCGCTTGCAACTTCGCCGGCCTGCCAGGACGTCCGCTCCAGCACCTGCAGGCGGGTGCGCAGGCTCTCCAGTTCGCGCTGCAGCACGTCGGGAAAATCCTGCTGGTCCAAATCGTCGCTGGGATGCACCGGTTCGCCGCGGCGCCGCACCACCCGTGCGGGCGTGCCGATGGCCGTGGCGTTGGCGGGGATGGAGCGCAGCACCACGCTGCCCGCGCCCAGGCGCACGTTGTCGCCGATGGTGACAGGGCCCAGGATCTTGCAGCCCGCACCGATCAGCACGTTGCTGCCCACCGTGGGGTGGCGCTTGCCCGTGTCCTTGCCGGTGCCGCCCAGGGTCACCTGGTGATAAATGGTGCAGTTGTCGCCGATCTCCACCGTCTCGCCGATGACGATGCCCATGCCGTGGTCGATAAACAGCGCACTGCCGATCTGGGCGCCGGGGTGGATCTCAATGCCGGTGAAGCTGCGGCCCCACTGGCTGACCATGCGCGCTAAGAAAAAATGGCCTTTGCGGTAGAAAAAATGGGCCACCCGGTGGAAGATGAGGATGTGGAAACCGGGATACAGCAGCAGCACCTGCGCCAAACTGGAGGCGGCGGGGTCCTTGCTTTGGATATTGCGGGCATCGCTGAGCAAACTCATGGTAAAAACCTCCTTGATTCCATAAAAAAACGGCAAGGGAAAACAAAAAAGCGGAAAGCACACGTGCTTTCCGCTTTGTTCCCATTGCCGCTGTACAAAAAGTTTTGCCCCGGGGCAAAACCAGCCAGATCTACAAAAGGGCGCTGCGTATCCAAGCACGACAAAATTGTGTGGGCAAACAAGTGCACACACAACACGCCGCGTTGTCGTTCCAGCTGTTTCTCATAACCGCGTTTCCCTTTCGGATGCCTTTGATTGATTTGTATTATACACGCCCGTCCGCTGCCTGTCAAGCGGCGGACGCCGGGCAACTTTTTTCTTGACAGGGCCGTCAAAAGGGTCTACAATGCCACTAACCTACAGGAAAGGCGGAGGATGCATGGCTGTTTTTCCCCATCGCCGGGTTTGGCCCATCTCTACTTGTTTGTGCTGGCACTGTCGACCGGGCGCCGTTTTGCCCCGTTCATCCAGTAAAAACAAGTTTGGAGGTTTCTGATATGAGCAAGATCTTTACATCTGCCGACCAGTTGATCGGCAATACCCCGCTGCTGGAGCTGGCGCACCTGGAGCGCGCTTTGGGCCTGGAGGCCAGGGTGCTGGCCAAACTGGAATATTTCAACCCCGCCGGCTCGGCCAAAGACCGGGTGGCCAAAGCCATGATCGACGACGCCGAGGCCCGGGGCGTGCTGCAGCCCGGCATGGCCATCATCGAGCCCACGTCCGGCAACACGGGCATCGGCCTGGCCCTGATGGCCGCGGCCCGGGGCTACCGCGCCATCATCGTGATGCCGGACACCATGTCCGCCGAGCGCCGCCGCCTGATGGCGGCCTACGGCGCCGAGCTGGTGCTGACTGAGGGCGCAAAAGGCATGACGGGCGCCATCGCCAAGGCCGAAGAGCTGGCGCGGGAGATCCCCGGCAGCTTCATCCCCGGCCAATTCGAGAACCCGGCAAACCCGGCCGCCCACCGGGCCTCCACCGGGCCGGAGATCTGGCGGGACACGGACGGCCAAGTGGACATCTTTGTGGCCGGTGTGGGCACCGGCGGCACCGTCACCGGCGTGGGACAGTACCTGAAGGCCCAAAACCCGGCCGTGCGGGTGGTGGCAGTGGAGCCCGCCTCCTCGCCCGTGCTCTCCCAGGGGAAGGCGGGGGCCCACGGCATCCAGGGCATCGGCGCCGGGTTTGTGCCCGGGGCCCTGGACACGGGCATTTACGACGAAGTCCTGCCCGTAGCGGATGCGGACGCCTTCGCCACGGCCCGGCAGATCGGCCGGCAGGAGGGCGTATTGGTGGGCATCTCCTCGGGCGCGGCGGCCTGGGCGGCCGTCCAGGTGGCGCGGCGGCCGGAAAGCAAGGGCAAGACCATCGTGGTTTTGCTGCCCGACACCGGGGACCGCTATCTGTCCACCGATTTGTTTGCCGAGTAAAATTTTTATACAGAAACGGCTTTCCCGCCCAAGGGGCAGGAAAGCCGTTTTGTCTTTTTTACAGCGGCAGATCGCGGTGGCAGAACAGCACGCCGCCGGCGGTGTACAGCACCACGCTGATGGCCCCCAGCACGGCCAGACCCAGGCCGAAATAGACCATTTGGACGATCTCGCTGGTGTTGAACAAGGTTGTGATGGTCAGATATTTGAAGTTTTCCAAATTTTCACTCATCTGCACCATGATGTTCAGCAGGAAAAAGATGAAGGGCAGGCCCGCACCGATGACCATGGCGTTTTTCGAGCGGTTGAACACGCAGCTGGCAAAGAAACCGATGGCGCTGAAGGCAAGGATCAGCAGGCAACAGCCGACGTTCAGCCAGATAAAGGCCTCCACGTCAAAATCCACGCTGCTGTCCTCAGACAGCGCGGTGCGCACCATGGCCTGGTTGATGATGCCGGTGAGCACAACCTCATCCAGGCCTGTGGCCGCCATTTCAGCGTCCAGGGCCGTGCGGTCCTTCATCCAAATCAAGTTTTCGGACAGCGTGGTGCTGTCGGTGCCCAGCGCCTTGGCGCCGGCGTCCAGCGCGGCGGTGAACAGGCTGCTCATCTGCTCGGCGGCATTTTCATCGGCAGCATCCCCGGCGCTCCCGTCTGCGGGCGTGCCGTCCGCGGTCTCGTCGGCGTACGGATCATATCCGCCGTACGCATCCTCTCCCTCCGCTTCGCCGGCCCCGTCCGCTTCGCCCGCGGCAGGTGCGGCCGTATCCTCACCGTTCACAATGCGCTGGATGCGGGCCTTGTAATCGGTCACCGTCATGCCCAGGGAGGCCGCGCCGGCCTTCAGCGCGTCGCTGCTGTCCAGCATCAGGGCCGGGTCGGCCTCCAGCTCCTCGCGGGTGATCTCGATGAAATCATCGTCGATATCCTCGTCGTCGGCGTCTTTATAGAAGTCCTTGCGCTCCTTGGTCAGCTCCTTGGCGGCGGCCTTATAGCTGTCCCGCAGCATGGCCTGGTCCAAGTACAGGGAATAAGCCTCGGTGTCCATCCCCCGCTCCTGCGCGCCGCTCTCCAGCGCGTATTTGTCGTCCTGGATCATGTACAGATGGTCCCGCACGTAGCTGGGCTTGCGGTCCATGGCCTCGGCGGCGGCCTGCACGTCGGCGGTGATGGCGGAATCGGTGATGCAGTGCTGGGTCAGCTCGGCAAAGCCCAGGCCGGCGCCGCACAGCACCACGAACATCAACACCACCGAGCCCACCATGTACGCCATTTTCGTCAGCACCACCGTGCTGCGCTTGGTGGGTGTGGACAAGGTGTACGCCATGGAGCCGCTGTCCACCTCGGACACGATGAGGTTACTGGTGGCGAGGATGGCGTACACCATGCCCAGCAGGATAGGCAGCATACGGTAAAACGTCTCCATCAGACCCAGGAAACTACCGAAATTGGACGCCAGGTTCTCGAACCGAGTACCCTCGGTAGCGCTGGCGATGCTGCTGAAGGCGCCGGCGTCGAAGCTGGACATCATGAAATACAGCATGGCGCAAGCCACCGCGGTGAAAATAGCCCACAGCTTGCCGTTGCTGCGCACACACTGTTTGAAAATGGGTTTACTGAACATTGCTTTGGCCCTCCTTGAAAATCGTATGGAAATATTCCTCCAGCGAGTGTTTGACTTCCTTGAAAAAATGCACCTGGCATCCGGACAGATCAGCCATCAGCTGGTTGATCTGGGAATCGTGCAGGTTCACGGTCAGGCGCAGGCCGTCGGGCTTCACGTCCACACACTCGTAGGGCAGCGCCAAAAACGCCCTGAAGCTCTCTTCGTCCTTGAACTGGATTTTGAACGACTTGTTTTTATTGTGGCGGATATCGTCCATGGCCGCGATGCTGACGATGCGGCCGTCCTTGATGAGGGCCACGCGGTCGCAGGTGCGCTCCATCTCCTCGAAAATATGGCTGGACATGAAAATGGTGTGGCCCAGGGCCTTTTGCTCTTCCAGCAGCTCCACGAACACCTCCCGCATCAGCGGATCCAGGCCCGTGGTGGGTTCGTCCATGACAAGGATCTCCGGCTGCTGCATGAAGGCGGCCACCAGGGCGGTCTTCTGCTTCATGCCCTTGCTCATGCTTTTCAGATTGGCGGTGATATCCAGCTGCAGCATATCGCACAGCCGCTGGCATTCCGCCATGGTGCCCTTGCCCAGCATAGCCATCTGGCGCTGCAGGAAGATGGTGCCGGTGCCGTCGTCCGGGAAGGCGATCTCGCCGGGCACATAGCCCACCATGCGCTTGATGGCCGCGGCGTCGCGCCAGCAATCCTTGCCGTTGATGCGGGCCGCGCCGGCCTGGGGCCGCAGAAAGCCCATCAAGTGGCGGATGGTGGTGGTTTTGCCCGCGCCGTTGATGCCCGCGAAGCCGAAGGTCTCGCCCGGCTGCACCGACAGCGTCACATCGAAAATGCCCCGGCCCTGGCCGTAGTCCTTGGTCAGCCCGCTGATGTCAATGCAGCCCACTTTGCATCCCCGCCTTTCCCTGTTCCACCGTCTTTTTGCGGTCGTAGAAATCCATGAAGTAATCTTCCAGCGTAAACTTGATCTCCGAGATGAAATTCAGGTGATAACGGCTCATCTCGGCGAAGAATTTGTGGATATCGTCGTCCCGGATGCGGATCTTCACCTGATGGTGATGCGGCCGCCTGGCGTCCAGATCCAGCCGGGTGGCGGCCACAAACTTTTCATATTCAGCCCCGTCGGCAAACTCCACCTTGAACACCTTATCCTCGTTGTGACGCAGTGTATCGGCCACGATGGTGGATACCAGCGCGCCGTCCTTGATGATGGCGATGCGGTCGCAGGTGGCGTCCACCTCGCTGAAAATATGGCTGGACAGCAGGATGGTTTTCCCCGCCTTCTTTTCATCCAGCACGAACTCGATGAACCGCTCCTGCATCAGGGGGTCCAGGCCGCTGGTGGGTTCGTCCAGCACCAGCAGCTGCGGGTCGTGCATAAAGGCGGTGACGATGGCCAGCTTCCGCTTCATGCCCAGGCTCATGCGCTTGAGGTCGCCCGAAGGGTCCAGTTCGAACTGCTCCAGCAAATAATCGGTTTTGCCCCGGTCCGCCATGCCGCGCTGGCGGGCCATGTAATCGATGAATTGGGTGCCCGTCATATTGGTGGGGAAGGCGATCTCGCCGGGCAGATAACCCAGCTTCCGCTTGATGGGCGCCGCGTGCTGCCAGGCGTCCTTGCCCAATACGGTGATGACGCCCTCCTGGGGCTTGGAAAAGCCCATGATATGGCGGATGGTGGTGGTTTTGCCCGCGCCGTTGGGGCCCAGGAACCCGAACACCTCCCCTTCTTGTACGTTGAACGTCACGTCGAAGACCCCTCTGCCAAAGCCGTAGTCCTTTGTCAGATGTTCCACTTGAATCATGTCCATACGGATGCTCACTTTCTGAATGTAAGGTCGTGTTGAAAATTTGTGCAAATTATGAACAAATGTATTATATCAAACTATCGATTCCAAATTGACATTTGTTCTATTCCGGATTATAATCAAGACGAAGGCCGAGGTCAAGGCTCAACTTAGCCTTATTTGTATCGTAATGAACAAATCGCCTCCATTTGTTTCCGTACTTCTTGAAGGAGAATCAGCATGGAAGAAAAAAGAGATCTGCGCATCCAAAAAACTTACAACGCCCTATTCAGCGCCTTTATATCGCTGCTGGAGACAAAGAAATTCGAAGAGATCACCGTAAACGAACTGTGCGACCGGGCCATGGTGGGACGCGGCACTTTTTACAAGCATTTCGCGGACAAATACGAGTTTCTCTCTTTTATGATCAAGGATCTGTATCGCACTCACATCCGGCAGGTGGATAATATGGACAAGCATTACGATCCCATCTCGTATTACACTTGTCTGATCCGTATCGGCATCGATTTTATGGAGGCCAACACGGCGCTGATGAGCTGTGTGGAATCCAGCAGTATCTTCAACCTGCTGCAGGAGATCATTGCCCAGGAGGTGACGCCGGATATTGTTCGGCGGCTGGAAAAGGACCAGCAGGCAGGTTATGTATTCAAGGTGGATTCAGAACTGATGGCCCAACTGATGGTAGGCGCGCTGATCCAGTGCGGCCGCTGGTGGTTTTTGCAGCGCAGGCGCATCAGCAAGGAACATCTTTTGGAACAATTCTCCTATTTGATCGATATGCTGTACACCAGCGCCCGCCGGGAGGGGGCAGACGCAGGTTCGCCTTTAAATACCGCTTTAAAGTAAAAAATAGCCGCAGGCTATTTAGGGGGCCATGGGGCCAGTCCTCTGACCAAGGCCATAGGGATCAGTTTTTTTGTCGCGGAGCAATAAAAAAACAGGCGTTTTCATGGAAAAATCACATAAAAACGCCTGTTTTTCTTTACTTTTAAAGTGCGGCGCGCAGCGCCCCGTTGACGCGGCGGCGCATATCCAGCAGCCACGCCTCGCCCCGGGGGTACTGGGTGAAGGTGATGCGGTAGGCGAGGCCCTCGTGCAGCAAAGCGTCCACGAAAGCCCGGCCGCGCAGGGCCTCCAGAAGGCGCAGGGCCCGCAGGTCGAACAGGGCCTCGCAGGTGGTCATCAGACGGATGGACTCCTCCGGCATGCCGTCCCGGCCAGGGTACACAAGGTACGGGTCCCCCGCGGGGAAGGCATCGCCGCCGTCCGTGCAGGAATAGGGGTCCACCAGGGCCGTGGAATGCTGGGTGTTGTAGAAATTATAACCCCATTGCAAAAAGCCCTCGATGTCGTACAGATAGAGCTGCACGCCCAAAATGCGGCTGCGGGCCGAGGGCATGGCGATAAAGCGGTTGGCTACCTCCCGGTTCTGCACGATGCAGTAATAGGTCCACAGCCCTTTGACGCCGTGTGCCAGAAAGGGCTCCAGGTGGTCGCTGGCCACCACAGGGCGCTCCACGCAGCCCGTGCGGTAGAACTCATAGTCGCTGAGGGCGTCCAGCGTTTTGCAGCCTGCCAGCAGCGGCCGCACAAAATCGGCCGCAGCGCGGTAGGCGTCCAGGTGCCGCAGCTCCGGCTCATCGGAGAGGTGGAAATAGACGCGGTCGGCCATGCCCCTGTCTTTGAAAAATGCCGTGAGAGCGGGCAGGAACGCGCGGAGGAACGCCCGGTAATCCGGCCCCATGGCCGGGGTGTGCCAGCCGAATTTTTTGCGCAGTGCGCCGTCCTCCCACACCAGGATCTTGGGCGCATAGGCAGCGCCCCATTGGGTGAACAGGTGGGCCATCTCAAAATAGCGGATGCCGCATCGTTCGGCCATGTCCACAAAGCGCGCCAGCCGGGAAAAATCAAAAGAATAAACGCCCTGCCCGCAGTGCACGTCCACCAATTGGATGGTGGTGCGCTCCATGCCCTCGCCCGTGTCCAGCGGCGGGGTGAACAGGGGCGTGAGCAGCATGTTGATGCCATGTTCGGCCGCCTCACGGATAAAATTCTCCATGATGGCCCAGTGCCGCTCGCTGAACACCTCCACCCCGTAATAATCGGCCAGGCAGTCGCCGTGGAACCATTGGGTGTGGATCAATGCCTGGGGCGGCAGCGCCGCGGGAACGACCCCCACGGTGAGGGAATGCCGGGCCAGCAGGGCGCCGTCAGCGCCAAAGACATGGAGGACCAACGGATATTCGGGCAGTGTCAGGGTTTCGTCCAGCGTGATATCGAACCAGAGCGCGCGCCACTGGCCGGGCACCGCCCGCAGGGAAAAGGCCGGCAGGACGCGCAGCAGATCCGGGTACATGCCCGGCTGCTTGCTGATGTAATCGTCGTCCCCCTCGCCGCACACGGGCAGCAGCACCGGCACGTTCACCACCGAACGCACCCGCACCCGCTGGCCCAAAGGCGACTGCACCTCCACGCGCACCACGTTTTCGCGCAGGTCCCGCTGGGGCGCCGTGGCGGTGAAGGCCAGCTGGAAGGAGACCGTCTCGCCCCAAAGGCCTTCCACCCGGGTGACGGCCCTGCCCGTGGGCGCACAGCCGGGCAGCACCTTGCACAGGCTGCTGAGGAGCCGGGAGGAAAATTCGCTTGCTTTCATATTGTTTGCCTCCTCCCGTCAGGCCCTGGGCCCGGCGCGGTGGGCCGGGCAGGGCCCCGTGGAACCGCGCGCCACCAGCTGCGGCGTGTATTCGATTTTGTTCACCAAAGGGATCTGTACGCTAGCGCGCGCCTTGCCCGTCTGCTGGGTGACCATGTCCACGGCCGCCTGGCAGCGGGTGCGCAGGTGATGGTCGATGGTCGTCAGGGCCGGGGTGGTGACGCTGGCGGAAAAGATATTGTCGAACCCGCACACGGAAAAATCCCGGGGCACATGGTAGCCCTGGCCCGCCAGTTCGGCCAAAATGCCCAGGGCCGTCATGTCGTTGACGCCGATGAGGGCCGTGGCCGTGCTCTCGCGGCGGATCAGCTCGGCCGTGAGCTGGCGGCCCACCGAGTATTCGTAGGGCAGGCCGTCTGCCCGGCTGTCCTGTTCAGCCTGGCGTTCGGCCACCAGCACCTCCAGCCCGTCGGTGACGCCGTGCGCCTCCAGTTGCTTGCGGATGCCCTCCAGGCGCTGTTCGCGCGCCAGCGTCAGCTGGTTGAAAGGCGTGGAGATGAACACCAGCTTGTGGTGCCCCAATTGGTACAGGTGCTCGGCCAGCATGGCGCCCGCGCTGACGTTGCTCAGCTCGATGGAGCAGATGGAGAGATCCGCCTGTTTTTCGCCGATGATGACCGTGGGCGTGGACAGGGCGATCTGCTCGATCAGGCGCGGAAAGCTGGGCAGAAAGGTGTAAATGATGCCGACCACATGGCTGCCGATGAAGGTGTCCAGGTAGAATTTCTCCAGGTCCGGCTTGCGGAAGGTGTTGCATACGATGACCCGGTAATCCAGCGAATCGGCATAGTCCTCGATGGTCTGGATCAACTCGGCGTAATATTGGTTGGTCAGCGTGGGCGTCAGCACCAGCAGCATGTGGCTGGACCTTTTCTCCGCCTGCTTTTTGCGCTGAGGCAGTTTGTAATTGAGGGTTTGCGCCGCGGCCAGCACGCGCTCTTTGGTCTCGCTGCTGAAGGTGATCTTGTCGCTGTTGTTCAGGATGAGGGACACGGTGGCCTGGGAGACGCCCGCCAGCTCGGCCACATCCTGCGAAGTCGCCTTTTTCATAGAGAACGCAGCTCCTTTAATAATTCTTACTAATATTATAACGTATTTTCGTGAAAAGTCAAACAGAGTGAACAAAATATCGCCCAATCTTTTGGCGTCGCTTACTCCTTATTTCTATTGACATTAAAACATCTGTCAGATATACTTATAGTGAAAATATTATTTATATTCTTTTAATATTACTAATAATTTTCACATTCAACAGGAAATGGGAGGATCATCATGGAGCAGGCGTCAAACAGCGGCGACAGTGCGCGCAAAAAGATCCTGGCGCTGGGTGAATTGCTGGTGGATCTGGTGCCCGGGCAGGACCATATGCGTATTGAGGACGCGGGGCCGGTCATCAAAACAGCCAGCGGGTCCGCGGGGATCTTTGCCTGCGCGGCCACGCTGCTGGGCGGGCGCGGCGGGTTCATCGGCAAAGTGGGCAGCGACAGCCTGAGCCGGATGGTCGCGGACACGCTGCGGGCGCAGGGGGTGGATCTCTCCCATCTGATCGTCTCCGAAGAGGGGCAGATCGGCCTGGCCTTTTTGGAATATCTGCCCGTGGGCCGCAACTATCAATATTACCGCAAAAACTCTGTCGGCAGCCTGCTGCGGGCCGAGGATCTGGATGAGGCCTATATCGGCGGCGCCTACGCCGTGCATTATCCCGGCATGCTGCTGGAACTGACGCCGGAAATGCGCGGCGCCTGCCAAAAGCTGGTGGAACTGGCCAAGGCGCACGGGGTGCTGGTGTCGTTCGACCCCAACATCCGGCGGGAGCTGGCGGACAACGAGGCGGCGCGCCGGCGCATGTTGTGGGCCGTGGCTCACGCGGATGTGGTGGCCCCCACCCTGAGCGAGGGGCAGATGATCACCGGCGAAAGCACCGTGGGCAACGTGCTGCGCGCGCTGCATGCCATGGGGCCGCAGGTGGTGGCGCTGACCCGGGACAAGGACGGCGCGGTGCTGAGCCGGGGCGGCGAAGTGGCCATCGCGCCGGGCATCGACGAGCCGCCCGTGGACCCCACGGGCGCGGGCGACACCCTGGCCGCCGCTTTGTGCGTGGGCCTGCAGGAAGCCATGCCCCTGGCAAAGCTGGCGTGTTTCTGCAACTGCGCGGGCACTTTGGTCATCAAGAAAAAGGGCGCCATCGGCATGGCGCTGCCCACCCGGGAGGAAACGGAAGCCCTGATGGCCCGCGAGGCGCGCCGCGTGCGCACCGCGCGCCTGGAAGAACTGGAATAAACAGAAAAGGGAGAATGACAATGAACGGTTTGAAAGCGCGGCTGCGCGCGGGGGACCAGGTGCTGGGCACAATGGTGACCACCTTCGCCAGCCCGGACATCGGCAAGATCCTGCAGGCCTGCGGGTTCGATTTTTTCATCGTGGATTGTGAGCACGGCGCCTTTACCACCCGGGAGGTGGCCAATATCATCGCCGTGGCCCGGGGCATCGGCATGCCCGCTTTGGTGCGCATCCCGGAGATGCGGCGGGAACACGTGCTGAAATTTATGGAGATGGGCGCCGCCGGCCTGCTGCTGCCCAATACGGAGACTGCCCAGCAGGCGCAAATGCTGGTGGACTGCGCCAAATATGCGCCCCTGGGCCACCGGGGTGTCTCCCTCTCGCGCCCGCATACGGATTTTAAAAAGGTGTCCGGCGCCGATTATATGCCCCAGGCCAACGACGAGACCATCCTGATGTGTCAGATCGAGTCCCGCGCCGGGGTGGCGCACATCGAGGAGATCCTGGCCGTGGAGGACATCGACGTGGGCTTCATCGGGCCCAACGACATGACGCAGGACTACGGCATCCTGGGCCAGTTCGACCATCCGGATATCGTGGCCGCCTTCCGCCGTGTCATCGCAGCGGCCAAGGCGAATGGCAAATACGCGGGCGTGCACTTCGGTTCCGCCGCGCCCCTGATGCCCTGGCTGAGCGAGGGCATGCAGATCAATATGTGGAACAGCGACAACGGGCTGCTGGCCCTGGGCGCGGCCCAGATGGCCGCCCTGCGCGGAAAGGAGCAGGCATGAAAATCGTTATTCTGGACGGATACACCGAAAACCCCGGCGACCTGAGCTGGGCCGGTTTTGAGGCGTTGGGCGAGGTGACGGTGTATGACCGCACCCCTTTCACCCAGGGCGACGGCGAAGTGGTACGCCGCGCAAAGGGCGCCGAGGCGCTGCTGGTCAACAAAGTGCCCCTGTCTGCCGAGACGCTGGAAAAGCTGGCGCCGCACCTGAAATACATCGGTATGCTGGCCACGGGCTACAATGTGGTGGATATCGCGGCGGCCAAACGGCTGGGCATCACCGTGTGCAACATCCCCACCTATGGCACCACTGCCGTGGCGCAGATGGTGATGGCGCTATTGCTGGAGCTTTGCCACCACGTGGGCGACCACAGCCGCTCGGTAAAGGCGGGCGACTGGAGCCGCTGCCCGGATTTCTGCTACTGGAACGCCCCGCTGATCGAACTGGCGGGCAAAACCTTCGGCGTCATCGGTTACGGCCGCATCGGCCGGGCGGCGGCCAAGCTTGCCGCGGCCTTTGGCATGGAGGTGCTGGCCTATGATAAATTCGCCCAGGAGGACGGCGTGGCCCGCATGGTGGACCTGGACGAGCTGCTGGCCCAGAGCGACGTCATCTCCCTGCACTGCCCCCTGCTGCCGGACACGCAGGGGCTCGTCAACCGGGACAGCATTGCCAAAATGAAGGACGGCGTGATGATCATCAACACCTCTCGCGGACCGTTGATCGTGGAGGAGGACCTAGCGGCGGCGCTGCACAGCGGCAAGGTGGCCGGCGCGGGCCTGGACGTGCTGAACGTGGAGCCCGCCAGCCCGGACAATCCCCTTTTGCGGGAGGAGCACTGCCTGATCACGCCCCACATCGCCTGGGCCCCCAAAGAAAGCCGCCAGCGCCTGATGGACATCGCGGTGGAAAACCTGCGCGCCTTCGGGCAGGGCCGGCTGCAAAACGTGGTAAACCCCTGAGAGAGACAGAAAAAGGGCTTCGGTACGACGGTACCGAAGCCCTTTTCATTTTATTCTGCCAGCGTTACCACACGCCGCTGGGTGTAGGATTCCAGCGCCGCGGTGAGCACCCGGTGGCTGAGATGGGCCTCCTGGGGGGTGAAGCAGCCAAAGGCGCAGGGCAGGCCCCGCAGTTCGCTGACAAAGGCGGCGAACATCTGCAAAAGCGAATCGGAGAAGCCGAACTCGAAGATCGAGCCGGTGATGACGGGGTACAGTGTTTTTTGCCCGATCACCAGCCGCGCCCAGGCCTGTTCCCTGCCCACGGCCTGGGTGTAGTGGATGGCGTTGGGGTCGTCGGTGGTGAATTTGGCCGACATCTTGAGGCCGTAGATCTCGTATTCCACGGTGTTGGTGCAGCCCGGGGCCATGCGCTTCATCTCCAGCTGCATGGGGAAGGTATCGCCGGCGCCGTTCTGCGCCTCGCAGGTGAGGATGGCGTTGTCCCAAGTCTCGCAGGGCACGGGGACGCCGTTTTCATCCGGGCGGGTCTTGGCGATATTGGCCAGCTGCGCGCTGACCGTGCGGGGCAAAAAGCCCAGGCGGAAGGGCAGATGCTGGGTGTGGATGCCCAGGTCCCCCATGCAGCCGTACTCGCCGTTGGCCGCGCGCATCCGCTTCCAGTTGATGGGTTTTGTCAGGTCCATATCCGAGGAATGCTTGATGGCGAAACGCGCCTCGATGATCTGGCCGAAGGCGCCCTCGCGGTACCAGCGCACCATCTGCTGCACCGCGGGATAAAAGGGAAATTCGCTGGCGCAGCGCACGAACACCTCCGGGTGCTGCGCCATGGCCGCCTCGATCTCCCCGCAGGCGGCCAGATCCATGCCGAAGGGCTTTTCCCCCAGGAGGTGCTTGCCGGCGCGGATCACATCGCCGTACACCTGGGCGTGCAGGTGGTGGGGCACAGCGCAGTACACCGCCTCCACCTCCGGGTTTTGCAGCAGCTCCTGGTAATCGCTGTAAAAATAGCGCGTGTCCGGTACCTGCCGGAACCAATCGAGATTTTTTGAGGAAAGGTCGCACGCGGCCACGATCACCGGGCGGGGCAGGTCTGCCGCCAGATGGAGCCAGCGCATGGATACGCTGGCGAACTCGCGGCCCATGAGGCCACAGCCGATGACGCCGAAGCGGACAGGTTCCATGCTCAAGCCCTCCCTTCGCAGCCGGCCGTGTGGGCCAGCGCCTCGTCGAACAGCCCGATCAGGCAATCCGCCATGGATTCGGTGACGATCAACGGCAGTTTGGTCAAGGCCACGGGCGGGCAGTTGGGCTTGTAGGTCTGCGCGCTGATGTCCACGCAGTGCACGTTGTTCATGCGGGCGCAGAAGCCTACGGCGTCCTCCACCGCGCCAAAGCACAGGGCCGTCATGTGGGCGTCGCCCTCTACGCCCGTGCACAGGGCCGGGTATTTTTGGGCCAGCGCCGCCGCGCATCGGTGATAGTAGCGGCCCGTCTGTTCGATATGCGCGCCGTTGGCCGCGATAAACTCCATGGTGACGAGATAGGCAAGGCTGGCTAGCTCCTCCTGGCCGTTGGTGACCAGGGCGCCGAACTGGTTGAGGCTGTCGAACGCGCCGCTGGACAAAATTTTGCTGGCCGGGTAATTGCCGCCCGGAAAGCCCTTGCCGATGGACACAAAATCCGGCGTCAAGCCGTATTTGCGGAAAAGGAACAGCCCGTCGTACCAGGCACAGGACTGGATCTCGTCGCAAAGCACCGGCGTGTCCGTGTCGCGGCACACGCGGTAGGCCTGCTGCAAAAATTCCTCCGACAGGCGGATGCCGCCGTAGTTCATCATGATGATCTCGTGGCAGAAGCCCGCGGTTTTGTACGGCCCTTCGTTGTACTGCCGGGCAATGGCGGCAAAGGCCCGGGCGTCGTTGATGGGCACGGCCGCCACTTTGTAAAGCTCCGCCCCGCCGGCCTTTTCGCCGAAGGTGGGCCACAGGCCACGCAGCGTCTGCGCCACCAGGGTGGTGCCGTGGTAGCCGGCGGTGACGCCGCCGGCATTGTCCGCCATTACCAGGAACACCGGCACCTTCCCCGCGTAGGGGGCGGGTTGGCCGTCGATGGTGTAAAAACGGGACAGCATCATTTTCAGCGCCGCCTCCACGGCCAGGCTGCCCGTCTCCAGATTGATCACCGTGTTCAGCACACCGGGCTTTTTCTCTTCCAGGACGGCGTCCAGCGCCGGGTCCGTAGGCGCCAGGCCGTTGGCCGCCGCGATGAGGCGGCGCTCCAGCGTGCGGGTGATGAACCCGCGGGTGTTGTTGTGGGTGGCATTGGGGATGCCCAGGCGCTTGGCCCGCTCGATCAGCCGGTAGCCGGGAAAGCCGTGGCCCAGGGGGATGTGGTAATGCTCGCTTTTGCCGGCGAAGTACAGCCGGCCGTCCTCGCCCACGCGGAAGCAGCCCAAGCCCCCCAGCGGCGCGGCGGCGCTGTGCTGCGCCGCCCGGTAAGAGCCTGTGGGCGCGCCGTTTTCTTCGTTGGCGAACGCGGGCGCCACCTGGCTGCCCACCTGGCCCATCAGCGCTTCCTGACGGGCGGCAAAGGCAGCGGGGTAAAAGTCGATCTGTTCGTCGGCCAGGGCCCGCAAGTCCTCGTAGGGCTCCCCCGTGAGGGCCGCGCGGGCGCGGCACACATGCTCGATATAATCGCCGCCCAGCAGGTCAGTGAGGGAGCGCCGGATATTTTGGATCATGTCGTTTCTCCTTTCCGTGGCCGTGCTCAGACGGCGATGAACTCGATGCCGGCCAGGCGGCACAGCAGGCGCACGCGGGCCTCGTGCTCGCCCAGCACGATGGTCTCGTGATGGGTGCCGCCCGCCTCCAGCCAGGCGGTGACGCAGGCGCGCACGCCGCTGTCGGGTTTAAAGAACATATAGGGCATATCGCAGCGGCGCAGATCGCACTTGTCCAGCATCTCCCCCGCCGCGTAAACCAGCCGGAACCGGTCGCCGGAGACATGCACCAGGCTCATCACCCCCGCGCGGCCGGGCCGGGGGGTAAAGATGGGCGTGGGCGGGTTGGACAGGCCGCCCTCGTTGAACACGCGGTCCATCAAAAAGGGCTTTTTGTCCCTGCGGGCCGTGGCCCAGTTGCCCTCGCCCGCGTGGCACAGCAAAATAGCCTCCCGCGCCAGGTCCATCATGTACATCTCGCTGAAATTGGCCTCGCCGCACAAGGTGTGCATGGCAGCCATCCACATGGCCGCGGTGGCGTCGCCCTCGGCGGCGTAGCCGTAACCGTCGGCCATCAGGCTGGAGGCCGCCAGCAGGGGCAGCTGGGTAAAGCGGCCATCCGCGCCGAATTCCTCAAAATGGGCGGTGTAGCCGTCGTACCCGCCCTCTTCCAGCCAGCGCCCGATCCCCAGGTACATGCGCACGGCCTCGGCGTGGCGCTGGGGCGGCAAGTTGGGGTCAACGTCAAACAGGGTGCGCTCGTATGCCACCCGCTGTGCCACCGCCTCGGGCGGCACGGCGGCGCAGCAGCGCTGCAAAGCGCCCACGGAATCGTAGACGAACTCCGGCCCCAGGGTGCGGTACACGGCCATGTCGTCGGTGATGACGTCGCCCATGCCGGCCAGCTTGCCCACCACGGCGATCTTCATGCGCCGCATGTGGGCCAGCGTGCGCGCCGTCGCGCCGAAGTCCGCCACAAAGGCGGCCAGCTCGCCGTTTTTGCGGCTGCCGGCGAAAAACACGCAGGGGATGCCGGCCCGCATCAGGCAGTTGGCGTTGTCTTGAGAACCGTGAATGCCCTGGTTCACCGTCAGTTCCAGTTCCTCAAAATCCTCGCCCACCGTCTCGTCGGGCTGCACCAGCGCCAGGGCCAGCGGCAGGTGGTTGTACTGCATGGCCCGCACCAGGTACTGCCCCTGGGAATAGCTGAGCAGAAAGATGAGGATACCGTCCAGGCCGCTTTGATTGTATTGGGCCGTCAGCTCTTCAATGTCGGCGCGGTTCAGGGCCACGCGGGGGAATACACAGTCCGCCACATCCTTGAGAGAGGCCAACACCTCCTCCACATAGGCGTGCTGGCGGCGGGTAATGCCCGGGAACAGCGGCTCGTACCCTTCCAGCATGAGGGCCAGAACGCCCAGGCGCGGTTTCGTTGTCGTTTGCATGATCGTTGCTCCTTTCCGCCTGTCAAGCAGGCTCAAAAAAGCGGTTTTACGGCTTCGTACAGCCGCTTGTACAGGGTATAGGCCGCCTCGTAGGCGGCGGCGTTCGCCGGGTTTGGCGTATAGACGGCCTGCGGGGCCGCGGGCCGGGGCACTTCTTCCGGCGGGATCAGGCCGCCGCCCCAGCCGGCCAGCAGCGCGGCGCCCTGGGCCGTAGCCTCGCTGCACGCGGGCACCGTGAATACGCGGCCGCACGCATCGGCTTTGATCTGCTGCCACAGCGCGCTGCGCGCACCCCCGCCCAGGGAGCAGATCCGTTCCACCGGGCAGCCCAGGCCGTCCAGCATGGCGCAGAAGTCGCGCAGAAGGAAGGCCACGGACTCCAGCACGCTGCGGGCAAAATAGGCCCGTGTCGTGGCCAGGCCGGCGCCGAAAAAGGCCGCGCGCGCCCCAGGGCAGGTGTCGGGGTCCACACTGCCGGACAAAAACGGCAGAAATACGAGCCCCTCACAGCCGCAGGGCGCCCCGGCGGCCAGCGCGTCCAGTGCCGCGTAGCCAGCGCCCCCCGCGGGCAGGTCCCGGCAGAATTCGTCCCGGAACCAGCGCAGGGCCATGCCCGCCGTGTTGGCGATGGGCAGATACAGGAATTTGCCGGGCAGCGCGTGGCGATAGATGGTCACCCGATGCCCTTCGGCAAACACAGGCGCGTCGGTGCAGGCCGCGGCCACCAAGGCGGTGCCGGTGGTCTCGGTGACGATGCCCGGCGCCACACAGCCGGCGGCCAGGGCGGCGGCCGTTTGATCCATAGCGCCCGCCACCACGGGGATGCCCGCGGGCAGGCCCAACTGGCGGGCGGCCTCCCCCTGCAGCGGGCCCACGGGCGCGCCGCACTCCACCAATTCAGGCAGTTTGTCCCGGCCCACGCCCGCCGCCTCCAGCGCCTCGCCCCACAGGCCCTCCTCCTGCAGGCTGAACCAGCCCGTGGAGGTGGCCAGGGATTTTTCGCACACGAAGCGTCCGGTCAGCCAGAAGAGAAGATAGTCCTCCAGCAGCAGGTATTTGCAGGTGCGGGCGGAAAGCTGCGGCTCGTGCTTTTGCAGCCACAGCAGCTTTGCCAGGGGCAACGCGCCCGTGGGCTCCGGCAGACCGGTGGCCCTGTAAAAAGCGTCGGCGCCCAGCGCGACGGACAGCGCCCGGGCCTCCTCCTCGGCGCGGCTGTCCAGCCACACGATGAAGGGCCGCAGCGGCACGCCCGCCTTGTCCACAGGCACCAGCGTCTCGCCCTGGGTGGCCAGGCCCACGGCCGCCACGGTCCAGCCCGGCGCGGCGGCTAAGGCCCGCGCCATGCCTCTTTGCACGGCCTCCAGATACAGGCCCGCGTCTGCCTCGGCGCACATGCCCCAAGTGTGCAGCGCATATTCCTGTACGGTGCAGGCCAGCAGCGTCAGATCCGGCGTGAACAAACACACCTTCACCGACGTGGTGCCCGCGTCCAGCGCGGCGATGCAGTATTTCTCCCCCGCCATGGCTCAGGCCTTCCCGTCGCTGCCGAACACGCGCATGTGATGCATGGTCTCCCGCTTGACGGCCTCGGCCACCAGGGGCATCAGCTCGAACGCGCCCGCAGTGCCGGTCCAGTTGTCATGGGCCGCCCGGGCAGCGGCGAGGTGGTAGTGGCTAAAGATATTGATTTTCGAGATGCCGCCGGCCACGCAGGCGCGGAACTGATCGTCCGAGAGGCCGCTGCCGCCGTGCAATACCAGCGGCGTGGGGCAGGCGGCGGCGATCTGGGCCAGGCAGGCCAGGTTGAGCCGGGGTTTTTGCGCATACACGCCGTGGGCTGTGCCGATGGCCACGGCCAGCGCGTCGCAGCCGCTCTCGCCGGCAAAGCGCAGCGCGTCCGCCGGTTGGGTGTACACCGTCTGCGCCACCGCCTCCTCGGCGCTGCCGTTGGAGCCCACGTGGCCAATCTCCGCCTCCAGCGAACAGCCGGCCTTATGGGCCTTGTCCGCCATGGCCCGGGTGCGGCGCAAGTTCTCTTCAAAAGGCAACATGCTGCAGTCGTACATCACCGAGGAAAAGCCCAGACGGATGGCCTCCTCCACCAATTCCGGCGTAAAGCCATGGTCGAAATGCAGCGCCACCGGCACTTTGGCCCGTTTGGCCATGCCCAGCATCATATCCGCGTACTCGGCCAGGGTCGCGCCGGGCAGCAGGCTCTCGGCCGGGCCGATGATCACCGGTGAGCACAGCTCCTCCGCCGCAGCCAGGATGCCCTTGGTCATCTCCAGGGTCACGCAGTTGAACAGGCCCACCGCGTAATGTTTTTCGCAGGTGTCGGCCAGGATGGTTTCCAGATTCGTCAGCATCGGTATTCCTCCTTCAATAATCGATGGGCACAAAACGCCCTTCCGCATCCGCTTGCTTCGCGGCCAGGCAGGCTGCCGCGCTGACAAGGCCCGCCGAGAGGTCGGACCGAGGTTTTTCGCCATTCATCACCTGCAGAAAGTCCTGCGCCAGCATTTCGTCCCCGCCGAAGTGCATGCCTGCCGGGAAGTTGAATTTGTGCGTGATCGTCTGCGGGGTGCGGTAATGATCCTCGCGGATCTCGGCGGTGTAAAAGTCGAATTCCGCACTGCCCTCGGTGCCGATGAGGCGCGCCCCCCGGCGGCCGGCGCTTTTTTTCACCACGAAGTTCTGGCTGTAGCCGATGAGCACTCCGTCCTCTGTGGTGAAGATGGCGCTGGCGCCGTCCTCGTTGCCTGTGTCCCGGGCAAAGCAGCACCAGTCCCCCTGCACATCCTCTTTCAGGATGTGCTTCACCACGTAGCTGCTTTCGGGACAGGTGCGGTAGTCCGGGCAGTCCGGGCAGCGCAGGCCGGCAGGCCGGTCGCCTTTAAAATGCAGCTTGGTGGTTTTTGCGCACACGGATACGGGCCGCCGGCCGGTGAGGAAATGGATGTAGTCGATGTCGTGGGTGGCCTTCTGCAAAAATAGGCCGCCCGTCTCGGCCGGGTCCCGGTACCAGCTGTGGTAGTACACGCTGCCATAGGGCACGTTGTTGACCGCCTGCACCATGGTCAGGTCCCCCAGCACGCCGCTGTCCACGATGCGCTTCATCTCCAGCGTGATGGAGGACAGCCGCAGCGGGAAGGACACCACCACCTTGTGCGCTTTCCCTTCGGCGGCGGCGCGCAGCGCTTCGTACTGGCGGCGGGAGGTGCACACAGGCTTTTCCAGGAACATCGGCATGCCCAGCGCCAGCACCTTGCAGGCCCAGGGTGTGTGCTGGGAGCAGCGGGTGCCGATGAACACCCCATCCAGCTCCTCTTTCTGCAGCAGTTCGTCCCCGCTGTCGTAATACACCGTCCCGGCAAAGTAGGGGTCCTGCGCCCGCTGCCGGGCGATCTCCTCCCTGCGCGGATCCGCCACGGCGGCCACACAGATGTCCGCCTCCAGCGCGCGGAAGGCCTGCATCATCGTCTCCGACCGCAGTCCATAGCCGATAAAGCCGATTTTTTTCATATCCTTTTCCTCCGTTCTCTCCACAACAAGGTTCTTGCGCCGTGCCCTTTATATTACCTTATAAATGGCGCGGATGCCCTAAAAACAGCGGTTTGCGCCGCCGCAGCGTTCTTCGTGTTTTAAAATGTTGCTAATAAAATTTAATTATTAGCATATTTTTGAAATTTTTCTTGTGAATTTTTACTAAAGAAACACACTACTTTTTGAAAGGCGATTGGCTTGACATCCCCCTGAAATACTGATATAGTGTAATTGAAATCAAGTGGTTACAAGGGTATTGTGCCATAGACGGCCGCTAAAGTCAAGGGAAGATAATAAACTTCTTCCTCAAAAAATTAGCAAAAATTATTACTAATATTTAAAGACACAGAGGAGGAATTCCCTATGGAAGGTCAGGCATTGGCGGTACATGCGCCAGGTCGCGGCAATGGCCTTTGGTCACGGTTTTATGTATACATGCGCAAATACTGGTTCATCTACATGCTGGTGCTGCCGGGGCTACTGTTCATGCTGGTGTTCAAT
>CAJMEU010000019.1 GCA_905212515.1 uncultured Oscillospiraceae bacterium | reverse complement strand
CAGCCGTTCATATTACGTATGCCGGTGGGTGTACTCGTTGCTCTGCACCACATAGATGTGGTTGTCCGCCGTCATCACTTCCACGCCGATGCCCGGGAACTGCGCCATCACATCGCAGACGGCCCGCTCGGCCTCATCGGTGGGCAGTACAGCGTTCTTGATGCGCATATCGTGCTGAAAATCGTAGATGACCGCACCGCCGTAGGTGATGGCCGGGGCCGTGAGGGGCAAATCGCTCAAATGGTGCAGCACAGATTCGTTGGTGCGCCCTGTGGCCAGGGTGAACTTGCCGCCCAGGCGGCAGAACAGCTCAATGGTCGTCTTATTGACACTGGGCAAACCATGTTGTGCGGAGAGCAAGGTATTGTCGATATCAGAGACCACCAGGATCTCTTGGAGCGACCGAGCCATAAAGGCAAAACCCTCCTGTCAAAATCAAATTTGTTTTTGCAGCTGCGCCAGGAACGCGGAAAAATAAGGGGGCAATTCACTGGTGAACTCCAGATATTGTCCCGTGTGCGGGTGGACAAAACCCAGTGTTTTGGCATGCAGGCATTGTCCCTGCAGCTGCGTTAGTACTTTTTTGGGGCCGTACACCGCGTCGCCGGCCACCGGATGGCCGATGCTGGCCAGGTGAACGCGGATCTGATGGGTGCGCCCTGTCTTCAACCGGACGGACAAATGGGTAAAACCAGGATAGCGCGCCTCCACATGATATTCAGTATACGCGTACTTGCCGTTTTTCTGCACCACCGCCATGCGCTTGCGGTCTGCCGGGTGGCGGCCGATCAGGCCCTCCACATGGCCGTCATCCACAGGGAAACCGCCGTATGCCACCGTGTGATACACCCGTGTGATGCTGTGCACGGCAAATTGCTGTGATAAGCCCACATGGGCTTCGTCATCCTTGGCCACCACCAGCAAGCCGCTGGTGTCCTTGTCGATGCGATGAACGATACCGGGGCGCACCTCGCCGTTGATGCCGGACAACCGCCCCCGGCAGTGGTACAGCAGCGCATTCACCAGCGTGCCGTCCGGATTGCCGGCGGCCGGATGCACCACCATGCCCTTGAGCTTGTTCACCACCAGCAGCGCGTCGTCCTCATAAACGATGTCCAGCGGAATATCCTGGGGGACGATCTCCACCGGGCTGGCCGGCGGCACTTCCACGGTGACGTGCTGGCCGGGGACAGGCTTGGTGTTTTTGGCCGCAGGGCGTCCGCCGCACAACACCAGCCCCTGTTCCATCAACTGTTGGATGCGGCTTCGGGTCAGTTCAGGAAAGCGATGGGCCAGCAGGCGGTCCAGCCGCTGGCCGGCCTCCTCCTGCCCGATCTGGAATTCAAGTGAGGTCATGGGGCGCTTGCCTTTCCGCGCGGGCCTTTTTGCGGCTGCGATACTCTTCCAGCAGCAGGGACAGCACCATCAGGCCCACGCCCACGCAAACGAAGATGTCCGCCACGTTGAACACGGCAAAGTTCATAAAAGTGGTGGCGAAAAAGTCCACCACCACGCCGTTCAGCGCCCGGTCCACAAAATTGCCCAGGCCGCCGGCGATGATCAGCACCAGCGCCGCCCGTTCCAGACGGGCGGCCGGTTTTTTCCAAAACAGATACACGGCCAGCGCCGCCAATGCGATGCCGGTAAACACCAGCAGGATCACCCGGCCGCCCTCCACGCCGGACAGCAGGCTGAACGCCGCGCCGTCGTTCAGCACATAGCGCAGCTCCATCACGCCCGGGATAAACGGCAGCACCCCCACGGGGGCCAGGTACAGCGTGGCCAGGTATTTGGTGATTTGGTCCAGGGCGATCAGCACAGCGATCCCCACTACATACAACAGCAAATGGCACAAACCCTTTCCATCAAATTGCCGCAAAACACAAAATAGCGGCGTTCACACAGAAACCCCGCTATCCTGTCACGGCTGAAGCCCTGCGGCTCAGTCGAACGTGATATCCTGATAATCCCCCATATCGGAAGGTTTGGCCGCGCGGAATTCCTCTTCCTCATCGTCATCCTCGTCAAAGGGGGTGCGCTCCATCTGGCCGTCCAGGGGCAGATCGTCCTCGTACTCCTCTTCGTCGAAGGGTTCTTCGCCCAGGTCTTCGTCCTCTTCGTCAAAGTCAAAGGCGATGGTTCGGTAGGAATCCTGCTGCGCTTTCTTTTTTCCTTTTTCCGCCGGCTGGGCAGGCTGTTCCGGGGTGGATTGTCCCTCCGCGCGGGCTTCGGCCTTTTTCTGCTCCGGCGCGGGCTTCCTGGCCGGGCCGCTGACGATGGGCGACGGCGCGCTCTCGCGGCGCGGGGCGCGCTCCTCCCCGGGGATATTGCCCAGCAGTTCGATGTGCTGGCGGTACAAGTCCAGCACACTGCCTTTGAAGCCGGCCACCTCCGCCTTCAGCCTGTTCAGCTGCTGCTCCATGTCGGCCACGTGCTGGTTTGCCTCGTCTTTGGCCTGGCTGGCCTTCGTGTTGGCATCATAAATAATGGTCTCCGCCTTCTGGCGCGCCTCGTAGATCACGCTCTCCCCCATGCGCTGCGCGTTCAGCAGGGCGGTCTTCAGCGTGTCTTCGTCGTTGCGGTATTGGTCCACCTTTTCCGCCAGGATATACAGCTTTTTTTCCAGGTCTTCCTTTTCTTTGGTCAGTTTCTCGAATTCAGCCGCCACCTGCGCCAGGAAAGCGTCCACTTCCTCCATACGGTAACCGCGCATGGTCTTGTCGAACACGACGTTTCTGATGTCATCCACGTTCATAAGAGAATGCCCCTTTTCAGTATTGGCAGTACGATATGAGGATCCGGCCCTTTTTGCTTTGTGCTCCTGCCTTGCACAATTTGTATTTTCCGTATCCGCGCACACGGAAGACGTCGTTTTCGAACACCTCGTAATGTGCGCTGGACGTTTCGATATGGTTGACGGAGACCGCGCCGCTTTTAATGAGCTGCGCAGCGGCCGATCGCCCCAGATGCAGCATCACCGCCAGCACGGCATCCAGGCGCAGAGAGGGCACCGTAGCGGTGCGCTCCTCGGACGGCGTTGCCGGCTGCGGAGGCACAAGCGGCCCCGCCTTTGTCACCCGCACGGCGCTGCGCCCCACGGTGGACAGCTCTTCTTCAATAAGGCGCGCCGCCGGCTGCTTCGCATAGACCAGGGCGCCCCCCTCAGGCAGCACCGCGATATCGCCCACGCTCTCCCGCTTGATGCCCAGCCCCATCAGAGAGCCGAGATAATCACGGTGGGTCAGGGGCTTGTCGGAAAACTGCGGTTCCACCCGCAGGCACAGGATGCCGAACTCCTCTTCCTGCGGCTCGCGGTCCGCGCCGAGCGCCAGCATCTGCCGCTCGGCCCCCTCAAAGCCGCCCCAAAAGCGCGCATGGCCCTCAAAGCCGGACAGCGCCGCCCGGGCCAGTTCCTGTTCCCTGTCGCTGAGGAAGCCGGTCAAACGCACCGTCTGCCCATACTGGGCGGCACGGCACAGATCAGCCACCCGGCGCTGCAGCAGTTTTTCCTCTTCATTGGCCGGCGGCATATACCCGCGGGCTTTGGGTTCAGAAAAAGACACCGTTGCTCTCAAGCTCATCCAGCAGGTCACCCATGATGTCCACATTGTACGGCGTGATGATGAAAGTACTGGCGGCCACGCGCTTGATCTGCCCGTTGTTGGCATAGGCCACGCCGGACAAAAAGTCCACCAAACGGCGGGACACCTCTTTGCTGGTGGATTCCAGGTTCAGCACCACTGTGCGCTTGGCGTTCAGATGGTCGGCGATCGCGGAGGCATCGTCAAAGCGCTCGGGCTTCACCAGTACCACCTGCAGCTGCATGGTGGAATTGATATTCACCACTTTGTTGCTGCGTTTGGAAAGGCCGTCGGCCTCGGGCGCGTAATCGTCCTGCCCGGCGTAAGTGCCCTCTTCGTCGGCGTACTCCATATCTTCCTCGTCGTAATCGCCTTCCTCGGGGACGCCCATCATACCTTTCAATTTATCAAACATGCCCATCTTGACTCTCCTTTTGCCTCATTCTGCATACTAGCATTTTTATTATCCTATTTTTCGCCGCCAATGTCAATAATGCTCTTGATTTTGCCGCAAATTTGCAAAGCCGGGCCCTTCCTGCTCAATCCAATACTTTCCCATCATACAGGTCCATGCCTTTTACGATGATCTCGTCGTACAATTCCACCTCGTTTTGACCCTTTACCTTTTTGTCCGATACCAGGAGGTAATTTTCATCCTCGTACAGAATTTGGATGGGGCACTTGTACGCTTTGTTGCCGAATTTCACGTACACGCAGTCCTGCCCTTCCACGGTGTGGCGCGCCTGGGCGGGAATGCGCAGTCCCTCGTATACGGTGAAGGCGATGGTCGCCTCGGCCTGTTCCTGGGTGATGATGGTGCCGTTGATGTAATTGCACAGCAGCACCACTTTGACAAGGCCCGCCTCCTCGTCTGTGACGACGCTCTCCACCTGGACGGGGAACTCTTCATCGGAGATGCTGGGGAACGAGATGGTCAGGGATTTGTCCCCCTCCTGAAACTTGCCGGCATAGGCGGTGCTGACAGCCATGTAAAACCGCCAGTGATAATCTTGGATCAGCTTGCCGGCCACCGCACCGTCGTTGGCCGCCGGGGGCTGCGCCGCCGCGGCCTCGATCTCCGCCGGCGTCATGGCGTTCAGCTGGTCCAGCGTGAACTGCTTTTTCTGCGAGTCCTGGCCGGCCACGAAATACCCGGCCACGGGCGCGGCCACCGGCACCGAGGAACCGGCCGCCAGCGCGGCCTCGCGCTGGGCGGTCAATTCATTGAGGCGCGGCGTGAAATCAGACGCCACGCCCGTGTTGGCCTGGATCTTGTTCTGCACCAGCTGTAGCTGCCCGCGGGTGTCCGCAAGGCCCGCGTAATTGCCCGTGTCCACAGTGTCCAGAATATCATAAAGAGCGTTCTGTTCCTGGCGGGCCAGGGATTCGATATCCAGCGAGAAGGAGGCCAAGCTTGCCTGGGATTCCTTCAGCACCTCCACCTCCCGGGCCAGCTTGCGGTACAGCGCAAAGCTCTCGGCCGCAGCGGGGCTGGTGAATACCTGGGCCACGGTGGTGCCGGGCGACACGCGCTCGCCATTGTAGGCAATGTAACTGAGGGTACCCGTGTCGGGCGCCCAGGCCACCTCAGTCTCCTGGGTGCCCAGCACGCCTTTGCATGTCAGCGTATCGGCCATGCGGTAAGCCACCGCAGACTGGGTGGTATAAGACCGATGCGCCACCTGGAACAGCTGAAGGCCGATATATCCAGCGGGGATGCACAGCAGCAGAACGACGATCCAGCGGCCCAAACTGCGCTTTCTTTTCGCCTTCACGGCACTCCCCTCCCGTTTGTGAATTTCATCTTGTCCCCTTCCGCCAGGCCTGCGCGATGCGCTGTACGGCCGAAGGGTCCGCCGCCTGTTCCCACTGCAGGCCGTCCATGCGGCGCAGCCAGGTCAGCTGGCGTTTGGCATAATTGCGCGTGGCCTGCTTGAGCTTCTCTATGCAGGCATCCAGCGGCGCCTGCCCCGCGAAGTAAGGGAAGAACTCCTTATAGCCGATGGCCTGGGCCGCAGTGCGGTAGGTGTCGCGGTGCTGATATACACACTGCGCTTCCCGCAGCAACCCCTGTTCCATCATGTTGTCCACACGCAAACCAATGCGCTCATACAACTGGGCGCGCTGGGGGAACGCGAGGCCGTATACCAGCGCGTCATAGGGCTTTTCCGGCGGGCGCGAGTGGGCCAGCTGCCAGCTCATGGTCTTGCCCGTCTGCTCGTACAATTCCAGGGCCCGCAGCACGCGGCCGTGGTTATTTTTGTGCAGCGTCGCCGCGTAGGGCGGGTCGATGCGCTGCAGCCGCTCGTATAAAGGGCCGATGCCCTGCGCCTCCAGCTCCGCCTGCAGGCGCCGGCGCACGGCGGGGTCCGCCTTTTCGCCGGTGAATTGCAGGCCTTCCACCAGGCTGGACAGATACAGCCCGGTGCCGCCGGCCACGATGGGCACTTTGCCCCGGCCTTGTACCTCGCTGATGCAGGCGCCGGCGCGCGCGACGTAGTCGGCCACGGAAAAGGCCTGCTGCGGCGGCAAAAAGCCGATGAGATGATGGGGCACGCCCGCCATCTCCTCCGGCGTGGGCGCCGCAGTGCCTATGGCGAGGCCCGCATAGATCTGCATGGAATCGGCCGAGATCACCTCTCCGTCCAGTTCTTGGGCCAGGGCCACGGCCAGGGCCGTTTTGCCGCTGGCCGTGGGGCCGCCCAGCACCAGGAGTTTAACCTTGTCTGCCAAACTGCTTTTCCAGCTCCTTCTCGGTGATCTTCAGCACCACCGGACGCCCGTGGGGGCAGAACGGCGGGACCTTGCCGTCCAGCACGTCGGCGGCCAGACGCAAAAGCTGGGAGGGATGGTTCCTGTCCCCCGCCTTGACGGCCGCGCGGCAGGCGATGGAATGCAGCACCCATTCCGTTTTCTCGCTGACGGTCTCCCGCGGGTTTGCCCGCAGGCGGCCGGCCACGTCCACCACCAGGGTCTCCACGTCCTTTGGCACTACGTCGGCTGGCACGGCGCGCACCACCACGCTCTTGCCGCCGAAGTCCTCCACTTCGATGCCGCTGTTCCGCAGCAGCGCTTCCGCGTCCAGCAGCGCCTCCTTTTCCCCGGCCGAAAGCTGCACCGTGACAGGCTCCAGCAGCATTTGGCTGGCCACGTCGCCGTAGTGGGCGGCCAGTTCCTCGTACAGGATGCGCTCGTGAGCGGCGTGTTTATCGATAAAGCATAGTTCACCGCCGCGCTGGGCGATGATATAGGTGTTGAACACTTCGCCCACAAAGCGCAGCATCTCCTCCCCGGGCGCCGCGCCGGGCAGCACGATCTGCTGCGGCTGGGCGGGCACCGGGCGCACGGGCGCCGCCGTGGGCAGGGGCTCGTCCCGCTCCTCTACCTCAATGTCCGGCGCCGGCGTCCGGCGGCGCTGGACCTCGGCCAGGGCTCGGGCTTTCATCTCCGGGGTGATGGGGATGGTGGGGCCGGGCGCGGGGCGGTAAACTTCCTTCGGGGCACTGGCCAGGTAGACTGGCTCGCCGCCCGCATCGGGGATGGGCATGGGTCTCACCTTGTCGCGCCAAAACTCATAATCCTCCTCGATGGAGGGCAGGGTCACCGGCACCGGCTTGATCCCCCTTCCGCCTTGATCCGGCCGCCGGTCCGGCGGCACCGCAATGGGGTCGGCCTCCACGGGCCGGACCTCACGCGGCGGCGGCGGCTCTTTGAACGTGAAGCGCTCTTCCAGGCTGCCGGGCTGGCTCAGCGCTTCCTTCATCGCCGCGTACACGGCGTCGAACACATCCTTTTCCCGCGCGAAACGCACTTCTGTCTTGGCCGGGTGGACATTCACATCCACCAGCTGTGCGGGCATCTCCAGCGTCAGCACACAGCCCGGGAATTTCCCCTGCATGACGGTGCCTTTGTACGCGGCCTCCAGGGCGGCCATCATCGTGCGGTTTTTCACAAAGCGTCCATTGATAAAGAAAAACTGCATGGCGCGGCTGGCGCGGCAGCCCTTGGGCGGCGTCACCAGGCCTTTCACGGTATAATTGGCTTGGGCGTGATCCACTTCCAGCAGGTCTTTGGCAAAATCCCGGCTGAGCACCGCGTAAGCCGCGCTGCGCAGTTTGCCGTCGCCGGGCGTCTGGAACTGCTGCTTGCCGTCGCGAAGGAATTTGAAAGAGACCTCCGGGTGGGACAGCGCCAGATGCGTCACCACATCCGTCACATAGTTACCCTCGCTCTGGTCTTTTTTCAAAAACTTCATGCGGGCGGGCGTGTTGTAAAACAGGTCCCGCACGGTGAAGGTGGTGCCTACGGGCCGCGCGCCGGCCTCCACGCCCTCTTCCGCGCCGCCGCTGATGCGGTACAGGCAGGCATACTCATCCTGGATGGTCTTGGTCAGCACCTCCACCCGGGCCACGCTGGCGATGGAGGGCAGCGCCTCGCCGCGGAACCCCAGGGTATGGATGTTCTCCAGGTCCTCTTCCGTGCGGATCTTGCTGGTGGCGTGGCGCAGAAAGGCCGTGGGCAGGTATTCCGCCTCGATGCCGCTGCCGTCGTCCGCCACCTGGATCATCGCCACGCCGCCGCGCTCGATGCTGACGGTGACGTGCTTCGCCCCCGCGTCGATGGCGTTCTCCGCCAATTCCTTCACCACGGACGCCGGCCGCTCCACCACCTCGCCGGCGGCGATCAATTCCGCCGTGTGCTGGTCCAGCACTTGGATCTGTGCCATGGGGCTCTCTCCTTTCCCAAAACCTTACGCCTTATATTCCGCCAAGGTCTTTTTCAGCTCATACAAAAAGTTCAGCGCCTCCAGGGGCGTCAAAGTCTCCACGTCCGTGGCTTCCAGCTTTTCCACCAGCTCTCCGGGCACCGCGGCCTCGGCAAACTTTTCCACGGTGGTAAAGTCCAGCTGCGTCACGCGGTTCGCGTCCGGAGCATTGGCCTCCAGCACGCGCAGCACCTCTTTGGCGCGGTTGGTCACGCTGTCGGGCAGGCCGGCCAGCTTGGCCACCTCGATGCCGTAGCTGTCGTCGGCCGGGCCCCGCACGATGCGCCGCAGGAACGTGATGTCATCGCCGCGCTTTTTCACCGCGATGTTGTAGTTCTTCACGCCGTCGATGGAATTTTCAAGATCAGTCAGCTCGTGGTAGTGGGTGGCAAACAGCGTTTTGCAGCCCAGATGGGCGTCCTTGTCCGCGATATGCTCCACCACCGCGCGGGCGATGCTCATGCCGTCAAAGGTGGACGTTCCGCGGCCGATCTCGTCCAGTACCACCAGGCTTTTCGGCGTGGCGCTGCGCAGAATATCGGCCACCTCCGTCATCTCCACCATAAAGGTGGATTGGCCGGCGGCCAAATCGTCCGAGGCGCCCACCCGGGTGAAGATGGCGTCCACCACGCCCATCTCACAGCGGGCAGCCGGCACGAAGGAGCCGATCTGTGCCATCAGAGCGATCAGCGCCGTCTGGCGCATATAAGTGGATTTGCCCGCCATGTTGGGGCCGGTGATGATCAGGCACCGGTTCTCGCCGCAGTCCAGCACCGTGTCGTTGGGCACGAACAAGCTGCCTTTCAGCATCTGTTCAATGACCGGGTGCCGCCCCTCTTCGATGGTCAGCTGGTCGCCGTCCGTCACCTGCGGGCGCACATAGCCGTTTTGCACCGCCACCTCGGCCAGGGCGGCCAGCACGTCCAGCCGCGCCAAGCCGCCGGCCGTGCGCTGGATGCGGGGCAGCTGGGCGCTGATGGCCTGCAGCAGTTCCTCGAACAGCTTCCGCTCCAGCACGATCAGCCGTTCGCTGGCGCCCAATATCTTGTTTTCCAGCTGCTTCAGTTCTTCGGTGATATAGCGCTCGCCATTGGCCAGCGTCTGTTTGCGCACAAAACCGGCGGGCACCTGGTCGGCAAAGGATTTGCTCACCTCGATGTAATAGCCGAACACCCGGTTGTAGCCGATCTTCAGCGTGCGGATGCCCGTCTCCTCTTTCAGCTTGGCCTCCAGCTGCCCCAGAACGCCTTTGCCGCCGGTCATGATGTCGCGCAGCTCGTCCACTTCCGCGTTGTAGCCGCCCTTGATGACGCCGCCGTCTTTCAGCAGCGCCGGCGCCTTTTCGTCGATGGCGGCAAAAATCTTTTCCTTGATGTCCTCCAGCTCGTCGATCTCCGCCAGGATGCCGCAGATCTCGCCGCTGCCGAAATGGCCCGCCAGCTGTTTGATGCGCGGCAGCTGCTGGCAGGTGGTGGCCAGGGCATAGATCTCCCGGGGCGAAGCCGAGCCGTACACCGTGCGCGTCATCAGGCGCTCGATGTCGAACACGCGGCTCAGCGCCTCGGTGATGTCGGCGCGGGCGATGGTGTCGTGATACAGCTCCTCCAGGCCGTCCAAACGGCTGTTGATGGCGGCCACGCTCACCAGCGGCTGCTCGATCCAGCTGCGCAAAAGCCGCTTGCCCATGGCCGTTTGGGTCTTGTCCAGCACCCACAGCAGCGTGCCCTTTTTCTCACGGCCGCGCATGGTCTCGGTCAGCTCCAGGTTGGCGCGCGTCACGGGCGACAGCTGCATATACTGGGTCTCCGCGTAATTATGTACGGTTTTAAGGCGCTCCACGCCTTTTTTCTGCGTCTCCTGCAAATAGCGCAGCAGCACGGCCAGCGCGAAGGACGCGCTGTTTTCCGGGGCAAGGCCCGTCTCCCGCTGGTATCCCGCGCTGAACTGCGCCTCCAGCAGGCTGCGGCAGGCGGCAGGCGCGTACTGCTCGTCCTCCACCAATTCCACCGCGCAGCCCAACTGCCGCTTGATGTAGTCGGTGACGGCCTTGTGGTCCAGCAGCGCCGTGTTGAACAGCACCTCGCTGGGGGCGTAGCGGCACAGCTCCGAGATGATCTGCACATCCAGCTTCTCACCGCTCAGCACCGTGGTGTGGGCGGTGCCCGTGGACACGTCCGCGAAGCACACGCCCACGGCATCGTCCTTCAGGTACAGGCTGGCGATATAGTTGTTCTTATCGTCCTGCAGCATGCTGCTCTCGATGACGGTGCCCGGCGTGACCACGCGCACGATGTCGCGTTTGACAAGGCCCTTGGCCAGGGCGGGGTCCTCCATCTGCTCACAGATGGCCACTTTATACCCCTTGGCGATCAGCCGGGCCACATAGTTCTCGTAAGAGTGGAACGGCACGCCGCACATGGGCGCCCGCTCCTCCTGGCCGCAGTCGCGGCCGGTGAGCGTCAGTTCCAGCTCCTTCGAGGCCAGGATGGCATCGTCGAAAAACATCTCGTAAAAATCGCCCAGACGGAAAAACAGGATCTTGTCCGGGTGCTGTTTTTTGATCTCGAAATATTGCTGCATCATCGGAGACAGTGCCGCCATTGATTTCACCGTTTCTTTCTAAGTTTTACTTCCTTCGCCCTTCTCAGTGGCAGCCGGAGCAGGACGAGCACGAGCCGCTGCACCCGCCCGCGGGCTCTTCCACCGTCATGGGGTCTCCGCCGTTGACGGCCGTGTTCACGATGGCGTTGATATAGCTGATCGCCTTCTCGATCTCGGTCTTGGCCTCGTTGTAGGCCGCCATGCTCTCGTTGGCCATGATCTGGTTGTACAGCTCGTTCACCTTCGTGTTCAGGGCCGCCACCTTCTCCCCGTCCTTCTCTTCCGCGGATTTGGACAGTTCGCTGTTGAGGTCGATGCGGGCCAGGTTGAAGTCGCCGATCATCTGCTGCAGCGCCTCGTCGCTGTCGTTTTGCTCCATCGCGTGGGCCAGGGCCAAAAAGGCCTCTTCCTTCTGCAGCTGGGCCGCAGCTTCTTTAAACATTGTGATCGCGTCTTTTGCCATGATGTTTTCTCCTTTTATTCGTTTATTTGGGCCTTCTTATGGGACGAGCCGTCCTTTCAGCACGGCGCCCTTGGCGCTGTCGATCCGGGCCTGGGCAAACTGGCCCACCGGGGCCGGGCCGGCAAACTCCACCACCATATTGTTGTCCAGGCGGCCGGTAAATACCCCTGCCTCGCGGCCGGGGCCTTCCACCAGCACCCGGGCCGTGGTGCCCACCAGCCGTCCCGTCAGCTTGTCCACCACTTCTTCCTGGATCTGTAAAAGCCGCGCGATGCGGGCCGCCTTTTCGGCGTGGGGGGTGGGGTCCGCCATCAGGGCCGCCGCCGTGCCGGTCCGCTTGGAATAGATGAAGGTGAACAGCTGCATATATTCCACCCGGCGCACCAGTTCCTCGGTCTTTTGAAAATCCTCTTCCGTCTCGCCGGGGAAGCCCACGATGATATCGCTGGAATAGGTCATGGCGGGGATGGTGCGCTTGGCGTAGTCGATCAGCGCCAGGTAATCCTCCACGGTGTACTTGCGGTTCATGTCCGCCAGGATGTTGTTCGCGCCGGACTGCACCGGCAGATGCAGATGCTTTGCAATATGATCGCTGCCCGCCATGGTGTCGATCAGCTTGCGGGTGGCGTCCTTGGGGTGGCTGGTCATAAAGCGGATGCGGTAGTCGCCGGGCACGGCCGCCAGCATGGCCAGCAGGTCGGCAAAGTCCAGCTTTTCGTCCAGGCCCTTGCCGTAGCTGTTCACGTTCTGCCCCAGCAGGGTGATGTCCTTGTACCCCTCCGCCACCAACTGGCGGAACTCGGCCAGGATATCGGCGCTGCGGCGGCTGCGCTCGCGCCCGCGCACATAGGGCACGATGCAGTACGAGCAGAAATTGTCGCACCCGTACATGATGGGCAGCCAGGCGCGGAACGCCGAATCCCGCTTGATGGGCACCTGCTCCACGATCTCCGTGCGCTGCACGGGTTTCTGCATCACCCGCTTGCGCTTTTCGATGCGCTGGCACAAAAGCTCGGGCAGCAGGTCGATGGCCCCGGTGCCGAACACGATGTCCACAAAGGGGAAGCTCTGCTTGAATTTTTCCACCACATGCTCCTGTTGGGGCATGCAGCCGCACACGGCGATCATCAGTTTGGGGTTCTGCTCTTTCAGGTGTTTCAGCGCACCCACGTTGCCGAACACCCGCTGCTCGGCGTGCTCGCGCACGGCGCAGGTGTTGAAAAGGATCAGATCCGCATCCTCCGCCCGGCTGGCCGCCCCGTAGCCCAGGTCCATCAAAATGCCCAGGATCTTCTCGCCGTCGTTCACGTTTTGCTGACAGCCGAACGAATGCACGAAGGCAAGGGGCGGCGTCTCATAATAAGCGGCCAACACCTCGGCCGCGTGGTCGTTTCTTTTAAAGCTGACAGGGTCCATATTTCACCGTTTTGCCTTTCTGCCGGTTTTGTGTGCACGTCACGCCATACTGTTTTAGTATACTACATTTTGTGTTTTGGCGCAAGCAAAAACGCCGCCCGGCAGCGGACGGCGTTTTGGATGTTTTGCCCGGGTCAGGCCGCCTGGCGGCGGCTCCACAGGCGTGCGGCCAGATACAAACACACGGCCCCGATCAGCAGCGGCGCCATGTTCACCAGCCAGGGCGCCCAGATATGCAGCCCGAACAGATGGTACACGTTCGTGCGCACCCACTCCTCGGCGCCGCTGCCCAAAGGCAGCAGCATCAAAAACTTTCTCACGGCAGCGGGCATCATCGGCAGCAGCGTCATGGGCGCGAACGCCGCCAGCACCGACAGTGCCATGCACGCGAAGCTGGAGCGCAGCAAAGAGGAGATCAGCGTCACCACGCCGCACAGGGCAAAACAGGTGACGGCCGCATACAAAAATGTCAGCCCTTCCATCTGCAGCACGTTGATGGGCAGCGTGGCCATGGGGTCGATCAGCTGCAGGGGCTGGTCCCAGCCGTGAAGTCCGAAAAAGAACGCCTGCAGCCCCAGGAAGAGCCCGGCGCACAGGCCGAACAGCAGCAGGGTGTACAGCAGCGCCGCCTGCACCTTGGCCCGCGCCAGGCGGCCGCGCCCATGGCGCCCGGCCAGCAGAATGGCGTCGGTGCGCAGCTGCCGCTCCATAGAGAATACCGGCGACAGGCCGATGCACAGGCTGATGGCCAGGATCATGCCGAATTCGCCAAATTGGGCCGTCAGCTCCCGCCAGGTGCCCACCCAGTCGTATTGCAGCGGAAGCTGCACCTGTGCGGCCATCGCGGAAAAATAGGCGCGGTCCTGCCTATCCCCGATCTCCGCAAGGCGGGCCTGCCGCGCATCGCGGAACACCTCGCTGAAAGGCCGCTCCTCGGCCAGGATCCCGTCGGCCAGGTCCCTGTCCCGCACAGCCCCCGGGATCTGATACACCTGCCAAAGCAGGCTGAACAGGTCGTCGTGCGCCTGCAGGTTCCGGGCCAGGTAATCCATGTGTTCTTCGCCTTTCAGGCCGTCCAGCGCATCCCAATGGCCCTGCCATTCCCGCGCCAGTTCCCGCACCCGTTCGTCGGTCAGGGGCCCGCGGGCCGCCTGGGCCTGCTCGTATTCCCACCGCATGCGGCTGCGGCCGTCAAATTGGTGGCCGGTGGTGACGTAATAGCCCCCGGAATAAGCCGTGTTGGGCGTGCCGTGCATCAGCTGCCAGGTCAGCAGTACGCCCAGCAGCAGGTATCCCACGCTCAGCAGCAGGGCCAGCCGGGCCGTGCGGCGGCGCAGCAGCTTTTGCAATTCCAGCCAAGTCAGGCTCACAGCGCCTCACCTCCCTGTGAGAAATGGTAAAGATACAGGTCCTCCAGGGTGGGCGGGGCCGGTACGGCGCCGAGCGCCGGCGGCGTGTCCGCCACAATGCGCAGCACCATCTGCTGCCCTTCGTGGCGCAAATTCGCTACCTCCCCGCTTTTCACCCATCGGTCGGCCTCTTCGCCGTTCACGCGCAGATCCCACACTTTTCCCTCCACGGTCCCCACCAGTTCCCCCACTGTGCCCTGTTGTTCAATGGCCCCCTGCTTCATCAGGAACACGCGGTCCGCGATGGACTCCAGGTCCGACACGATGTGGGTGGACAGCAGTACGATGCGGTCGTGGGCCAGGTCGGACAGCAGGTTGCGCAGGCGCACCCGCTCCTTGGGGTCCAGGCCGGCCGTGGGTTCATCCAGGATCAGCACCTGCGGGTCGTTGAGCATGGCCTGGGCAATGCCCAGCCGCTGGCGCATGCCGCCGGAAAAGGCCTTCAGCTTTTTCTTGCCCGTGTCCTGCAGGGACACCGTCTGCAGCAGTTCCTCCGCGCGGCGCTGGGCCACTGGGCGCGGCAGACCCTTCAGGGCCGCCATATACAGCAGAAAGCCGCGGGCCGTATCCTCGGGGTAATAGCCGAAATCCTGGGGCAGATAGCCCAGCACGTCGCGGTAGCGTTCCCCCAGCTCCAGAATGCCGCGCCCGTCCAGCAGCACCTCGCCGGAGGTGGGCGTCAGGATGCCGCACAGCATGCGCATCAAAGTGGTCTTCCCCGCCCCATTGGCGCCCAGCAGGCCGTACACCCCGCGGGTCATGGCCAGGCTCACCCGGTCCACGGCGATCTTGGTCCCAAACTGTTTGGTCAGGCGGTCAAGTCTCAGCTCCACCGAACACGCTCCCCTTTCTTTCCGCCGCAAGGCGGTACACTTCTTTTCCCAGGCCCGCCCCGGACGCCAGCAGCGCCAGCACCCACAGCCCGGTGGCGGACAGTTCATACACCTGGGGCAGCCACAACGCGCAGGACAGGCACAGCAGCGATACGCCCGCGCAGGCCGCGACACAGGCCGTCTGCGCCCGCCTGTGCCCGGTGCGGATCGAACACAGCGCCAGCGCCGCGCTGCCCAGGAAGGGCACGGTCATATACAGCGCCAGCTGTGCCACGCGCCAGGGCAGATCCGGCATTTGCAGCACGCACAGCAGCGTCAGCGTCAGGCACATCAGGTTCGCCGTACCCGCCAGCACCAGCTTTGCCAGCATCAGCTGCAGCGTGGAGGCGCGGGTGGCCGCCTCCATCTCCTCCATGCCCCAGGTGCGCCCCCGCAGCAGCTCCGGCACGCAGGCCAGTACGAACAGCGGCATCATGCCGGGCAGATAGGACGGGAACTGTTCCCACAGGGAAAACAGCATGATACACACCGCCAGCAGCGCCAGCGCCTGTGTCCCCCACAGCCGCGGGCCGGCGTAGCGGGCGGTCTCGCGCAAAAATTCCCCAAAGCCCATGCGCCGTCCCGCGCCGCCCTGCTCGGCCAAGGCGTGGCACAGTTTTTGCGTCTGGGCAAGGCGCTGCGGCGCGGGGCCGGTGCGCAGCGCTTTTTTCCACGGTATCGTTCCACGCAAAGTTTACTCCTCCTTCCTCATGGCCGCCAGCGCCAGGCGCACCCGGCTTTGGGCCGTGCGCGCCGGCACGCCGGTGACGAGCGCAATCTCTTTGATGGTCAGCTCCTGGCCGTAGCGCAGCAGCACGGCCTCCCGCTGGGGGGCAGGCAGGCGCGCCAGCAGTCGGCGCACTTCATCGGCCCGCTCCAGCTGTTCCAGCTCCGGGCAGCAGACGGCCGGCTCTTCCAGGAATGGGTCCGCCGTGCGGCGGCGCGCCTCATCGATGCACAGCCGCCGGGCCACGGTGTAAAGATAGGCCCGGAATCTGCCGCGCTCGGCATAGCGGGAAAACCCCCGGAAGACGTGCAGGAACGTCTCCTGGGTCAGGTCTTCGGCGGTGGCGGCGTCCCGGCAGTGCCAGGCACAGTAGCGCAGCACCGCCGCGTAGTGGCGCGCAACCAGCTCGTCGGCGCTGTTTCCGTCGCCCTGCCGGACGCGCCGTACCAATTCCTCGTCCCCCATGGGCCAAAACGCCCCCTTTTGCGCTGCCTTTCACCCTATATAACGGGGCAGATGCGAAAAATGATCAAAAAAAACAAATAAAAAACAGCCTTTTTTGCATAAAAAAGGCTGTTTTTTCGCTTGATTTTACCATAAAAACACACTGTTTTTAAGAGCAAAAAGACAGTTGCTCTCTTACGATCAACTGTCTCAGGGGGTCTATATGCAATTTTTTATTGCGTGCAATAGAAACTGATCCTCATGGCCGTGGCCCATGCACCTATTTAAGAATCTCCCGGTTTATAAAACAGGCGATTCCATTTTCATCATTGGTGCCGACAACAATATCCGCAACCGCTTTCACTTCGTCCAGCCCGTTTCCCATTGCAACGCCAAGGCCGCTCATTTTCAGCATTCTGATATCGGCAAAATCGTCGCCAAAGGAAATGACTGCGTCGGCGGAATATCCATAATAGGAAACGACATCTTGGACCGCCCTTTCTTTTGTGATATCCCTTTTTGTGATTTTATACCAATTCCCGTCTGAAAAGCGAATGCAATCATACTCCTTGAATGAATCAAAAAAAGCCTTGATTTTACTTTCATCCCGGATTTCCACACATATTTTTAGTGACGGACAATTAAAATCACGAAAATCCGAGAAGATGCTGTCACCCCAATTGGCTTCAGTGAAGTTGGGGTCAATTTTATAATTCCAGTAATGCGCCGACACGGTATCCACTGTGATCTCACAATCATTTCCGATGAGATCCCTGAGCTTTTGTATGACCTCTTTCGTTTCATCGCCGCTGAATTCATGTTTTGCGATGTACCTGCCTTCAACATTCACCAATGCGCCGCCGCTTGAGACAATCACATCCGGGTTGATCTTATCGATGAAAACAAGTGAATTGATTTCGCTTCTGGAAGTACAAACGCCTATTTTCAGGCCTTTTTCTTTACATTTGGCAATTGACCGTGCAGTCATTTCCGAAATACATTTCTGAGAATTTAAAAGCGTGCCGTCCAAATCAAACAAAAGGATTTTAAATCCGGACCAATCCATCGTTCCACCGCGCCTCTCCCAATTTCCATGTATTTCTTCCTTCGTTCTCCGGTTTGCTTTTTATTGGACATTAGAAGAAGGACACCTGGTTCGATTTCGGCAGATCGCCCAGCGCGCCGATCTCCGCCAGTTGGTCCATCACCGTGCTGGAAGCGCCGCAGACCGCCTGCAGCTCATCGGCCGAGAGGTACTGCTGGCCGTTCAGCGTGGCCTGTTCCAGGGCGGTGGCCACGCTTTCGCCCAGGCCCTTCAGGGCCATGTAGGGCAGGCGGATCTTCCCGTCCTCCACCACGTACACCTTGGCGCGGCTTTTGCCCACGCGCACAGGCAGGAATTCAAAGCCCCGCTGCAAAATCTCGTTCACGATCTGCAGGCTGGCCAGGATGTCCTCGTCCTTGGCCTTCTTCTCTTCCTTCAGGCGGGCGTTCACCTCTTTCAGGTGCAGTTTGGCCACCTTCACGCCGCCCACGGCCGCGTCGTAGTCGATATCCTCGCCGCGCACGGTAAAATACGTGGCGTAAAAGGCCAGCGGATGGTAGACCTTGAACCACATCAGGCGCACGGCGGCCATCAGGTAGGCCACCGCGTGGCCCTTGGGGAACATATATTTGATCTTTTTGCAGCTGTCCAGATACCATTCCGGCACGTCGTGCTGGCGCAGCATCTCCTCCACGCCTTCGGGGAAGCCGCTTTTGGCCACCTTGCCCTTTCGCGTCAGCTCCATGATGGTGAACGCCTGCTTGGGCTCCACGCCCTTGTGCAGCAGGTACGTCATGATGCTGTCGCGGGTGCCGATCACGTCGGAAATGGTGCATACGCCGTCGCGGATGAGGTCCTGGGCGTTGCCGTTCCACACGTCCGTGCCGTGGGAGAGGCCCGAGATCTGGATCAGGTCCGAAAAGCTTTTGGGCTGGGCTTCAATCAGCATGCCGCGCACAAAGTTGGTGCCCATCTCCGGGATGCCGAAGGTGCCCGTCTGGCTGTCGATCTGCTCTGTGGTGACGCCCAACGCTTCCGGTGAGATCAGCAGCGAGATCACCTTCTGATCGTTCATGGGCACGTCCGTCATTTTGATGCCGGTCATGTCCTCCAGATATTTGTACATGGTGGGCACGTCGTGGCCCAGCTCGTCCAGCTTGAGGATGGTGTCGTGCAGGTATTTGAACTCGAAATGGGTGGTGATGACGCCCTTGTCCCGGTCGTCCGCCGGGTGCTGCACGGGGCAGAAGTCGTACACGTCGTAATTGCTGGGCACCACCACCATGCCGCCGGGGTGCTGGCCCGTGGTGCGCTTCACGCCCACGCAGCCCTGCACCAGGCGGTTCTCCTCGGCGTGGTTCACGGTGCGGCCCCGCTCTTCCAGATATTTTTTAACGTAGCCGTAAGCCGTTTTGTCCTGCAGGCCGGAGATGGTGCCCGCCTTGAACACATGGTCTTTGCCGAAGATGTCCTCGGTGTAGCGATGGATGCGGCTTTGCACGTCGCCGGAGAAGTTCAGGTCGATATCCGGCTCTTTGTCGCCGTCGAAGCCCAGGAACGTCTCGAAGGGGATGTCGTGGCCGTCCACGATGCATTTGGCGCCGCATTGCGGGCAGTTTTTATCCGGCAGGTCAAAACCGTCGGCCACGCTGCCGTCGGTGAAAAACTGGCTCCATTTGCACTGGGGGCACAGGTAGTGGGGCGGCAGGCTGTTTACTTCGGAAATGCCCGAAAAATGCGCCACGGCCGAGGAGCCCACGGACCCGCGGGAACCCACCAGGTAGCCGTACTCCTCGCTTTTCAGCACCAGCCGCTGGGCGATGACGTACAAAACGGCAAAGCCGTGCTTGATGATGGAGTCCAGCTCCCGCGTGAGGCGCTGGTCGATGATGGGGGGCAGCGGGTCGCCGTAGCGCTGTCTGGCGTTGCGCATGGTGTCCTCGCGCAGGGATTCGTCCGCGCCTTCGATGCTGGGCGTGTACAGCCCTTTGGGGATGGCCCGCACATCGCCCGAGATCACATCCGCGATCTTGTTGGGATTGGTCACCACCACTTCATAGGCCTTTTCCCCCGGCAGATAGCTGAACTGCTTGAGCATATCCTCGGTATCGCGGAAATACAGCGGCGCCTGATTGTCCGCGTCGGCAAAGCCGTTGCCCGCCTGCAGCACCGCCCGGTACACGGAATCCTCCGGGTCCATAAAATGCACGTCGCCCGTGGCCACGACGGGCTTGTTCAGCGCCTCGCCCAGGCGCACCACGGTTTTGTTGAATTCCTGGATCTGCTCAACAGAATCCACGATATGCTCGCGCAGCATGTATTCGTTGTTACCCAGGGGCTGTATTTCCAGGAAGTCATAATAAGCGGCGATCTCTTTCAGTTCAGCAAAGCTGCGGCCCTCCACAATGGCGCGGTACAGCTCACCCGCCTCGCAGGCTGAGCCGATCAGCAGCCCCTCCCGGTATTTGTTCAGCAAACTGCGGGGCACGCGGGGCACCTTGAAGAAATAATCCATGTGCGCGGCCGAGACGATCTGGTACAGATTTTTCATACCCGCCTGGTCTTTCACCAGGATGATGAGGTGAAAGTTCTTTTTGGCCAGGGCCCGGGTGCTGCCCAGGCCCGTGTTCACCTGTTCCAGCGCCTAGACGCCGCGCAAATTCAGATCCTCGATCATCTTGACGAAGATCTGCGCCAGGGCGCGGGCGTCGTCGCAGGCGCGGTGATGCTCGAAGGGCGGGATCTCCAGATATTTGCCGATGGTGTCCAGCTTGTAATTGTGCAGCCCCAGGTACAGTGCCTGCGCCAAAGGCAGCGTGTCGATGTAGGTGTTTTTGAAGGGGATGCCGCAGCGCTCGGCCGCTATTTTGATGAAGCGGATATCGAACCCGTGGGCGTTGTGCGCCACCAGCACGCGGCCGTTTACGAAATCGAGGAATTTGCGCACGGCGGTCTCCTGGTCGTCGGCGCCGGCCACCATCTCGTCGGTGATGCCCGTCAGCTTCGTCACCTCTTCGGGGATATGGCAGCCCGGGTCGGCAAAGGCGTTGTAGCTCTCGGTGATCTCCCCGTTCTCCACCACCACCGCGCCCAGCTCGGTGATGCGGCATTCCAGAGGGGAAAGGCCCGTGGTCTCCAAGTCGAACACCACAAAGGACTGTTCCAGGGGGCCCGCGTCCTTGCCGTATACCACAGGCACCATATCGTCCACAAAATAGGCCTCGCAGCCGTAGATCAGCTTGAAGTCCGGGTCCTTTTTATGGATGTCGTCCACGGCCAGCATGGCCTCGGGGTAACCCTGCACCACGCCGTGATCCGTGATGGCCACGGCCCGGTGGCCCATGCGGTGGGCCATTTTAACGGCGGCCTTGGGGTCGCAGAAGCCGTCCATGCTGGAGAGCTTTGTGTGCAGGTGCAGCTCCACCCGCTTTTCCTCGGCCGTGTCCTGGCGCGCTTTACGCACCACTTTCAGCACGTCGTAGGGGTAGACCACATAGTCCCGCTCGTATTTGTCAAAGGCGCAGTCGCCCTTGACGATCAGCGTATCGCCCGGGCCGATGTCGTCCCAGGCCGAGCTGTTTTCGTCCGGCTTCATGCGGATCTTCAAATTGATGGAGCCGGTGTAATCCGTGAGGGAGATGGAGTAGATCTTGTTGAAGCTGCCCTTGAGCTCGGTGAAGAACACATCGCCCCACACGGTGACCTTGCCGGCCGCCTGGCCGCCCAGGTCGGACAGTTTGGTGAACCCGGCGGGCTGGAACGTGTGGCCCGCCACCACTTTGGCCGGCGCGTCCTCCAGCGGCAGCCCTTCCACCTTCAGCACAGGGCCCTGTTTTTTCACATACTGCTTCACCGGGGCCTTTTTTAAGATGGCCTGTTCCACTTCCTCGGCCACGATCTCCCCGTCGCCCACCAAACGCACTGCGGGCCTCACGCCGGTGCGCGCCTCGATCAATTCCTCCAAATGGCGGCTAAATTCGATCAGGGTCAGCAACTCGGTGCCGTTTTTCACGTGCACCTCGATGGCTTCTCCGCCGAACTGCGCCTCTGCCCCGGCCAGGAAGCCATTGATAGGCAGGCCGTCCTCCTTCAATTCCTCCGCCAGGTCCAGCACCGCGGCGGGGGTCAGGCGCTCATAGTCAAACAGGCCCTGCAGTTTTACTGCAAAGCCCGGGAGCAGCGGCGCCAGCGACGCGGCCAGCCGCGCCCGCTGATCGCCGGGCACCGGGGCCACGGTGCGGTATACCACCGTGATGATCTTCTCTCTTCGGTCGGCCTCCACGCGCTCCACCAGGGCGCCGGAAAAGCTGGCCATAAACGCCTCGTCCGCCGAGAACTGCGGCCAAAGCTTTGTCAGCAAGGGTTTCATCCGTTCAAAGCACCTATTGTCAACTTCCTATATTTTCCGCTTACAGCAGCCGCTGCACTTCTTCCACCAGCTGGCCCACGATATCGCCCCGCAGCATGCGCACCTGCCGCCCTTTGACGAACAGCATGGCGCAGTCCCTGCCGCCGGCGATGCCGATGTCCGCGCCCTTGGCCTCGCCCGGGCCGTTCACCACGCAGCCCATCACGGCCACCTTCACCTGTTTTTTACAGCCGCGCAGACGCTCTTCCACCTCGGCGGCGATCTGTGCCACATCGATGTTGGTGCGCCCGCAGGTGGGGCAGCTGATGACCTCCGGCCCGGGCACGAAATGGCCCGCCGCCCGCAGGATGTCGAAGCCGGCGCGCACTTCTTTTTCCGGCTGGTCGGTCAGCGACACGCGGATGGTGTCGCCGATGCCCTCCATCAGCAGCGCGCCGATGCCCATGGCCGACTTGACCAGCCCCATGCGATATGTACCCGCCTCGGTCACGCCCACATGCAGCGGGTAATCGCACGCCTGGCTCAGCCGGCGGTACGCCTCCACCACAATGGGCACGTTGGAGGATTTGATGGAGATGACGATGTCATAAAACCCGTGTTTTTCCAACAGGCGCACATGGTATAGGGCGCTCTCCACCAAGGCTTCGGGCGTCACGCGGCCGTATTTTTCCAAAATATGCTGTTCCAGGCTGCCGCCGTTTACGCCGATGCGGATGGGGATCTGCCTTTCCCGGCAGGCGGCCACCACCTGGGCCACCCGCTCGTCCCCGCCGATGTTGCCGGGGTTCAGGCGGATCTTGTCCGCGCCCGCGGCGATGGCGGCCAAGGCCGCCTTGTAGTCGAAATGGATATCCGCCACCACCGGCATGGCCACGGCATCTTTCAGGGCGGCCACCACCGCGGCGTCCTCCGGCGAGGGCACGGTGACGCGGATGATCTGGCAGCCCTCCGCCTCCAGGCGCTTTGCCTGGGCCACGTTGCCGGCAATATCCCGCACCGGCACGTTCAGCATGCTTTGCACCGCCACGGGATTGCCCGCGCCGATGCGGACGGTGCCGATTTTTACTTCCCTGGTTTTTTTACGCATGAAAGCACCTCTCTTCAAACGCCGGTCAGTGGAACAGGCGCGTGATATCGTTGAAGGTGGCAAAACACATCAGGCCGATCAGGAAGATAAAGCCCGCCGCGTTGATGACCATCTCGTATTTCTGGGGGATGGGCTTGCGGCGCACGGCTTCCAGCAGCAGGAACACCAGCCGGCCGCCGTCCAGCGCCGGCAGGGGCAGCAGGTTGAACACGCCCAGGTTCACCGTGATGAGCGCCAGCAAAAGCAGCAGCGACTGCAGGCCGTAGCTGGACGCCTGCCCGATGGCCTGTACGATGCCCACCGGCCCGGACAGGTTGTTCACCGCCACGCGGCCCGTTACCAGATCGGCCAGGCTCAGAACCACCATGCGGGCGAAACTGACCGTCCAGCGGCCCGCCTCCGCCAGCACGTTGCCCACTGTTTTTTCAACGGGATACACCATGAAGTCGATGACCATATAGGTGTTGCCGTCCTCGTCGGTGCGGGTGTCGAACACCACGTTTTTCAGCTCCACTTTTTTGCCGTCCCGCTGCACGGTGAGATCGGCCGTGTTCTGCTGGGTGCGCGCGAACTCGTAGCTGACGTCGTTGGCAATGAAGCAGCGCCGGCCGTTTACGGCCAGGATGGTATCCCCCACCTGCAGGCCGTGCTGCTGGGTGGAGGCGTCCGGGTAAAAATCCCCCACCGTGCGGCTGAGCACGGCGTCCTGCATGCACACCACCGCCACCAGCACCGCAAAACCCAGGATCAGGTTCATGACGGCGCCGGCCACCGTCACCAGGATGCGCCGGCTGACCGGCGCGCGGAAATAGGAGCGCGGGTCCGGGCTGTCCTCGTCCTCGCCCTCCATGCTTACAAAGCCGCCCACGGGGAACAGCCGCAGCGAGTAGGTCGTCTCGCCTTTGCCGAAATGAAAGAGCTGCGGCCCCATGCCCAGCGCGAATTCATTCACCTTGATGCCGCTGAGCTTGGCCGTGATGAAATGGCCCAGCTCATGGATGAGGATCACCGCGCTGAATACCAGCACCGACGCCACCAGCGTCAGCAAAAAAGAACCCATATCTTACCACCTTTCCGCCGCAACGGGGCGGCAGCCGATTCACACATGTGCTAAAACGTATGCGCGGGCCATCCGGTCGCATGCGTAAACATCATCCAGTGTGTAGGGCTGCCCAAATGTTTCACTGTCCACGATCCCCTCCACCAGCTCCCCGATCTTGAGAAACGGGATGCGGTCCTCCAGGAACAGGCGCACGGCCTCCTCGTTGGCGCCGTTGGCCGCGCAGGGGGCAAGGCCGCCTTTGGCAATGGACTTTTTGCAGGCTGCCACACAGCGGAAGGAATCCGCGTCCGCCTGGTCGAAGGTGATGCTTTTCAGCTGCGTAAAATCCAGCTCCGGCGCGCAGGGACCGCCGCGCAGGGGCCAGGTGAGGGCATATTGGATGGGGATGCGCATGTCCGGCACGCCCAGCTGCGCCAAAATGGAATGGTCCGAGAACTGCACCATGGAGTGGATGATGCTTTGGCGCTGCACCACGATCTGCACCTGCTGGGGCGGCAAGCCGAATAGCCACACCGCCTCGATCAGCTCCAGGCCCTTGTTCATCAGCGTGGCCGAGTCAACGGTGATCTTGGCGCCCATGTTCCAGTTGGGATGCCGCAGCGCGTCGCGGCGCGTCACCCCGGCCAATTCCTCCCGCTTTCTGCCGAAGAAGGGGCCGCCGGACGCTGTCAGCAGTATTTTTTGCAGGCTCTTTGCCGAGTATGCGTCCTGCAGGCATTGAAAGATGGCGGAATGTTCGCTGTCCACCGGCAGCAGGTGCACACCGTGGTCCCGCACGGCGTCCGTCACAAGGCGGCCGCCCGTCACCAGGCTCTCTTTATTGGCCAGGGCCACGTCGCGGCCGCTTTCAATGGCCGCCAACGTGGCCGGCAGCCCCGCGATGCCCACCACCGCGTTCAGCACGATGTCCGCGCCGTCCATGGCCGCCAGCTGGCGCAGGCCCTCCGGGCCCTTCAGCTGCCTCGGCGCGCCGGCCCGGCCGGCCAGGACGGCGTCCATCCTGCGGGCCGCCGCTTCTTGCGTCACGGCCACGGCCGCGGGATGGAATTCGGCGATCTGCCTGAGCAGCAGGTCTGTGTTGCTGTGGGCCGCCAGGCCGCACACGGTATAGCCCTCGGCCCGCGCGACATCCAGGCTTTGGGTGCCGATGGACCCGGTGCTGCCCAGTAAAGTGATGCGTTTTGCCATTGCGCGCCTCCTCAGTGCCCCACCACGGCCGACAGGATCAGCGCCAGGAACGGCAGGATAAAAAGCACGCTGTCGAACCGGTCCAGGATGCCGCCGTGGCCGGGGAAAATAGTCCCATAATCCTTGATGCCGCACTGGCGCTTGACGGCGCTGGCCGTCAGATCGCCCAGGATGCCCAGCACGCTGCTGACCGCGCCGATGAGGGCGATGGCGCCGTAATAACGGGCGTCCGCCACCGCGCAGCTGGGGCCACCCAGCGCGGCGCTATAAGCTGCCGTGATGAGCAAGCCCGTCAGCACACTGCCCAAAACGCCGCCCACGGCGCCTTCCACGGTTTTGTGCGGGCTTACGATGGGCGCCAGCTTGTGTTTGCCGAAGGCGCGGCCCGCAAAGTAGGCGCAGGTATCGCCGCCCCAGGCAAAGCCCAAGGCCAGCAGGATGAAATAGATGGCGTCGTAATGATTGGGAAAGCTGGCCCGCAGATACAGCATAGACCAAAAGGACGCCAAAATCACCGCCGAGAACAGGGCCATGCCGCCCACGTCGGCATAGTGCAGCGTCTGCGAGCGGCCGATGACGCAGCACGACAAAAACAGCAGCATCGCATACAGCACCGCCGGCATGGACAGCCAGCCCGGCATATTGCGCCCGTCGTTCAGCATCACCAGCAGCGTCACCGGCACGAAGGCCACGTAGATCCACGGGAACTTGAGCGAGAAGGCCATGTACACTTCGTGAATGGCGATGAGGGCCACTGCGGCCACCGCCACGTTGAAGATA
>CAJMEU010000018.1 GCA_905212515.1 uncultured Oscillospiraceae bacterium | reverse complement strand
CCGTCGTGCGCTGCGGATTTCGTAACCGCAAAACCACCACGCCCCGGCGAGCGTGGGCCGCGCCGGGCCTTTGTGATGGCCGCACCCGTTTTTGCGTCTTACAGTTCCTCGTATTTCAGGCCCCGGGCCTCCAGCTTTTTCTTCGCGTCCAGGCGCACCAGGGCGTACAGCACGCTGGCCACCGGCACGGCGAACAGCATGCCGCCGATGCCCATCACGCTGCCGCCCACGGTGACGGCCGCCAGCACCCAGATGGCCGGCAGCCCCACGGAGGAGCCCACCACCCGGGGGTAGATCAGGTTGCCCTCGATCTGCTGCAGCACCAGCAGGAAGATGACGAACACCAGCGCCTGGAAGGGCGACACCATCAGGATCATCAGCGCGCCCACCACCAGGCCCACGCAGGCGCCCACGATGGGGATCAGGGCCGAGATGCCCACCAGCGCCCCCACCATAGGGGCGTAGGGCAGCCGCAGCAGGGCCATGCCCAGCCAGCACAGCGTGCCCAGGATGCAGGCCTCGGTGCACTGGCCCGTCACGTAGTTGGCAAAGGTGCGGCTGGCAAGCCGCGTCACAAACATCAGGTCCTGCCCGGCCTTGGGCGGCAGATAAGCCGCGCACAGGGCCTTCACCTGGCGCTTGAGGGTCTCTTTGCCCAGCAGGATGTACAGCGCCAGCACAAAGGCGATGGTGAAGTTGGTGATGCCGCTGACCGTGCTGGACACCACCTGCACCGTGCCCCCCAGCAGCGTGCCCGCGCCGGTGGAGATAAAGTCCAGCAGGGATTTGCCCATGGCGTTCCAGTCGATGGACAAGTTTTCCAGCCATTCCTGCACCATGGGCAGGCCCGAGGAATGCTGCTGCGCCCAGGCGATCACGCTGTTGATGGTGCTGGGCACCGCGCTGCCCAGCACGGTGAAGGCTTTGGCCAGTTCCGGGATCACCAGCACGAACACCAGGGCGATCACCGCCACGATGAACAGCAGAGAGATCACGATGCACAGCGGCCGGCGCAGGGCCAGCAGGCGTTTGTCCTTGGTTTTTTGAAACAAATGCCGCTCAAAAAAGCGCATGGGCACGTTCAGCACAAAGGCGATACAGAAACCCAGCACCAGCGGGAAGGACAAATGCAGTACAAAACGCAGCGCGTCCCACAGCACGGCGATATTTTCCAGCACCCAATACAGCCCAATGCCGCCGGCGATCAGCAAAAACAGCTTTTTCATCTTCTGCTTATCCAAATTCAAGGCAAAAGCCCCTTTCTTACCCGGTCTTTACAGCCCATTGTAGCACATGGCGCAAAAAAAGGCGAGAAAAAACACCTTGTTTTCACGGAAAAACACGTTTAAAACAATGAAAAACCGTTGAAAAACCCTTTGTTTTCCAACGGTTTTTGGGGCCTTATACGCCGGATCGCCACCAGCGTTCGATCTCTTTTCGGGGTGCGGGCACTGTGCCCTGGCACAAGACGGGCTTGCCGCCGCCCTTGCCGCCCAGCGCCGCGTGCAGGCCCTTTACCAGCGCGGCCGCGTCGCGCCCGGCGCCGGCCACGGCGTAGTTCCAGCTGTCCGGCCCGCCGAAGAACACGCCGGCCACCGCCGCACCCTGCTGGCACAGCAGGGTGGCCAGGCGGCGCGCGCCGTCGGCCGTCAGGGCTTCCTCGAACAGAAGCGGCGCGGTTTGCCCCGCGCACTGCGCGGCCAGCAGCTGGGCCAGCCGGTTCTCGGCCGCGGCCCGGCGGGCGGCCAGGGCTTCGTTTTCCTCCAGCAGGCGGGCCGCCGCCTGGGGCAGGGCGTCGGGCTTCGCGCTCAGCATAACGCTCAGGGTATGTACGTCCCGGCTTTTCCGGCAGTAATCGCGGGCCGCGCGGGCGCCGCACAGCACCGTCAGCCGCATGCCGCCCTTGTAATGGTCGGCACTGGCGATCTTGATCATGCCCACCTGGCCGCTGCGGGCCACGTGGGTGCCGCAGCAGGCGCACACGTCGGCGTGCTCCACCGAGATGATGCGCACCGGGCCGTCCAGCTCTTTTTTGCTGCGGTAGGCAAGGCCGGCCAATTCCTCCGGCGGGGGGAAGGACGCGCACACGGGCACATTCTGCCACACCACCCAGTTGGCGGCCTGCTCCAATTCGTCCAGCTCTTTTTGGCTCAGCGGCAGGGAGAGGTCCACCCTGGTGGCGTCGGGCCCGATGTGGAATCCCACGTTGTCGCAGCCGTACTGGCTGTGGGCGATGCCGCTGAGGATGTGCTCGCCCGTGTGCTGCTGCATGTGGTCGAAGCGGCGCTGCCAGTCCACGTTGCCCTGCACGGTCTCGCCCACGCGCAGGGGGCTGGCCGTCTCGTGCCACACAACGCCGTCCCGCTCGTGGGCATCCAGCACGCAGGTGGGGCCCAAAGCGCCGTGGTCGGCCGGCTGGCCGCCGCCCTCGGGATAAAACAGCGTGCGGTCCAGCGCCACGGCAAAGCGCCCGCCCGCCAGCGGTTCGCAGGCCAATACCCGCGCGCAGAACTCCGTCAGGTATGCGTTTTCCACATACAGCTTTTTGGTCGTTTCCATCCAGCCAGCCCTCCCCTTCCAATGGGTCTATTCTACCATATTTTACTGGTAAAAATCACTAAAAAACCGCTGATTTTTCTACGTATTGCACTGCGTGTTTTGAGATAAAGTTCACAAAAAAGGATAAACGGCGCGCAAACGGGGCACCATAAAGGAAAACCGAAGGGGGAAAATGGCTATGAATATGGACACGCAAACCATCGGCCTGCTGAATGAAGTGGCCAAAAACGCCGAGATGGGCAAGCACACCGCCCAGGACCTGGCCCAGATCACCGAGGACGTGCGCATGAAAAACGAGCTGCAGCGCCAGGTGGACACCTATGAGGACCTGCAGAACCGCGCCCGCGCCATGCTGGCCGTGGGCGGCGAGGAGCCGAAAGACGAAAGCACCATGGCCAAAATGAGCGCCAAAATGGGCGTGAAAATGCAGACGGCCATGGACAAATCCAATACCAACCTGGCCAAGATGATCATCGAAGGCAGCCACATGGGCGAGAAAGACATGGAGGAGGCCATTCGCCAGAACCCGGGCGCCAACGTGGGCGCCGTGGCCCTGGCCAAGCGCCTGCACCACGCCGAGAGCGAGTATGCCCAGCAGATGAAAAACTTCCTGTGACCGGCGCGGAAGCCGAAAAAATAAACCGCGGCCATTCCCGGTCCACGGCTATAAAGAAAAGATCAGTTTTTTTATTGCAGGGCAATAAAAGATTGCATTCCGCAGAGCTTTGCCCTATAATAAAGGCGAGGCACAAAAAAGTGCAAACAGGCAGCGGGAAGCTGGAACTTCCCGCCGCCCTGTCGGAAGACGAGACCTTCCAACAACAGCAACATGCTGCGAATGCAAAGTTATTATACCCTTTTTCCGCCCTGTAAGCAAGGCGGGATGGGGCCTGTTTTTGCACCCTCCGGCGCTGTGTTGGGATTTATTCCGACACAGCGCTTTTTTGCTGCCTCACACAGGGCAGGTGCGGGCTTTTGCCCGCGCCGCGCCTTGCTGTGAGGGAAGCGGCCCTTTTTTTGGGGGCTGTAATAAAGGAGGATGTGCTATTATGATGAGAGAACCACCGGCCGCACCCATGTTGGAGTGCCTGGCGGCCCGCCTGGGCTGTGTCTACTTGTCCGACCTGCACTGCCTGCCCCCGGGCAAGCAGGCCTGCCTGGCAGAACTGCTGCGGAATATGCCCGCCCACGCGGCGTCACCGGCCGCCTGGAACGAGGCGGCCTTTTACCTGGCTGCCCTGCCCGCCGCCCCCACGGCCGGTGAGGCCCGCGCGGCCCTGCTTTCCTGGGCGGAAAGCAACGCAAAACGCACCTTGAAAACAGAAGGAGGCACCTTATGAAACGCTTAATCGCGATGATTTTGGCCCTGTGTCTGGCGTGCACCCTGGCGGTGCCGGTGTTGGCGGACGCGCCCTCTCCTAACGGCGTTGTTATTGAAGAAGCGACGATTCTTTCCGCAGACACCACGTGGAATGACGCCACGACCCTGGCCGCCAACCTTACGGTAAACCCCGGCGTAACGCTGACACTGAATGCCGGCCTTACAATCTCCGGTGAAGTAACAATTTCTGGCGGCGGAACGATTCAGTGCGGCGACGCTTTCTCCACTGGCAATGCGATATTGATTACGGTTAGTGCAGGCGCCCGGGTAATATTGGAGAATATCCTTGTGGATGGGCAGAAAAAAGTAAGATTGCAGCAGATAGCCGAGGAAGGAACCGCCATAATGAAAGAGTCCGCCGGAGAGAAAACGATTCTGCAAAACGGGGCACACCAAATCGGTGCCGGGGTGATTGCCGCTGGCACATTTATTTTAGACGGCGGCAGCATTCAAGGCTGCGCCGCCAGTTCCAGCCCTAGCGGCGCAGTTTATATCGGCAGCGGGAATTTTACCATGAACGGCGGTGAAATCACGCAATGTTCATCTGCCAACCACGGGGGTGCCGTTGCTACGGCGTGGAACGAGGGAACGTTCAATATGAATGGCGGGAGCATCCATCATAACCAAGGCGGTTACAGTGGCGCCGTCAGCATCGCCAAAGGCAAGGCGGTTTTTACCGGCGGCTTTATCTACGGAAACACTGGCGCCAATTCTTATCCGGCGGGAGTTTTTATATCGGGCGATGGACAAGCCACTTTCAGCGGCGATATCAATATTTGCTCTCACGAAGAGGCACCCAGCTATCAGTCAGTTTCAACAAAGAACACCATTGTTTCCGGTTCGCTAACGCCCACTCAGGGAGGCATTGAAGTGTTCGGTGAGCAGCAAAACGCGGTGATTGCCGTGGGAACCGACCAGTATACACTGACCGAACAAGATGCGGCGGCATTTCACAATCAGGCGAACGGAATGGGGCTTTACCTGGATGGAAAAGCCAATGCCATCAAAAGTGCGCCTGCTGAGACGCTCAAGACCATCACATATTATGCAAATTACGAGGAAGACGATAGTACCAAGACACAGGTTGTGGTGGCAGGGAAGGAGACCGCTTTGCTGAAAGACCTTTTCATACGCCCACAATATCACCTGGTTTGCTGGTCCACAAGCCCGGATGGGAACGGCGAAATTTATGCGAATGACGCTCAGGTGCTTTTCACACAGGAAGAAGGTGGGCTAACGCTGTATGCCCAATGGGAGGAGGTGCAGGTGCCTGGCACGCCCATCACGCCGGATACCGGGATTGCGTTGAACCAAACGTCCCTGACGCTGGAACCGGGGCAGACGGCCAAGCTGAAAGCGAGCCTGACGCCCGCCGACGCCACTTATAAGTACATTTTCTGGGAAAGCAGCGACGAGACTGTGGCCACGGTGACCGACAGCGGCCTGGTGACGGCCATTGCCGACGGCACGGCAATCATCACGGCCAAAAGCTGGTACGGCAATACCGCCACTTGCGCGGTGACCGTAAAAACGCCCGACGAGCCCACGCCCGTCGACCCTTGGCCCACGGAAGGGCTGGAAGGGTTCGTCACCCGCTGCTACCGCGTAGCCCTGGGCCGCGACCCGGATAAAGCCGGCCACGCCGACTGGGTGCGCTGGCTGAAAGATGGCACGGTGGACGCGACGTCCTGCGCCTACGGCTTTGTGTTCAGCAAAGAGATGAACAACAAGAACCTCTCGGACGAAGATTTTGTCAAAACCCTCTATAACCTGTTCATGGATAGAGACGGCGAACCCACCGGCGTCGCCTTCTGGACAGATTATTTAAAGGACGGCCACAGCCGCGAAGAAGTATTTTACGGCTTTGCCGACAGCGCGGAGTTCGGCCGCATCAAAACCAGCTATGGACTCGGCTGAACCATTCAGCCGTTTTCATCTATTTCTTCCCAGAAAAGGCGCCCTTGTTCCGGGGCGCCTTTTCACTTTAAAAGCCCGGCAGTCCAAAGGGACTGCCGGGCTTTTCGTATGCATGATATGGTTTGGGCCATATCCCGGTTTACCGCCGGCGGGTGATCAGCGCCAGGTTGCGCCGCACGCCCAGGGCCGCAAACAGGTGCAGCATCTCCAGGGTGGCGGCCAGCTTGTCGGCCATGGACACCACGTAGCTTTCGGCATAGCCGGGGCGGGGGTGGGTCAGGGGCCACATGTGGGTGCCGATGATATCCTCCTCCCGCATGGACAGGCCGAAGGCCCGGGCGTTTTCCAGCGCCAGCTGCGGGTGGACGACCAATCGCTGCCAGCGCCCCACGTCCGTCTCCTCCCAGTGCTGCAAATACAAATCGTGCAGCAGGCCGGCGCGGGCGGCGGCGCGGTAGTCCAGCCCCAGCAGACGGCAGAAGGTGAACCCCAGATAGGACACGAACAGGCAGTGATCGTAACAGCTTACGCCTTTCACGTGCTGGGGAATGGCGCGCATCTGCACCACCAGGGGGTCGTGTTCCAGGCCCTGTAAGCACTGTGCGTACAGCGCCCGGTTCTTTTCACGCCACATGGGCATCGCTTCCTTTCTTTTCTATTATAACGAGCAATGCCCGAAACATGCTACAGGGAAAGGATGGCCGGTAAAATTTCACAAAGAGGCGATCAGCGCCTCGCTGATGCGCGCGGCCGTGGCGCAGTAGGCGGTGATATCGAACTGCTTTACCACCAGCTCCTCGAAGGCCGCCTCGTCGGCATTGTCGCTCATGGCGCGCAGCACCACAAAGGGCACGCCGTTTTTGGCCGCGATATGGGCCACGGCCGCGCCCTCCATCTCCACGCAGTCGGGCGCGCATTTGGCGGCAATGGCCGCCTTGGTGGCCGCGTCGCCCACAAACTGGTCGCCGGTGGCGATCTTGCCCACGATGTGGCGCACGCCCGCGGCCTCGCAGGCCGCCCGGGCCGCCTCGATCAGGGCCGGGTCGGCCCGGTACTCCTGCAAAAAGGGGGCCGTTTCGGCGAACATGCGGGGCTCGCCGTCGTGATACACCAGCGTGCTGCCGATGACCACGTCGCCGATGCCGATGCGGCTGCTCATGTTGCCGGCGATGCCGGAAAACAAGATGGCCCCCGCGCCGAAGGAGGTGCACAGCAGCTGGGCGGCCGCGGCGGCTTGGGCCTTGCCCACGCCCGCGCAGCACAGCACCACCTGTTTGCCCGCCAGGGCGCCCTCATAAAAGGTGATGCCGCCCAGCGCCGTTTCCCGCCGGCCGGCCATTTTTTCATACAAGGGGGCGATCTCGTCCTCCATCGCGCCCATCAGGCCAATGATTTTTTCCATACCTGCTCCTTTGGTGACAAAAATCGTCCCGGCAAAGCCGGGACAAGACTTTTCTTTTGAGACCCTTTTCTTTTAGCAAAGAAAAGGGTCAGACGTTGAACAAAAACTCGATGATGTCGCCGTCCTGCACCACGTATTCCTTGCCCTCGGGGCGTTGCAGGCCCTTGGCCTTCACATTGGCCATGCTGAAATCGCAGGCGGCAAAATCGCCGTAGTTCACCACCTGGGCGCGGATAAACCCGCGCTCGAAATCCGAGTGGATCTTGCCCGCGGCCTGGGGCGCCTTGGTGCCTTGGCGGATGGTCCAGGCGCGGCACTCCTTCTTGCCGTCCGTCAAAAAGCTGATGAGGCCCAGCAGATGGTAGCTGGCCTTGATGAGGTTGTCCAGGCCCGTGGCCTCGATGCCCATCTCTTTCAGGAACTCCGCCTTTTCCTCGGGCGAGTAATCGGCGATGTCCTCCTCGGTTTTGGCACAGATGGGGATGCACTCGGCGCCCTCGTCCGCGGCCAGCTTGCACACGGTTTGGTAATGGGGATTGTCCGCCATGCCGGAGAGCAGATCCTCCTCGCTCATGTTGGCGGCGTAGATGATGGGCTTGCGCGTCAGAAGGCCCAGCTCCCGCGCCAGGGCGGCCTGCTCTTCGTCCTCGGCGTCAAAGGGGAAGGTGCGCGCGTTCTTGCCAGCGCCCAGGTGGGCCTCCAGCTCGCCCAGCCAGGCGGCGGCCGCGGCGGCCTTTTTGTCGCCCGTCTTGCCGGCTTTGGCCAGGCGCGCCAGGCGGTTTTGCACCACTTCCAGGTCGCTGAGGATCAGCTCGGTGTCGATGGTCTCGATGTCGCGGATGGGGTCCACGCAGCCCTCCACCTGCACGATGTCCGTGCCGTCAAAGCAGCGCACCACGTGCACGATGGCGTCGCACTCGCGGATATTGCCCAGGAATTTGTTGCCCAACCCCTCGCCCTTGGACGCGCCCTTCACCAGGCCGGCAATGTCCACAAATTCCACGATGGCGGGCGTTTTTTTGTCCGTGTCCCAAATTTCGGCCAGCTTGTCCAGCCGGGCGTCGGGCACGGGCACCACGCCCACGTTGGGCTCGATGGTGCAGAAGGGGTAATTGGCCGCGCCCGCACCGGCGTTGGTGATGGCGTTGAACAGGGTGCTTTTGCCGACGTTCGGCAGGCCCACGATGCCTAATTTCATATACTGCGTCTCCTCTGAAAAGCCTTGCGGCCCGTGTTTTCTTTTCCTATTATACAGGTTTTGGCGGAAAAAGAAAGGCCCGCGGACTTTTTTTGTACACAAATATAAGCTATAATGGGTACAAGAATGTAAAAAAGAGAGGGAACGGATATGCCTGTGAAGATCTTGATCGCGGACGACGATAAAAATATCTGTGAGCTGCTGCGCCTGTACCTGGCCAAAGAGGGATACGAGGTGTGCATGGCCAACGACGGCGAGGCGGCCTTCGCGGGGTTTGAAAAAGAAAAGCCCGATCTGGTGCTGCTGGACGTGATGATGCCCAAGATGGACGGCTGGGAAGTGTGCCGCAAGATCCGGGCCGAGGGCAACACGCCCGTGATGATGCTGACGGCCATGCGCGAGACCTTCGACAAGGTGCTAGGCCTGGAGCTGGGCGCCGACGATTACGTGGTGAAGCCCTTCGACGCCAAAGAGGTGGTGGCCCGCATCAAGGCCGTGCTGCGCCGCTGCGCGCCCGCGGCCGACAGTGCCCAGCAGGACGGCGTCATCGGCTTCGACAATCTGTCCGTGGACCTGACCCGCTACGAGCTGAAAGTGCGCGGCAAGGTGGTGGATGCGCCCCCCAAGGAGCTGGAGCTGCTGCACTACCTGGCCAGCCATCCCAACCGCGTGTTCACCCGCGACCAACTGCTGGACGAGGTGTGGGGCTTTGAATATTACGGCGATTCACGCACCATCGACGTGCACGTCAAGCGCCTGCGGGAAAAGCTGGACGGCGCGTCCGACCAGTGGAGCCTCAAGACCGTGTGGGGCGTGGGCTATAAGTTCGAAGTGAAGGACTGACGCCCCGCCGCGCCGCTATACCAGGAAAGGGGGCGCCGCGCCCTTGAGAAAAAGCATCACCACCCGCTATTTTTATTCCACGGCCATTTTGCTGCTGGCGTCCACGGCCTTTATGGGCCTGATCCAGATGTACCTGGCCATGGGCTATTTCCGCACGGACAACGACGATTCGCTGATCAACACCGTGGACAACACCGTGCGCATCCTGCAGGAGGCCAAGCAGGAAAGCGCCACCAGCGACGAGCAGCTGGACGTCATCAAGCGGGAAATCGTCATCACCGCCCGGGCCTCGGGCAGCCAGATCTTTTTGTCCGACGCCTACGGCAAGATCATCCTGTGCGGCGCCGAGGACCCCGAGCAGTACCTGGCCCTGCAGCTGCCGGAAAAGGCCATCTCCGCCGCCTACAACCGGGGCCAGTATACCGAGCTGGGCACCCTGGGCGGTATTTTGAAAAGCCGCTACTACGTGGCGGGCAAGCCCTGGGAGACGGACGGCAAGCTGACGGGCTTTGTGTTCGCCGCCTCCAACGCGGACAGCCTGGGCGAATACATGGCCAACCTCTTCTCCATTTTCATCCTCTCCGCGGGGCTGATGCTGATGGTGTCCAGCATCCTGTCCATCGTGATGACCTCCCGCATGACCACGCCCCTGCGGCGCATCACGGACGCGGCCAAAAAATTCGGCCAGGGGGACTTTTCCGCCCGCGTGCCCGTGGAGGGCGACGACGAGCTGGCCCAGATGGCCGTCACCTTCAACAACATGGCCCAGAACCTGGATAAGATCGACCAGTCCCGCCGCAGCTTCATGGGCAACATCGCCCACGAGCTGCGCACGCCCATGACCACCATCCAGGGCTTTGTGGACGGCATGCTGGACGGCACCATCCCGCCCGAGAGCTACCAGCATTACCTGGGCATCGTGTCCGGCGAGGCGGGCCGGCTGACGCGGCTGATCAAAAACATGCTGGACATCACCAAGCTGGAGGCCGGCGAATACACGGTGAACGCCACGGCCTACGACATCTGGGAAAGCCTCACCGGCGTGGTGTTCAGCGCCGAGCAGCGCCTGGAGGCCAACCGCATCCAGCTGGCCGGCTTCGCGCCCACCAAAACCATGGTCTACGCCGACAAGGACCTGGTGTACCAGGTGATCTACAACCTGATGGACAACGCCATCAAGTTCACGCCCGAGGGGGGCGAGATCCGCTTTTCCGTCACCCAGACCAAAACCGAGGTGACGGTGGCCATCCGCAACACGGGCGTGGGCATCGCGGCGGAGGCGCTGCCCTATGTGTTCGACCGGTTTTACAAAGAGGACAAAAGCCGCGGCCTGAACACCACCGGCAGCGGCCTGGGGCTGCACATCTGCAAGGTGCTGATCAACCTTTCCGGCGGCAGCATCAAGGTGGAGAGCGAGGAGGGCGTCTGGTGCGAGTTCAGCTTCACGCTGCCCGTGCCGCCGACGGCCCACCACGCGAAACAGGGCGCGGAGAAAAAGGGGAAATAGGCCGCCTGCGGCCTCCCGGCGCCGAAAGAAGCGATTTTGCGCGCTGCGCATACAAAATCGCTTCTTTTTGCTGTCACGTCGGCGGCCCGCCCGGCCCATGGCCGTGCGGGCCAAGAAAGCAAGAATGTTCAGGCAAGTAGAATAGAGGGCGCATGGGGGCGATGGAGTCGAAAAAAAGCGCAAGAAGTTTAACTGGCATCGTGCTGATCCTGCTGTTGTGCTGGGTGCTGCCCGTGGCGGCGCTTTTGTGGGGCGGCAGCCGGTACGTGCTGTCCAGCATTGACAAAAAGGTGCAGGACACCCTGGAAAGCAGCGTCAGCAGCGCGGTGGACATCACCGTGTCCCAGCTGGAGGCGGCCATCGCGTCCAGCCGCACCGCCAGCTACGACACCACCCTGCGCAATGCCTGGCGGGACAACCAGGACGGCAAAATGGACGATCTGGTGATGTACAAGACCGTCACCGAGTTCCTGAACAAACAATATCAGGACAACAGCCAGTTCACCGCCGCGGCCCTCAGCTTCAACAACGCGCCCGGGCACGAGTTTTACTGCACCCTGGGCCTGGGTGAGACGTTCAACCGCCGGCCCGATTTGCGGGAAAACGTGATGCCCGTCCTGCGCAGCCAGGCGCAGCAGCTGGACACCTATGTGCAGTTTTATGTGGTGGAGGGGCGCACGTACCTGGTGCGCAACTTGGTGGATCTGTACCGCGGCCCCTACGCCCTGCTGGTGCTGGAACTGGCCGACGACGCCCTGGACGCCATGCGCGGCATCGTCTGGCAGCAGGATGTCACCATCTGGCTGAACGACACCCAGGTAACGGTGTCCGGCGAGGCGCCGGACGGCTGGGAGCCGGCGGAACGGGACGCCTATGCCCGGGAGGGCCAGCTGGTGTCGATGAGCGGCAGCCGCCGCGCGTCCGATTTTCAGCTGCATTACCTGGTGCGGGCGCTGCCCCTGTCCCTCTGGCAGGAACGGCGCACCATCGAGCTGGCCGTGGTGGTGATGTGCGCGGCTTTCCTGCCCCTTTTGGGCGGGGTGCTGGTGTATCTGAACCGCAAGGTGAACCGCCCCATCGGCACGCTGATGAAGGGCGCCGCGCGCATCGAGCAGGGCGCCTTCGGCACCCAGGTGGACATGTCCGCCATGTCCAGCAGCGAATTTTCCGCCCTGGGCGACAGCTTCAACACCATGTCCGGCCAGCTGCAAAGCCAGTTCGAGCATATCTACCGCGAGGAGCTGGCCCTGCGGGACGCGCGCATCATGGCGCTGCAAAGCCAGATCAACCCCCACTTTTTGAACAACACGCTGGAGATCATCAACTGGGAGGCCCGCATGGCCGGCGACGTAAAGGTGTGCGGCATGCTGGAGGCGCTGTCCACCATCCTCACCGCGGCCATGGACCGGGACAAGCGCGCCACCGTGCACCTTTCCCAGGAGCTGATGTACGTGGACGCTTACCTTTATATCATCAAGGAGCGCCTGGGCAAGCGCCTGACCGTGCATAAGCAGATCGACCCGGACACCCTGGACTGCCCCGTGCCCCGCCTGGTGCTGCAGCCCATCCTGGAAAACGCGGTGGATCACGGCATCGGCCCGGCCAACAAGGGCACCATCACCATTTCCGCCCGCCGCAGCGGCGATCTGCTGGAGTTGGCCGTGGCCAACGACGGCGTGATGACCGGCCGGGACATGGAGCGCATCGAGCAGCTTCTGCGGGACGAGGCCCCGCCCGCGGGCACGGGCCACACCTCCCTGGGCATCCGCAACGTGAACCAGCGCCTGAAGGTGCTGTATGGCCCGGACAGCGGGGTTTCTGTCAACATAGACAAAAACGGGCTTACAATTTGTAAAATATGTATAAAGGTTAAACAAGACGAGCAATAAATGAAAAGAAAAAACAAATCGTGCACTTAAAAATCCTCCGCGAAAGTCATACAATGGGAATCGAAGAAAGCGCGGATGTGACCGTGCGATTCGAGAAAACTTTATGGAGGAAAACAACATGAAAAAGACATTGGCATTGCTTCTTGCCCTTACGATGTGTCTGAGTATGGCCGCCTGCGGCGGCGCATCTTCCAGCAGCGCGCCCGCCAGCGCGGCGCCGGCTGACAGCGGGTCCGCTGTCAGTTCCACGGAGCCTGCCGGCCCCGTGGAACTGAATGTCATCACCAGCTTCGGCGGCGACGACGGCAACCGCAAGGATTACGAGCTGGCTTACAAAACCTGGGAAGCCGCCACGGGCAACACCGTGCTGGACGGCTCCGGTACTTACAACGAGGAATTCAAGGCCAAGATCCTCACCATGTTCGAGACGGGTGCCGAGCCCGACGTGCTGTACTACTACAACGGCGCGGACGCCAACAAACTGGTGGAGAGCGGCAAAGTGGTCTCTCTGGATGAGATCCGCACCGTGTATCCCGAATACGGCACCAATATGAAGGAAGACCTGATGAAGGGCTCCTGCGCCTCCCCCGTGGACGGCAACGTGTACGCCCTGCCCCTGATCGGCTACTGGGAGAACCTGTTCGTCAACAAGGCCGTGCTGGACGCCGCCGGCGCCGAGCTGCCCGGCCCCACCACCACCTGGGCAGAGTTCCAGGACATCTGCCAGAAGATCAAAGACGCGGGCTACGCCCCCATCGCCGCCTCCCTGGCGGAGATCCCCCACTATTGGTTCGAGTTCTGCGCCTATAACCACATCGAGGGCAACCCCTCCAGCCACACCGCGGCCCCCGCGGCCAAGGGCGACGCCGAGGAGGCCCGCTGGGCCGCCGGCCTGAACGACATGAAGGAGCTGTATGAAAAAGGCTACTTCCTGCCCAACACCCTGACCTGCACCGACGGCGACGCCTTCAACGAGTTCATGGCCGGCAACGCCGCCTTCCTCATCGACGGTTCCTGGAAGATGGGCTCTATCGCCGACAACGCCGAGAATCTGGACGACTTCACCGTGACCTACGTGCCCGGCCAGGGCAGCCGTAAATCCACCGACGTGGTGGGCGGCCTGTCCATGGGCTTCTACATCACCAAAAAGGCATGGGACGACCCCGCCAAGCGGGACGTCGCCGTCAGCTTCGTGCGCAGCATGACCCAGGACAACGTGGTGGCCAGCTACAACCCCACCGCCATGAACGCCCTGGCCGAAGGCACGCCTTCTGAGGGCCGCACCTTCAACAGCCTGGAGACCACCGCCCTGGAAGTGAACGCGGGCGCCACCGGCATCGCCGGGGCCGCGCAGGACCTGGTGGACCAGGGCCCGCGCGACGCGCTGTTCGCCTCCGTGAAGGACGTCGTCACCGGCAACATCACCGCCGAGGAAGCCATCGAGACCGCCCTGGGCCTGAGCTGAGCCTCCGGCACGTGAGACATCCATAAGCCGCAAAGGCCGGGAGCTGTCGGCTCCCGGCCTTCTTTTGAGAAAAGGGGGCGTACCGGAATGAACAATTCCGCGATTTATAAGAAAAAAGGCCCGCTTTGGCTGTTCCTGCTGCCGGCGTTCCTCTTCATGATCGTGTTTTTATACTACCCGTTCGTGATGAACTTCATCAACAGCTTCGCCAGCATCGAGGGGCTGGGCAGCGCCGCGCAGGGCTGGAATACGCCCTTGTGGGAAAACTACGCAAAGCTATTCACCGATGCCAAAATGCGCACGGCCGTGGGCAACACCATGTGGATGATGCTGGCCACCGTGGTGTTCCAGGTGGGCATCGCCCTGGTGCTGGGCCTGCTGATCGACCAGATCACCGTGGGCTCCCAGGTGTTCCGCACCGTCTATTTCTTCCCCATCGTCATCTCCGCCACGGCGCTGGGCCTGCTGTTCAACATGATCTTCGCCATGAACGGCGGCGTGCTGAACGAGATCCTGACGCGCCTGGGCCTCATCGCCCAGAATATCGACTGGAAAGACGAAGGCCATTTCATGGTGACCATGATGACGCCCGTTATGTGGCAGTACGTGGGCTTCTACTTTGTCATCATCGTCACCGGCCTGAACAATATCTCGCCGGAACTGTACGAGGCCGCCGCCATCGACGGCGCCACGGGCTGGCAGCGTATCCGCTATTTGACGGTGCCCCTGCTGCACAACACCCTGTGCACCTGCCTCACCCTGGCCATCACCGGCGCGCTGACGGCCTGCGAGCTGCCCTGGGGGATGCTGGGCCGCGGCATCCCCATGGACCGCAGCTGGCTCACCGGCACCTATATGTACAACGTCACCTACAACACGGGCGACGTGGACTACGCCTCCACCATCGCCATCCTCATCGTGGTGCTGGGCGTGGTCATCAGCCAGGTGGCCAACGCCATCTTTAAAGAGAAAGATTATTGAGGGGGCGGCGAAAATGATTGAGAAAAAAGGCTTTTCCCCTTCCAAGCTCCTGATCTATCTGGTGCTGACCCTGTGGGCCGCCACCACGGTATATCCCTTCATCTGGGTGATCATGAGCTCGTTCAAAACCAAATCCGCCATCCGCAACCATGTGTTCCAGTGGCCCACGGCCGAGACCTTCACCACCGACCACTACGCCACCGCCTGGGACCGGGTGGACCTGGGCAACGCCTATGTCACCAGCCTGGTCATCAGCATCTCGGTGACGGTGGTGGTCATCGTGCTGGCCGGCATGGCGGCCTACGCGCTGGCGCGCTACCAGTTCAAAATGCGGCCCGTGCTGCACAGCCTGGTCATCGCCTCCATGATGTTCCCGGTGTTCAGCACCATCATCCCCGTGTTCCGCATGCTGAACAGCTGGGGCCTGGTGCACTTTGAAAGCCGCTTCTTCTCGCGGCTGTGCGTCATCCTGCCCCAGATCGCCGGCAACCTGTCCTTTGCCATCATCGTATTGATGGGCTTCATCCGCTCCTCCATCCCCATCGACCTGGAGGAGGCGGCCTATCTGGAAGGGTACAACGTGTTCCAGATCTTCTTCCGCATCGTGATGCCGCTGGCCAAGCCCAGCTTCGCCACCGTGGGCATCTTCGCCTTCCTGTGGAGCTACAACGACCTGTTCACCCAGATGTTCTTTTTGTCCAACAAGCGCACCTATTCCATCACCCGCCTGCTCAGCGAGATCACCAGCCAGGGCGGCACCAACAACGGCCTGCTGTGCGCGGCCATCGTGCTGGTGGTGGTGCCGGTGCTGGTGGTGTACATCGTTTTGCAGAAAAACATCATCAAGGGCCTGACCGCCGGCGCCGTCAAGGGCTGAGCGGCCGCGCCCGCGGCGCCCGCTTTTACAGGACCTCTTTCCTTTCCGGGGAAAGAGGTCTTTGTGTGAAAAAGCCGCGCAGCGTGCAAAAACGGCGCCGATGTGCTATAATGGAAAATAATGGAGGTGGCTCACCCGTGTATAAAGTCATCATCGTGGACGACGAGGACATCATCGTGAACGGCCTGCGGCAGGTGATGCCCTGGGAAAAATACGGCTGCCAGGTGGTGGCTGCGGCCTCCGACGGATTGGAGGCCCAGCGCGTGATGCGCGCCCAGCGGCCGGACATCCTGTTCACCGACATCCGCATGCCCGGTTTGGACGGCCTGGCGCTGATCGCGGCCATCCGCAGCGAATTCCCCGGCATGCAGGTGACGATTTTGTCCGGCTATCCGGATTTTGAGTACGCCCAGCGGGCCATCGGCCTGGGGGTGGCGCGCTATTTGGTGAAGCCCAGCAAAATGGCCGACCTGGAGGAGGCTCTGGCCGAAATGGTGCGCCGCCTGGACGCGGCCGGCGGCGCGCAGGGGGAGGAGGAAGCACCCGGCGCCCCGGACAGCGAGGCCGAAGCCGCCGTGGCCGAGGCGGAGAACGCGCAGAATTTCATCATCAAGAACGCGGTGAAATACATCGAGGAGCACTACGCCGACAAGCTGACCCTGCCCGACGTGGCCGACCAGGTATACGTCAGCCAGTGGCACCTGTCGAAGCTGATCAGCAAGCACACGGGCAAAAGCTTTTCCGACCTGCTCAGCGGGGTGCGCATCGCCAAGGCCAAGGAGCTGCTGCGGGACCCGGCCCTGCGGGTGTGGGAGATCAGCGAGGCCGTGGGCTTTTCGGACGTGACCCATTTCTCCCGCACCTTCAAAAAGCTGGAGGGCATGAGCGCCAACGAGTACCGCAACAAGCAGATCCGCTGAAAACGGCCCGAAAAGCAGGGAAAAAAACATGCGAAAAACAAGCGAAAAGTTTGAAAAAACAGCGAAAAAACAGCAAAAACGACGAAAAAACACCGCAAAAAAAGCGCACAAAACCGCCGGGGGCCACTTTCCCGGCGGTTTTGTGCATCTTGTTTGCCCTTGCGGACGCAGAAACGCGCCTTTTCCGCCCTTCAGGCCCCGCTTTGGGCGGCCGCCTCGCGCCGGCGGCGCACAAGGCGTATGCTGCCCAGCAGCGCGTAGCACAAAAGGAACCAGTAGAAGCTGAACAGCGGGCAGATCTGGCCCAGGAAATTGCCGAATTCCTTGCCGTAGTCCCACACCTGCCAGCCCAGGCCCAGGTTCACCACCAGGCCCACGGCCAGCTCCGCCGCCGTGATGCCCGCCGCCCCGGCCAGCGCCTGCAGCCACAGGGGGCGGGCCGCCCAGGCACAGGCCAGGGCGTACAGCCCCACCAGGCACGCCCCGCCCAAGAGGGTCATGGTCCAGTGGGTATGGCCCCGCGCCGCGATCTCGATGGCGCTGTACCCCACGGCGCCGGTGCAGAATAGTGCCGCTTGCTTTTTCATCATGCATCACCCGATGCATAGGATTTGCAGCCCGGGCCCAGGATATACAAAAGCCGTTTACAAAAACCGCCCGGTGGGGTATAATGAAGAGGCTAAAATAGGATAGGAGCATCCCTGGACCATGAAGCAAGAAACGAACGTGAGCGCCTGTATCGTGGTGTACGGCGGCGCCGACGAGGCGCTGCGCGCGGCCCAAAGTTTGCTGACGCACACAAGGGGCGTGCATCTGGATTTGTATCTGGTGGACAACGCCTCGCCCGACGGCGCGTCCGCCCGTCTGCAAGCCGCGGCGCTGGACGCGGGGCCGAACCGCGTGGAGGTGCTGTGCCTGCCCGAAAACCGGGGCTTCGGCGCCGGGCACAACGCGGTGCGGGACAAGCTGGCCTCGCAGTATCACTTCGTGGTGAACCCAGATGTGGAGCTGACCGAGGACTCCCTCGCCGCCCTGTGCGCCTGGATGGACGCCCACCCGGACGTGGTGATGGCCACCCCGCGTCTGCGGTTCCCTGACGGGGCCGAGCAGTACACCCCCAAGCGCTTTCCCACCTTCTGCGCGCTGGCGGCCCGGGTGTCGCCCTTCTGCAAAGGGGCCGAGCGGCGGTACCTGATGCGGGACGAGAATTTGGCAAGCGTGCAGGACATCGGTTTTTGCACGGGCAGCTTCTTTGTCATGCGCACCCAGGTGTTCCAAAAGATCGGCGGGTTCGACGAGGGCTATTTCATGTACGTGGAGGACGCCGACATCACCCTCAAGGCCCTGGCCGAGGGCCGGGTGTGCTACGTGCCCGTCACGTCCGTGACCCACGCCTGGCACCGCGACACCCACAAAAGCGCCCGCAGCTTTCTGCGCCAAGTGCGCAGCATGGGCCGCTACTGGAAAAAATGGGGCTTTCAATTTTACTAAAGCAAATCAGCGCTACTAAAAGAAAAGGAGACCGTCCACATGAAAGGTATCATCCTAGCCGGCGGCTCCGGGACGCGCCTGTATCCGCTGACCATGGTCACGTCCAAGCAACTGCTGCCCGTGTATGACAAGCCCATGATCTATTACCCGCTGTCCACCCTGATGCTGGCGGGCATCGACGACATCCTTATCATCTCCACCCCCGAGGACACGCCCCGCTTCGAGGCGCTGCTGGGCGACGGCAGCCAGTTCGGCGTGAAGCTGAGCTACAAGGTGCAGCCCAGCCCGGACGGCCTGGCCCAGGCCTTTTTGCTGGGCGAGGAATTCATCGCCGGCCAGCCCTGCGCCATGGTGCTGGGCGACAATATCTTCTACGGCAACAACTTTTCCAACCTGCTGAAGGCCGCGGTGGACAATGCCCAAAAGGGCCGGGCCACGGTGTTCGGCTATTACGTGACGGACCCCGAGCGCTTCGGCGTGGTGGAGTTCGACAAAGAGGGACGCGTGCTGAGCGTGGAGGAAAAGCCCGCCCGGCCAAAATCCAACTACGCCATCACGGGCCTGTATTTCTACGACAGCCGCGTGGTGGAGCTGGCAAAGCAGGTGAAGCCCAGCGACCGGGGCGAACTGGAGATCACCACGCTGAACGATTTGTACCTGCGGCAGGGCGATTTGGATGTGCAGCGGCTGGGCCGGGGCTTTGCCTGGCTGGACACCGGCACCATGGACAGCCTGGTGGACGCGGCGGATTTTGTGCGCATGGTGGAAAAGCGCCAGGGCATTAAGATTTCCGCCCCGGAGGAGATCGCCTACCGGCACGGGTGGATCACCCGGGAAAAGCTGCTGGAAAGCGCCGCGCGCTATGGCAAAAGCCCCTACGGCCAGCATTTGAAGCAGGTGGCCGAGGATAAGATCTATTATTGACGCGGACGCCCGCCCGGGCCTTCGCGCAAACGCAAAAGGAGAAGCTATGAAAATTCTCATCACCGGCGCCGGCGGCCAATTGGGCACCGAGCTGCGCCGCCAGTTGGACAAGGGCGGCAGCGCCCTGGGCCCCATCCCGGAAAAATTGCAGCACGCCACGGTATTGGCCACGGACGTGGGCTTGCCGGGCTTTGAAACCCTGGACATCACCGACCGGCACGCCGTGGCCGCCTTCGTGCGCCGCCACCAGCCTGACGCCATCATCAGCTGCGCGGCTTACACCAACGTGGACGGGTGTGAGAAAAACCGCGACGACGCCTTCCGCGTGAACGCCGTCGGCGCGCGCAACCTGGCCATGGCCGCCGAGGAGGTGGGGGCGAAGCTGCTGCACGTGTCCACGGACTACGTGTTCCCCGGCAACGCCGGCGCGCCCCTGGCCGAGTACGAGCAGCCGGCGCCCATCTCTATGTACGGCAAGACAAAGCTGCTGGGCGAGGAATACGTGCGTACGCTGTGCAGCCGGTATTTCATTGTGCGCACGGCCTGGCTGTACGGCTACGCGGGCAAGAATTTCGTCAAGACCATGGTGCGCGCGGGCAAGGCAAACGGCAGGCTGACCGTGGTGAACGACCAGCTGGGCAACCCCACCAACGCCGAGGACCTGGCCCACCATCTGCTGAAATTGGCGGTGACCAAGGAGTACGGCGTGTACCACTGCACCGGCGAGGGCATCTGCAGTTGGTACGATTTCGCGGCCGAGATCATCCGCCTGGCCGGCGTGGACGCGGTGGTGACGCCTTGCACCAGCCCGGAATACAAGCAGATGAACCCCGCCAGCGCGGACCGGCCCGCTTATTCCGCGCTGGACAACGCCATGCTGCGCTGCACGGTGGGCAACGACATGCGGGACTGGAAAGAGGCGCTGGCCTGCTTTTTTGAAAATTGGGAACCGGAGGAATGACCATGAAAACCTATCTGATCACCGGCTGCGCCGGCTTTATCGGCTCGAACTTCGTGTATTACATGCTGGGCAAGTACGACGACATCCGCCTGGTGAACCTGGACAAGCTGACCTATGCCGGCAACCTGGAGAATTTGAAGGGAGTGGAGGGCGACGCCCGCCACGTGTTCGTCCAGGGCGATATCTGCGACCGCAGCCTGGTGACAAAGCTGTTTGAACAGTACGACTTTGACTGCGTGATCAACTTCGCCGCCGAAAGCCACGTGGACCGCAGCATCTCAAATCCCGAAATTTTTGTGGAGACCAACGTGCTGGGCACGGTGAACCTGCTGCAGTGCGCCAAAAACGCCTGGTACCGGGACGGGAAATGGGCCGCGGGCAAAAAATACCTGCAGGTGTCCACGGACGAGGTGTACGGGTCCCTGGGGGCGGAGGGCTATTTCACAGAGGAGACGCCCCTGTGCCCCCACAGCCCCTATTCCGCCTCCAAGACCAGCGCGGATCTATTCGTGACGGCCTTCCACGACACCTACGGCATGCCGGTGAACATCACCCGCTGCTCCAACAACTACGGGCCCTACCAGTTCCCGGAAAAGCTGATCCCGCTGATGATCAACAACGTGAAGCACCACAAGCACCTGCCTGTGTACGGCGACGGCATGAACGTGCGGGACTGGCTGTATGTGGAGGATCACTGCAAGGCCATCGATATGGTGGCAAACGGCGGCCGGGACGGCGAAGTGTACAACGTGGGCGGCCACAACGAGCGGCCGAACATCTTTATTGTGAAGACCATCATCCGGGAGCTGCACGAGAAACTGGCCGACGACGGCATCAGCGAGGAGCTGATCCAGTATGTGGCCGACCGGCTGGGCCATGACCGCCGCTACGGCATCGACCCCACCAAGATCAAGGACGAGCTGGGCTGGTACCCGGAGACGCCGTTCGAGGAGGGCATCGTCAAGACCATCGACTGGTATTTGGCCAACGAGGAGTGGATGAGCCACGTCACCAGCGGCGACTACCAGAAATATTACGAGGCGATGTACAAGACAAAACAGTGATGAGACTGGGTGCGGGCGGCCGGCAAAGGCTGCCCGCACCTGTTTTTTGCCGGTCGGCCCATGGTCATCGCTACAAAAAAACCGGCCGGATGTTGTGTAAAAACTACAAAAATATAAGATTTTGAAAAAAACTATTGTAAATTGGGCCCCGACCTGCTAATCTAAATACAGACAATTGAATAAAAGCAAATGAGTATGGATTGGATTTCTGTGCCGGCGGCGTTGTGCCGCGGCCAGATGTAAATGCGTTTGAGTAAAGAGTAAAGAACCGACGGCAAAGGCCGTTCGGCTTTTTGCTCTTTTTTTATTGCTCACGCAATAAAAAACTTATCTCTATGGCCGTGGGCCAAGATGGCCCACATGGCCGAAAAAATAGTCTGCGGCTCTTTTTTGTTTTTGTCTGACTGTACGGCAGCAGACCCACACAGGAAAAAAATAGCCTGGCGCTATTTTTCATTGAATCTTTTCAGACTGGCCAGTCACCGAAGGGTTCGCGATCAAATCTTAAGGATGTAATGGAGGTTTCTGTATGGATTATTTAGCAATTGCCAATAGCTGGCCCGTCTGGCTGTGCGCCTTTGCCTGCGTGGCCATCATCGTGGTGCAGTCCGTCTCGTTCGCCAAGCTGTGCTACAAAACCGCCCCGCTGGTGGGTTTGTCCAAAGAGCAGTGCACCAAAAGCTTCCGCAGCGGCATGATCACCGCCGTGGGGCCGTCCATTTCCTGCTTCATCGGCGCCATCAGCATGATCGCCACCGTGGGCGGGCCGCTGGCCTGGATGCGCCTGTCCATGATCGGCGCGGCGGCCACGGAGCTGACGGCCGCGGCCACGGGCGCGGCGGCCTACGGCGTGGAGATGGGCGGCGCGGGCTATGACATCACCGTGATGGCCAACTCCTGGCTGACCATGGCCCTGAACGGCTGCGGCTGGCTGCTGGTGGTGCTGCTGCTGACGCCCCGCATGGGCAAGGTGCGTGAAAAGGTGGGTGGCGGCGACGAGGTGTGGCTGGGCCTGATCACCTGTGCGGCGTCGATCGGCCTGTTCGGCTACATGGCGTCCCAGTATTATATCCAGATCGTCAGCGTTCCGCCCGCGGCGTGGGCGTGCATCACGGGCACCGTGGTGATGCTGGCCTGTGTAAAGCTGTCCCAAAAGGCCACGTGGCTGAAGGAGTACGGACTGGGCATCGCCATCGTGGCCGGCATCATCGTCGGCGCGCTTGTGCGCTGAAAGGAGGCAGAGACAATGAATGATAAAAACGTCACAACGGTGGACTATGAGAAATCGTTCACCAGGCCGTCCATCCGCGTGGGCACGATCACCGTGGGGCTGGCCATCCTGGCCAGCTTCCTGCCCAACCTGTACCTGCTGGTGGCCTACGGCGTCTGGCCCGACCTCTCCCACATGCTGAGCGCCTGGGGCAGCATCGCCATCGCCTTCGGCGCGTTCTACCTGGTGGAGCCCATTTCCTACTTCCCCATTTTCGGCACCACCGGCACCTACATCGGCATTTTGTCGGGCAACATTTCCCAGATCCGCCTGCCCGCGGCCTCCACGGCCCAGGACGTGATCGGCGTGGAGCCCTCTTCGCAGAAAGGCGAAGTGGTGGGCATCCTGGCCATCTGCGGCTCTGTGGTCACCAACATCATCTTCCTCACCGTGGCGGTGGTGGCGGGTTCGACGCTGCTGTCCTTTTTGCCCGAGGCCGTCACCTCGGCCATGTCCAGCTTTATCCTGCCCTCGCTGTTCGGCGCCTGCTTTGCCTCCATGGCGGTGAAAAAATTCAAGATCGCGCTGTATGCGCTGCCCATCGCCATCATCCTGCGCCTGGTGGGCGTGCCCGCGTGGGTGTGCATCGTGGGCAGCATTTTCGGCACCATCCTCATCACCTACGGGCTGTATAAAAAGAAATTGATCTGACCGATGCGGAATGATTTTCAATGGAAAGAAGGATATGATATGATAGAGATGAAAGAACGCCTGCGCCGGCGCGTGGCCGAGCTGACCGCGATCATCGGGGTGAGCGGCTATGAATGGGACGTGGCAAAGTACATTTACGACGCCCTGAAGGACGACGTGGACAGCATGGAACAACTGCCCAACGGCACGCTGGTGGCCCTGAAAAAGGGCGCCCATCCCGGCCCCCGCGTGCTGGTGACGGCGCACATGGACGAAGTGGGCTATGAGGTGAAATCCATCAGCGCCAAAGGCTTTTTGTATTTCGACGCCATCGGCGGGGCTACCGTGGCCTGCCTGCCGGGCCGCCGGGTACTGGTGAAAGGCGACAAGGGCGTGGTGAAAGGCGTGGTGGGCGTGCGCGCCGGCCACCTGCTGACGCCCGAGCAGATGGCCAAAGCCCAGACTGTGGGCCAAAGCTACGTGGACATTTTTGTGGATTCCCGCGAGGAGGCCGAGGCCCTGGGCATCCGCCCGGGCGCGCAGATCGTGCCCGAATCCCCGGCCGAGTGCCTGGGCGCGGACGGCGACTACATGTGCACCCGCGCGGCGGACGACCGGGCGCTGTGCGCGGTGATCATCGAGACGCTGAAGGAGCTGAAGGCCGAGGACCTTCATGGCGAGGTGTGCGCGGTATTCAACATCCTGGAGGAGACGACGGTGAAGGCCGTGGCCGCGCCGGTGACCAAATACGCGCCGCTGTACGGGCTGTTCCTGGACACCATCCCCTGCGGGGACGTGCCGGACTGCGATTTTGAAAAAGAGCTGCCCATCGCCCTGAAAAAGGGGCCCGTCCTGGTGCACAGCCAGACCTACGCGGGCTTCGGCCTGCGGGCGGGCAGCCACCCCAAGCTGGTGGCGGCGCTGCGGGACGCGGCGGCCCGGACGGGCGCGAAGCACCAGGAATTCGCCTTCAACGGCGCGGGCTATATCACCGACGCCGTGGGCGCCGTGTACGCCGGAACCGGCATGGGCGTGGCCACGCTGGCTTTGCCGCGGCGGTTCTCCCACTCGCCGGTGGAGGTGTTCCATATGAACGACATCTGTGATACCCAGAAGATCGTGGAGCAATTTTTGAAAACAGAGATCGACCTGAATATGCTGTAAAACGTTCGCAAGTTTTGGCGTCACCCGGCGGCTTTCATGCCGCCGGGCTTTGTAGAGAGGAGCGAGTAAATGATGCTGGACCTGGAAAAATTTGTATTTGACAAAGACATGGACCCTGCGCGTATTTCAGTTTTGCTTGCCATGTCGCAGAATCAGGATGTGGAACGGGAGCTGGTGCGCCAGTACCGCGCCATGGGCGCGCGGTGCGCGGTGACCATGCTTTCGGGCAACGACGTGGCGGGCCGCTCGAAGGCCATCCGCAGCGTGATCGGCCTGTGCCTCAACGAGGGGCTGATCGAGAAAAAGGCACAGCACATCCATCCTGTGGCCCACGCCACCTGGGAGGCGGCGATGGGCAGCCGGATCATGGACGCCAATGTGGGGCAGAATTTCTGTGTCAAGGTGGCGGCGGTGCGCTGCGGCTGCTGGTTCTCGCTGTGTTTTTATGGAAACCTGGGCATGCACGAGCTGTCCGTCCACCGGACCGTGGGCCTGGGCGTACAGGTGCTGGGCGAGTAAAGCGCGGGGCTCCCATGATCAGAGGGAGAAATGATGAAAAAAGGGATCCTTTGCTGCATCCTGGCGGCCGTCGGCTTTGGCACGGCGCCGTCGGTGCTGAAATTTCTGATCGAGCAGGGAATGACGGAGACCAATTGCATTTTGCTGTCCAACCTGTTTTTATGCGCGGCCGCGGCCTGTGTGTGCCGGGCCAAGGGGCTTTCCCTGCGGCTGGGCGCGGCGCGCACGGTGAAGCTGTGCCTCACCGGCCTGATGGGCATGGGTTGCACCACGCTGCTGCTGGCCAGCTCGTTCCGCTATATTTCAGTGGGCACGGGCACGGTGATCCATTTCCTCTACCCCACGGTGGTGACGGTGGGCTCCATGGTTCTGCTGCACAAAAAGGGCACGCTGTTTTCGGCCCTGGCCATCGTATTGTCCATCGCGGGCATGGCGTGTATCTCGCTGCCGGGCGGGGCCGCGGGCGGCGGCGCGTTGGGCTATGTGCTGGCGCTGCTGTCGTCCTTCACCTATTCTTTTTACATCCTGGGCAACGAGCTGTTCCGCCTGGGCGAGCTGCCGCTGCCGGTGACCATCACCTATATGTCGGGCGTTTCCGCGGCGGTATTTTTGCTGTACGCCCTGGCCACGGGCAGCATTGCCCTGCCGGCCTCGCTGCCTTTGTGGCTCATCCAACTGGGATACGCGGTCATCATCGGCTTTTCTTTCACCATGCTCAACGCGGGCATCGCCCAGGTGGGCGCGGTGAAAGCGTCGTTCTCCACCCTGGTGGAGCCGGTGACCTCCGTGCTGTGCAGCGTGCTGTTTTTCGGCGACAAGCTGACCCTGCTGAGCCTGGCGGGGTTTGTGCTGGTGTTTGCCTCGGTGGGGCTGAACTCGGCCACGCCCAAAGGGAGGAAGGTCAAGCATGAAGTTTAAAACGGTGCTGAAAGCCCACGCGCCGCTGGCGCTGTGCGCGGCGGCGTGCACGATGGCCATGCTGGGCGTGCTGCGCGCGCTGGGCGTGTGGGGCCCGCAGGTGGTGTGGGGCGCCGTGCTGGGCACGGGCGCGTCGATGGCGAACCTGCTGCTTTTACAGATGACGGTGCAGTGTGCGGAACAGGCGGCGGACCCGGCGGGGGCCGATCCGCTGATCCGCCGGGCGGCCGTGCTGCGGCTG